>JAMONX010000001.1 GCA_027066435.1 Campylobacterales bacterium
AAACAGCTTCAAAATTTGCAAAAGATTCTAACTCAAAACTTGGTAAAATTAAAAAAGCGAGTCAAGGGTATTTTTCTATCAATAACCGTGATAGCAGTACACCATATATCAAATCTATAAGAGTTGTGACAAATATTACCTACTATTTGGATGATTAAATATTTTGTTTCTCTTTAATCATATACCTATCTCGGAGTTGTTCAAGTAAGCTTTTCCATTTGACCAATCTCTCCTCTTTCATAACTCTTTGATAACTCTTTTGCGACCAATTAACAAAGGGTTGTGGATTTAACCATTTGAATAGATAACGAACTTCATAGTGCAGATGTGGACCAGTGCTTCTACCTGTATTTCCTACATATGCGATAAGGTCGCCTTTATATACATAAGTGCCCTCTTTTACTGCATAATCGTTTAAATGACCATAAGCCGTACTAAATCCAAATGGATGGTTGATTAATAAAAATTTTCCATAACCACCTTTTCGTTTAGCGTATGCTACAACACCATCTGCTGGTGAGTATATAGGAGTACCTACCTTAGCTGCAAAATCCAATCCAAAATGAAAAACCCTCTTATGTAAAATAGGATGAATCCTATAATCAAACTTATCAGTAATTCTTTTATAGTTTTTTAAAGGTGAACCTGTAGGGATGCTTCTGTTTAGTATTGAGAGTTCTGCGACACTTAACTTTGCTGATTTTAGATTTTGTAAACTTTTTTGTTTAGCAATTTCTGCTCTATTATCAAATGCATCGCTAATACTAGGCTCTAACCCTATAATCTTTTCAATCTCTACTAATTGCTCATCCATAGACTCTAAGGCTTGAGCTTTGCTTATGATATTTTGTTCTAAAATACTATTTTTTTTGGTTAGCGATTGTTGTGAATCTTTCAACTCTGAAGTTAGATGATTTAAGTTATCTACTTTTGAAGAGAGAATATTTAACAGTACTGCACCAATTGCAATAATCGCAACTACAGCAACAATGACCCACAATACAAGACGACGAATCAATTGATGCAGCGTATACTGCTTAGAACCTTTTACATCACTGATTGTAATCATAAATTTATTTCTCACAACAATCCCTATCTATTATTTTGTATTCAAAAGAGCCACTAAATCTGCTCTAACTGCATCTGATTCAAGATGCGGTACTTGGAGTGTTCCTGCATTTTTATGTCCGCCACCACCATATTTAGTAACAATTTTACTAATATCTTTATCACTGCTCTTATTTACGATAGATTTACCCAAAGCAAATACAATATTTTGTCTATTTAAACCTTGTAAGATATGAATAGATGCAGAAGCTTCTGGAAATAGTGCATAAACTACAAATCGATTCCCTGGATATATAATCTCTTCATCTCTTAAATCAATAACAGCAACATCCCCTTCAATTTTAACACACCGTTTTAATTGACTATGAAACTCTTTTTCACTATCTCTGTACAGTTCTAAACGCTTTTTTACATCTTTAGATTCTAAAACTTCATCTATATCTTTCGTTAATAAAAGATCAATAAGCCTTTTCATAAGTTCATAGTTTGATATCTCAAACTCTCTAAATCGCCCAAGTCCAGTTCTAGGATCACTCAAAAAAGTCAATAACTCCCACCCACTTGGCGAAAGAATTTCCTCTTTTGTGAAATCTGCAGATTTTGATCTATTTGCAGCCGTTACCAAAGGTAGTACTTCGCCACCAAAAACTTCTTCTCCTCCATAATACTCATATATAATCTGTGAAGCAGACTCTACATCAGTAAAAAGTGCGTGATGAGGATTTAATTTTATATTTGAATCAGATGCATCCAGTTTATGATCAAATGCCATATGAGCATTATCTACATATGGCAAATTTGTTACTATATCACCTGAACCTATTTCAACCTTTCCATCTTGCACATCTTTTGGATGCACAAATAAAATATCGTCAATCTTATCAAGCTTTTTAAGTAACACTGCACTTATAATTCCATCAAGATTACTTCTTGTAACCAATCTATACTTTTGTATATTATCCATTATCTTTTCCTTTATCTTTTTTTATTTTATATAGCTGGTACACGAAGACGCTGACCTACATAGATGAAATTTGGATTTTTTATAAGCTCTGGATTTGCATTAATGAGTTTGTTATACTCATTAATTGACCCATATGCTCTTTTAGCAATTAGAGAGAGTGTATCACCAACTTGAACAACTATTACTCGCATCTCATCCTCTCTTGTAGATACTTCCTTGGAAATCAATGTTGTATATTTTGATTTTGGGCTATCTTTTGTCTCTATATTTTCTAACACTGCACCTAAATCTCTCGAAAGATTTGCCAATTCATCACCACTTTGTGCATCTTGTGAAACTACAACTTTATTGTAATTATCTATTGTAGTTTTACTCTTTTTCTCTGTTGCTTTTTTTGTTTCATCTATATCTTCCATATTTAAAGTAGTATCTATATCTGTAATTTGATCCACTTGTGCATTTTCAAGCAAAGAGATAAGTGCTTCATCTTCATTACTTTCAACATTTTGTACTGGTTTTGTATTTTGCTGTTTTGCCATTTGTGCCATTACCAATTGCATCATAGCTTGCATCTCTTTTTGTGTATACATTTTCTTACTTATATCCTCAGATGCAACAGGTTTAGGTTCAGCAAATAATTGACTCATACCCCCACTTGTAAAGTATTTATACCCAAAGACAACTACAACAACAAATACTCCAGTAAGAATCAATATAATCAAAACTTGAATAACAGAACCTAAAGAAAAGCTACTACTCTCTTTGCTAGAAACAGCTCTCTCTGTATTGTATGTAATAAAATCTTGCTCTATATTTTTCTTTTTCTTAAACATTGTTATCCCTTTTTATCTTATATTCTCTTTTTGTACTACGGTTGTTAAACCTAAAAGTTTCCAACCTTGAAATCCACTTCTATAGTAAAATATCTTATCAGCAGGAAATCCAAACTTTAACATCCCTTCAATCAGATGTCGTGACTGCTCATCCCATATACCATTACAAAATACTGCTAACTCTTTTACCTTGTCAAAATTCCATTTACCATCTTTTTTAACTTCCATACCTAAAAGCTTAAAGACCTTTTTAGCAACTTTTCTGTCATCTGTTTGAAACATAGTAAAAGGTATATTGATAGCTGAGGGAATAGTCTCCAACTCATACCAGCTCTTCAATCTTGCATCTACAACCAAGCCTCTACCTTTTGATACTTTATCTCGCAAAAAATGTACTATTTCGACCTCAGCAACTGTCTTAACATCTTTGTTTACACTTGTTGTATTTATACAAAATGGAGGACAAACTCTAGATGTTTTTGTATAATCGTCCATTAAGAGATTATTTGTATCTTGAATTCTACTAATCTTAATTTTTTGCCCCATATGATTTATATAGAGATATGGAATATCTTTTGTTATCTTCACAACAATATCGCTATTTGCAAATAGACTATTTACAAAAACAAGCCCTGATAAAATTAAAAATCTAAATATATACATCTTTTTCTCCTAATAATCTGCTACAGTTTCACTCAATAAAACTGCTTTATTCATTTCAGCCAATAATATTGGATTTTGTGAAACTATCACTGCCAACTCTTTTTTTTCAAGTTTTTTCTCTAAATATAGAGGTTTTAACTTTTCCCAAATTCCTGCAACTGTTTGTAACTGTTTTGATATTTTTTCATTGCTTGGCTTTACGATTTTTAAATTTGCATCCCCTTGGATTAATGTTTTAAGAGATGTATCAAAGAGTGAAACAGTATTTTGTAGCTCTTTATTATTTGCGTCTGTTTCTACCTTTAACAAAACCAACAACTTCTCTTTTGTCATCTTTTGAGTAAGCATTCTCTGCTTTCCAGCAATATCTACAATATTTGCCCGGGCTTTTTCTAAAAATGTCTGTTTTTCACCTGAATGCTTAAAAGTTTGCACAAGTTGATTTGACATTTTGAGTAACTTTTCGTTGTTTTTAATCACATAACCCAATGCTTTAATATCTTTTTTATCATTTTTAATAATCTTTTGAATATTTTTCTCAAATAACCTCCACTCTTGTTGTAAAGATTTAATAGAAGCTATAATTTTTTTATCTTTAGATGCAGGTAGTCCCAACGAGGAATCGCCACTTATAAAACCATTTAAAGTTTTTTCATAAAGTTTAGATGATTTCCTCAATTTGTCTATATTTTTTGATTTATCAACTCCTAAATATATTAACAGTGATAGTTTAGTCATCTTCTGTGTTAACATCCGTTGCTTTCCTGAGAGGTTGATTACATGCGAGTGTAGATTCTTTTTTTGCATATATTGATTTACCAGTGAAGAGAGTTTTAGAGCCTGTTTTTCCCTGTTAATAGACTTTTCGTACAACTTTACAGTTTTATCCATCTGAGAGAGTAAGATATCTAAACGAAAGATAGTATTATTAACTGTTTTTTTATCATAAATACTTTTTTGAAAAGTTGGTTTAATTTGGCTCCATAGATTTTGTCCAACCTTTAACTCTTTTTTTATATTTGGTAGTTTTGCACTCTCTAACTGTAACGATTTATCTCCATATTGTAAACCTCTCAATATCTTTTCAAATAATTTTGCTGTTTTTTGTAGATTTTTCTTATTCTTAGATGCATCTAAACCTTGTGAAATAAGTAGCAACTCTTTTGCCATTTTTTGTGTCAACATCCTTGTTTTTCCAGAGAGATTAACGGCTTGAGCTTTTTTGGATGTACTTGTTTTACTTAGTGCAACATACAAATCTACAACTTTATTCATCTTTTTTAAAAGTTCAAGGTTTTGTGTTTTTATTTTTATATAGCTATTTTTATTTGCAGTTTGATTTATCACCTTCTGAATATTTGAGTCAAATTTTTTCCATATTTTTTGTACAGCTTTTAACTCTCTTTTTACTTTTGGGTCATTAGAAGCTTTTATTTTTAAACTTGCATCTCCATTTATGATAGCATTTAAGGTTTTATCAAACAGATTTCTACTTCTGATTAATTTTTTTAAATTTTCATCTTTTGCAATACCAGCTTTAACTAAAAGAGCCTCTTTAGTTATCTTTTGTGATAACATCCTCTGTTTACCCGCTAAATTGATACTTAGTGCTAACTCTTTATTTGTAAGCCCAAAAGCTGTTATAGGTAGCAATATAATCATACATATCATTAAAAATTTTCTTTTCATACTTTGGATCCTAATCTTTTGGCTCTATTGTTGTTAAACCAACAATTTGCCAATACTGCATACCACCACGGTAGTAAAAAATTTTATCTTTTGGATAACCTAAACGAATCAAATTTTCCATCGCAACCACTCCTTGTTTAGACCACGGACCATTATCAAATACTAACAATCTCTGTGCATCGTTAAAATACCATTTTCCATTATCTTTATTTGCCCCAAAGAGACTAAAAATTGACTCTATAAAAGTGTTCTCTTTATCTCCTAATAAGATAGAAAATGGGACATTAAGTGCACCTGGGATTGTCCCCATTTTGTACCATTTTGGCATTCTTGCATCTATAAGTAAGCCCTCATTTTCACTCACTTGTTTTTTGATAAAATCAATTACATCAAGTTCACTAATAGTCTTTATTCCTTTGATTGGCTCAAAGGGTTGAATATCAAATGGCTCTGTTGGTCTTGATGTTTTTGTATAACTATTTTTAAGCTTATGTTTTACATCTTGAATTCTTTGAATTCTGATATTTTCTCCATTTACATCTACATCAACATATGGTAACCCTTCAACTATATTTACCTTCATTGCAATAACTGTAGAAAATCCCAATACTAAAAATATAAAGCTTTTAAATAAAAACAATATGTTTCTCTCTCTCATCATAACACTCCTTGCCCCTAATATCGTCCAAACAAAAAAAAATTATAATGATTATTAATTTGGTCGATTTTGCATTATAGATTATTTATAAGGACATTAAACTATGGCACTTTTTAAAAAAGAGAAAAGCGAGAAAAAAAAGTATTTTAGCTCTGCTACTATTATCACCCAAGGAACAACTTCTATTGGAAATTTTATTGGCAATGACTCTATACATATTGATGGGCATGTCAAAGGGGATGTTAAAGTAAACAATGTAGTAATAGTTGGTACAAGTGGTACTGTTGATGGAGATATAAAAGCCCAACAGGTTATCTCTAGTGGCAATATAGAGGGAGATATTATCTGTGATAGTTTAGAACTTTTAGAGACTTCAAAAAGCCAAAGCCAAATCAAGGCAAACAAAGTTCTTGCAAAAGGTACAATTATAGGAGATATCGCCTGTAGTGGTTTGTTTGTATCAGAAAATGCCATGGTAGAGTCAAATATTCAAGCAAAAAATATTACATCAGGCGGAACAATTGTGGGAAAATTAGCTTGTAAAGTATTAAAAATAGAATCAACAAGTTGCATAAAAGGAAGTATGTTTGCAGATAGAATTATAAATGAGGGAGGTCATGTGGAAGGATATATAGGGCAATATTCAGATGCACTGATAGATAATCCACAACTTGGTTTTTATGGAGCAATTTTAAATTCAAAAAAGAATATACCGCTATTAGAAAAATTAGATTATCATGTAGATATAGAAGAAGAGATTCAAAGTCAAGCTACTACATCTTGCCAAGAAAATAGAACAGATGATGCATATATAGATGTAGAACTTGAGACAGAAGAAGAATTATGTAAAACAGTTATGGTATAATTTATAAAAAAGGTTAATCATGTGTATATTTTGCAAAATTGTAGAGGGTGAGATACCTTCAAATAAAATTCTTGAAAATGATGAGTTTTTATGCTTTCACGATGCAAATCCTAGAGCACCCATTCATCTTTTAATTATCCCAAAAGTTCATATTGAGAAGTTTCAAGATGCACCTGCTTCTATTATGAGTGCAATTACCCCTTTCATACAAGAAGTTGCAACAAAGATGGGATTAGATTTAAGCGGATATAGGCTTATTATCAACAATGGAGAAAATGGAGGACAAGAAGTACCTCACCTTCACTTTCATCTTTTAGGGGGAACAAAGCTTAGCTGGCCTCACTTTAGTAAAGAGGCAACACATAAATCTCTCTAACTAATACGGTCTTTGTGGTACTCCATTTTGTATCACATTACCAGGGGATTTATACTTACAAACAATTACATATCCTCCTTTTAAATCACCAGCTTTGTACTTAGCTTTAGCACAACCAACATACTGAGTATCTTTCCAAATAATCTGTGTATAATGTCCACAAGTATTATATTGTGTAAGACCTTCTATTATAGGGTTAGAAGAGTTTACACTGCAACTATTGTCACTATAGTTATAATACTTTTTTTCAACATACCAATTATTAATAGCATCTCTAAAAGCGATATTACTATTATCAGTTGTTGCATATAGATTTTCACCATAAGGTCCATTATCATAACCATTATAATTTTTAGGGTCATGTTTAAATTCACCACTATTAGCTAAAGTATTTGCATGACTTTGTGCATCTTTTGCTATCTCATCACTCCAAGATAAAGCAGAGCCATTATATACTTTGGCTCTTATCTCATTATGTCTATCTAATCCATCTTGTTCATCTGTCTCTTTATCTATCGTGCTAATTTGCTCTTTATCTTTATTTATAGCATCGTCTATACTATTTTGTAAATCCGAGGTACTGCATCCACTAACAATCAATAGTGTGACAAACAATAAACAAATTTTATACATCATAATTTTCTATCCATTTTTTAAAATATTTTATTTGGTCTTTTGTTGATTTTATAGAAGTTCCGCCGTATGAAGCTCTTGCATTCATTGAATTTCTAAGATTTAAGAACTCTAAAACATTTTCATTTATCCTACTATCAGCGACTTTTAACTCCTCTAAACTCATTTCACTTAAATCAATACCCGATTTCTCAGCCTGTGCAACGATAGCACCTGTTATCTTATATGCATCTCGAAATGCCATGTCGCACTCTCTAACAAGATAGTCAGCCAAATCAGTAGCACTAAGATGCCCAACTTTACAACCATTTTCCATAACATCTATATGCACACTCATTGTTGCCATAGCTTCATTTAAGATGCGAAGTGAAATAGTTGCAGTTTCAACACTATCAAAGACTCCCTCTTTATCTTCTTGCATATCTTTGTTGTATGCTAAAGGCAAACCTTTTAAGACTGTTAAAAGTGAGATAAGATTTCCATACACCCTACCAGTTTTACCTCGAAGAAGCTCTGGAACATCTGGATTTTTCTTTTGTGGCATGATTGATGAGCTTGTTGAGTATTCATCACTCAAAGAGATAAATCCAAATTCACTACTTGACCAAAGCACTAACTCCTCACAAAGCCTAGAGATATGAGTCATAAGAGTTGAAATATTAAACAAAATCTCTAATGCAAAATCTCTATCACTTACAGTATCAAGACAGTTTACAGTAGGAGCATCAAATCCAAGTTTTTTAGCTGTATAATCTCTATCTATCTTATAAGGTGTACCAGCAAGAGCAGCACATCCAAGAGGAGAGAAGTTGTTTCTTTTAAAACTATCGCTAAATCTCAAAATATCCCTTTGAAACATAGCCACATATGCCAACATATGATAACCAAAATTTATAGGTTGGGCATGTTGGAGATGTGTAAATCCGGGAAGCAAAGTGGAGCTATTTGCATCTGCAATATCTAACAGTGTTTCTATAAGTTTGAGGATTAATTTCTCTAAATTTTTACTATTTTTTTGTACATACAGACGAAAATCAAGAGCTACTTGATCATTTCTACTTCTTGCAGTATGAAGTTTTTTCCCAGCATCTCCGATGATTTCGGTTAGTCGTTTCTCAATCGCCATATGTATATCTTCATCAGCTATATCAAAAACAAAACTACTCTCTTCTATCTCTTTTTTTACTTGTGCTAATCCACCTATTATCTGGTGTAACTCTCTTTGACTTATAATATCTTGAGCTTGAAGCATAGATGCGTGAGCGATTGAACCTTCAATATCTTCTGCATATAATTTTTTATCAAACATCAAAGATGCATTAAATTCATCTAAAAGCTTTGAACTTTTAGAGCTTGCTCGTCCTGTGGCTAACTTTCCCATCAAATTCCCTTTTAATTAAAGTCCTGGTAGTCTTGGAATTTTATTTAATTTACTATTTTTATAATAAAATCCCCACCCTTTTTTAAGCCAATGTCCAACGATAGGCATAGGAATCATAAAAGCTCTTTTTTGGCTTCTATATATAAATGAAGCACCATCTCCACTATCCATAATACATAATATATTGATATGTTCTTGATACCCTTTTAGGTTTGGATTTTTATCCTCTTTTGCTTTGATATTATAAGCTGTAATTTTTGCCATTGCCTCTGCTAAATGCCCTTGTTTTGCCTTCCAACTAGGTCCTTCTAACGAAACACAATCGCCAATAGCAAAAATATCATCTTTTTTATAAACTTCACAATGGTCATTTATCTTAATCAATCCACTATCACTTAATGGTAAGTCTGAATTTTGAAATACCTTATGCCCATCACCAGCAGGAATAAACATCGTAAAATCACTCTCTAAAAAGATATCATCTTCAAATAAAATACCATCTTCTTTAAACTCTACTATCTTTTTACCTACTCTCACTTTGATATCAAGTTTTTTGAAAATCTTATCCATCATCTTTAATGCACCTTCACCCATTCTCTTCCCAGGTTCTTTCATCGGTGCAAAAAATGTCAATTCATAGTTCTCTCTAATTCCAAGTTTTTTGAGTTTATTGTGAAAATTAAATAGTAATTCAAACGCTGGACCACCCCTAACATTGCTACTATCTTTTGAGTTTGAACCAAATCCAAAAGATACTTTGCCACTGCCTTTTTCAATAAGAGAATCAAATTTTTCTTTAATCCTCAAAGCATCTTTTGGATTACCACAAATACTTATTGTGTGTTCTATTCCCTTATGATGCATCTTACCACTACCCATAGCGACAACAAGATATTCATAATCATAAGTTTTATTTTTGCAATAAACTTTCTTTTCTAAACTTTTGATAGATTCTACTTTATCAACAACAAGTGTGAATTTGTGAACATCTTGAAGTTTTGAAAGAGGTATTTTTACATCTTCATATGAGCAACCATTAGTAGGAACCCAAATAGAGGTAGGATAAACATAAAGATATTCACGGTCTGATATAAGAGTTACTGAGAAATTATTTTTTCTTAGGTAGATGGCACACTCAACCCCAGCAAAACCACCACCTAAGATAAGAACTTTTTTCATTTTTTACTTTAGCTTTGGTCCAGCAACAGAGTAGTCAAACTCTGCGTCTTCTCCAAGATACTTTTTAAAATTTTCTATATAAAGTTTAGCTAAATTATCTCTAGTTGCTTTATATGCCTCTTTATCTGCCCAAGCATTTTTAGGATTTAACACTTTTGTATCAACATCAGGCAAAGTTGTAGGATAGTGAAATCTAAAAGTATTTGTTGTAGCAAACTCACTCTCTAAAATTGAACCATTCATAATTGAATCTATACAAGCTCTCGTAGCCTTAAGACTCATTCTCTTACCAACTCCATATGCACCACCAGTCCAGCCAGTATTTACAAGATAGACATTTACATCATGTTTTTCTATCTTCTCACCTAACAGCTTTGCATAAACAGTTGGATGAAGTGGCAAAAATGCTTCACCAAAACAAGCACTAAATGTAGCAACAGGCTCTGTAACACCTCTTTCAGTTCCAGCAACTTTTGCAGTATATCCACTTAGAAAATAGTACATAGCCTGCTCTTTTGTAAGCTTACTAACAGGAGGAAGAACACCAAACGCATCTGCACTTAAAAATATAATATTTTTAGGATGTCCAGCTTGAAGCGACGGTTTATGATTTTCTATATGCTCAATTGGATAAGAGACTCTAGTATTTTCAGTTTTAGTAGCATCATTATAATCTACTTTTCCATCACCATCTGCAACAACATTTTCTAAAAGTGCATTTTCTCTAACTGCACCAAAAATTTCAGGCTCACTTTCACAATTTAAACCGATACATTTAGCATAACAACCGCCTTCAAAATTAAAGACACCTTCATCATCCCAACCATGTTCATCATCACCTATTAAACTTCTTTTAGGATCAGCTGAGAGTGTTGTTTTTCCAGTTCCAGAGAGTCCAAAAAAGAGAGCTGTATCACCATCTTTCCCAACATTGGCAGAGCAGTGCATAGGAAGTTTACCTTCAAGTGGAAGCCAATAGTTCATCATTGAGAAGATACCTTTTTTCATCTCCCCACCATACCAAGTACCACCAACAATTGCAATATTTTCTTCTATATTAAAGATTACAAATACTTCAGAATGCAAACCATGCTCTTTCCAATTTTCATCTACAATACTACAAGCATTATAAAAAATAAAGTCTGGATTAAATCCTTTTAACTCATTCTCTTTTGGTCTGATAAACATATTTTTTACAAAATGTGCCTGCCATGCAATTTCTGTTACAAATCTTATACTTTTTTTACTTGTTTGACTTGCTCCACAAAAAACATCTTGTATATAGATATCTTTATTTGAGAGTTGATTTTTTACTTTCTCAAAAAGAGTATCAAAAACCTCTTTTGAAGTTTCAAAATTTATATTGCCCCAAGCAATATATTTACTTGAGGGGTCTTGTTTTACAAAAAATTTATCCTTTGGACTTCTACCAGTAAATATACCAGTGTCAACCATCATAGCCCCACTATCAGAGGCTTTTAAACCATTTTTCAACTCTTGTGTTTTTAGCTCTTCATAACTAGAGTTATAAAAAACATTTCCAACTCCAGATAACCCCATACCCTTTAAATCTTCGGCCGTAACCATTCATAATCCCTTAAAAGTTTTATCTATACAGTTTACATCAGATAACATTAAATATTATTGAAATATAGATATCAAAACACCAGCCGCAACTGCTGAACCGATTACTCCCGCAACATTAGGACCCATCGCATGCATAAGCAATACATTTGATTTATTTGCCTCTTGTCCAACTTTACTAACTACCCTTGCTGCCATTGGCACAGCAGAAACTCCTGCCGCTCCAATAAGTGGGTTAATAGGCTCTTTACTAAATTTATTCATAAGTTTTGCCATCAAAACTCCTGCTGCTGTTCCTATTGAAAAAGCAATCAAACCTATCATCATAATTCCTAAAGTTTCAGCTACTAAAAATTCATCAGATGCTAATTTTGAACCAACTGCAAGTCCTAAAAATATTGTTATAATATTGATAAGTGCATTTTGCATCGTATCACTAAGTCTATCTACAACGCCAGACTCTTTTGCAAAGTTACCAAAACATAAAGCACCAATTAGTGGAGCTGCAGATGGGAGGAAGAGCATAGTAAGCATAAGTACCGTCAATGGGAAAATCATCTTCTCCATTTTTGATACTTTTCTTGTTGTAACCATCTTAATTTGTCGTTCTTTTTCAGTTGTCAATGCCCTCATAATTGGAGGTTGAATAACAGGAACTAATGCCATATAAGAGTAAGCAGCAACCGCAATAGCACCAAGAAGCTCTGGTGCCAATGCACTTGCTATAAAAATTGAAGTTGGACCATCTGCCCCACCAATGATACTAATCGCAGAAGCTTGCTCTAGTGTAAAATCAAAAATTCCAAGCTGTGAAAGCGTTGCAGCACCAACTAGTGAACCAAAAATTCCAAATTGTGCAGCAGCTCCTAAAATTGCAGTTTTAGGATTTGCTAAAAGTGGTCCAAAATCTATCATCGCACCAACACCCATAAATATTAAAAGTGGAAAGAATTGATTTGAAATACCTATCTCGTATAAGATACCAAGCATCCCATCTGGTCCTGCAATCCCTGCTAGTGGAATATTTGCTAAAATACCTCCAAAGCCTATAGGTATAAGAAGCAGAGGTTCAAACCCCTTGGCAACTGCAAGATAGAGAAGAGTAAAACAGATAAGAATCATTATAATACGACCAAAACTCTGCTCAAAAAAGCTCATATCTTTACCATGTGCTGTTTTTACCCCCTCTTGTGGATTAAAAATTGCACTTATTCCAGTAGATTTAAAAAAACTACCAAAAAGCTCCGTCACAGTCTTTGGCTCATAAGGTTTTACTTCTGTAACTTCATCTGAAGCAACATCATGGGTTGAAGATGCACTTGAAAATGTTGGAAACAAAATTGTTAATACAAAAACAATTGAAAAAAGAAACTTTTTCATAATTTTCCTCTACTCCATAGTCGCAAGCAATTGACCATCTGCTACGACATCATTTGTATTGACTTCGATACTTTTTAAAACTCCATCTTTTGGTGCAGGAATATCAATCTCCATCTTCATAGCTTCTAAAATCATAATAGGATCTCCCTCTTTTAAAGTATCTCCAATGTTTGCAACTATTTTCCAAACATTTCCTGGTGTTTGTGAATGTACTTCAACTTCGCCCTTTGCACCATCTATAGCAGGTGCTGTAGTAGCTGAAGCCACTGGTGCAGGTGCAGCATTTGTGACTGTAACTTCACCATTGTGTCCTTCGACCACATCTACATTATATTTTGTACCATTTACAACAACTGTATATTGTCCTGCCATTTCATCATTTCCTTTTTTTATATTTGTTACTGCCCCACTTGAGCCTTCGTTTGAAGCTTGATCAATTTTTCTTACATTTGCTACTGCTTCACCTTTTAAAAATGCTATTCCTTTTACATCACAAGCTGCTACTATGAATATATTTTCATCTGTCAATTCTAAACTGTTTTCACTAAGCATATTTTTAAAATACTCTAACGATTTTTTCTCATCTTCATCAGCAATTAATCTCGCACTTTTTGTTGTAGGCTCTAATTTTAACTGCTTAGATGCTAATTCTATTATCTCACTATCAGGAGTTGTTGGAGTTTTACCAAAATATCCTAAAACCATTTTTCCATATCCATCAGCAATCTTTTTCCAAGGACCAAACATTACATTGTTAAACGCTTGTTGAAAATAAAATTGTGAAACAGGTGTAACAGAAGTTCCATATCCACCCTTCTCAACAACCTCTTGCATAGCTTTTATAACTTTTGGAAATTTATGTAAGATATTGTTATCTCTCATCATTTGAGTATTTGCGGTCAATGCACCACCAGGCATTGGTGAAAATGGTATAAGAGGAGAAACTTGAGTAGCTTCTGGAGGCATAAAATAATCTTTAAGACAATCTTTAAGAACATCTTCATACTCTAGAATTTTTGAAGTTTCTAATCCACCAAGGTCAAATTTAGTTCCTTTTGTAGCATGAAGAAGAGTTAATATATCAGGCTGGCTTGTACCACCACTAACAGGACTTGCAGCTAAATCAATTCCGTCTGCTCCAGCTTCAAGGGCAGCTAAATAACAAGATACACTTACACCTGCTGTTTCGTGAGTATGAAGTCTTACATGAACATTTTCAGGAAGCAATTTTTTTGCCATAGATATAGTCTCATAAACTTTATGTGGACTAGAAGTTCCACTAGCATCTTTGAAGCAGACACTATCATATTCGATTCCAGAATCTAAAATTTCTCTAAGTGTTCTTTCATAAAATGCCACATCGTGAGCACCTTTGCATCCTGGAGGCAAATCCATCATCGTTACAACAACTTCATGATTTAAACCATGTTTTTTGATACATTCACCACTAAATTTTAAATTTTCTACATCATTTAAGGCATCAAAATTTCTAATAGTTGAAGTACCGTGTTTTTTAAACATTTTAGCATGTAAGTCTATAAGGTCACTACTACCCGTATCTAATAAAATTGTATTTACACCACGAGCTAGTGTTTGAAGATTTGCTTCAGGTCCTACAATCTCTCTAAACCTATCCATCATATCAAAGGCATCTTCATTTAAGTAAAAAAAGAGTGATTGAAACCTAGCTCCACCTCCAAACTCAAAATGGCTAATTCCCGCATGCTTTGCAGCTTCTACTGCAGGGAAAAAGTCTTCCATCAAGACCCTGCCTCCAAAAACAGACTGAAATCCGTCTCTAAAAGTAGTATCCATTATATCTATTAATTTTTTTGCCATTTCCTACCCTATTTTTTTTTATAATCTGTAATTGCAGCGGTAATTGCAGCAATTACCTCACTATCATCAGTGCTTTTAGTTACAACTGGAGCTTTTGGTGTTACCTTTTTCTCTTTCTCTGGGAAATATTTTTTGAATATTTTTTCTTGTAGCTTAAGTACATAAATAAGTAGCAATAAAAATGAAAAAACTGTACCCATGCCAAGAAGCATGAATTTCAATCCTTCAGTAATATAATTTACCTCCATAGATCTTCCTTTTTACAAAATTTTATTGCGAAAGGATAGCACATATAATATTAATTATTAGAGATGCCCTTAAGAAATTGAAGCATTTTTTTTCGTTGTAACTTACGAGCATAATCAGCTGCAGATAAATTCATGCTATCTCTAACACTTAAATCTCCACCATATTTAATTAAAAGCTTAACTAATTCTATATTTCCATAACAAGTAGCTTGTATTATTGGAGTTAATCCACTTTTTCTTTTTGTTTGACTTGCATCCACATTTTTATCAATTAGTAGATATTTTATAAATTCCATATTTCCACTAACAATTGCTTCATCTAAGAGTCCAACACCTTGTTTGTCGGTATAATTTACATCTACACCATTTTCAACCATAAGCTTTAGTGTATCAAATGAGCATCTTTTTCGTAAGGCATAAAATATAAGACACTCTTCATTTTCATTATCTTCATTTTCAACAATTTGATTAAGATCAATACCCTTGCTAATCTCTTTTTTTAACTGAAGATAATTATCATTTGAAATTATCTCTTTTATATTAGACATATTTTTCCCTCTAACCTAGAATTTAAATTCTAATCCAAGATTATATCCCCACATCGAATTTGTACCATCTTCTTCTAAATAATTTACAGCATCTGCAAAAATTTCACTATTACCAATTGTACTATATTTTATCCCTGTACCATATGTAAATCCTAATTTATCAGAAGAACCTGTTAAATTAGACCTTCCAAAGCCTAATAGTGCATAAAGATTAACATCATCAAATAGATTAACATTTGGTTTAAGATAAAGAGCTAAACTATCAAATTTTGGTGTTAATACAGAATTTACCATACCGTGTGCTCCTCTAAATTCAACAGAAAGATTATCCACAATCTCATAACCTATGTTTATAGTAAAACCAATTTGCCTATCATTTCCAGGTTCTTCTGATAAAACTGTAGCGGTACCTTGTGAATTAGAAGCCATTGCTGTAAGAGAAAAACCAAAATAGAGACCAATTGGCTCACTTTTTTGTGATAAAACTGGAGAATCTGATGTAAATTCAGACTCTTGTGAGTCGCCATTCATACTCTTATCAGCAGCGGCAGCCAATCTAGCTTCTATATCTGCATCATTTTGATTTAATTTAGGATTCTTTGATTTATCTTTATTTTGTCCGTTTATATCGAGGGAGTCATCTGTCAATTGTTTAGTAGGCGACTGTTCACTTTTCTCTTTTTCAGAAGATTCGATACTTTTTTTGGGCAATAAACCATCTTTATTATTTGTATTGTCTACACCTGTCACTAAAGGTTTCATATCTACTTGTTTATCTTTGAGAGAAGACTCTTTTTTTTCAATAGCTTCTGCAATTTCTGCGGCTATTGCCTCTTTTATATCATTCTCTTCATAATCAACTAAAGCTTTTATATCAGGACCCGCATAGCTTAGTCTAGTAAGTACAAAAACTCCAATAAGAACACTCAACTTCTTCATGAAAACCTCGTGAAAATAAATCTTTCTTATTAATATACCATAAGTTTAAATTATTTAAGCTTAATTAAAAAATCATAAAGATATGTTAAATAAGACTACTCTTTAAATTGATATTCAAGACCTAAACTATACCCCCACATAGAGTTTGTATCCTCTTTATCCAAATAATTTATTGCATCCCAATAAACCCCTACATAATTTAAAAAATCATATTTTATTCCATACCCGTAAGAGAGTCCTGTTCCACTTGTACTACCGTGCAAATTTGATTTACCATAACCAAATAGACCATATATATTAATAGTATCTGTAATATTAACATTTGGTTTAAGATATAAAGCAATATTTTGAAATTTAGTACCCTCATGCTTATCTAATAAGCCAAAATTAACTCTAGTTTCCACTCCAAGAAAATCATTTAGATTATAACCAACCTTTGCTGCTAAGCCTAATTGTCTTACTTGATCATCTTTATTAGACAAAATCTGTACTTTTGCATTTTTTCTACTTGCAATAGCAGTATTTGAACCACCTACATAAATACCACTTCCACTACCTTTGCCCAATTTAAAGAGTATTTTTGTTGAAGTTTTTCTCTTTTTCCCACTATTCTTTTTATCTAAATAACCACTAACAAATTGACCTTGTATACCTTTTTCTGTAGTTTTAGTCTTATAATTTTTACTATCTACAAACTCACCATATATAACACCATCCGCAAAACATAATGCACTTAACATAATAATACCGATGCCATATCTTAATTGTTTCATTTTGAACCTTAATAGTTATATCTAGTGATATATCGTAAATAAGGCAAAAATATTAACAATAAGGAGAATTTTTTTTAGAAAAAACTACATTTTGTAACAGATTTTTTTCTTAATTAAATATATTACATTTAATAATTTTAATAATTTTCAGCAATATTTATTGTTACAAATGATAAAATCATAATGTTTTATTCAAAAAACTTATAAAGAAGGAGTTAAAATGTTAAAAAAATTAGGAGCTTCAGTTGTAGCTATAACTATATCAGCTAGCGCAGCTTATGCCTTTGGTCCGCATGATGGACTTGATTGTCTTGGTTGTCACAGTCCCCACTTTGCTGTAGATGATAAAATATTTGCAGTAAAGAATGTTCAAATTACAAACCCAGTTAATGGTCAATCTTTAGAAGGATTATCAGCTGCTAAATGTCTTGGTTGTCACCAATTAGAGCAATTTGGAGGAGCTGGAATTCGACCTATTCATCTTCATACAACACACCCAATAGGTATTGTTCCAAATCCAAAAATCGCTTCTGTTCCGCCAAAACTACTAAAAGATGGAAAGCTTGACTGTATTAGTTGTCATGAACCACATCCTTCAAATAGCAATGCTCTGTATTTAAGAGTAGATGTAGGTAGTGGTGCAACAAATATACAAAAATTATGTGCAGTTTGTCACTCTTCAAAAGTTGATATGGCAAGTGCTGGTTTAGATGCAAACAATGTCCAAGTGTTTAGTGCTATGGATCAAGAAGCTGGTGCTGGATACTTCCCTGTAAGTGAAGTTAGAGCTCAAAATCAAACACCAAAATATATCAAACCTTTAGGTCCATTACCTAAAAATGATTTAGTACCTAACTATCAAGCACAACCTGATTGGGTATATGCACCAACAATCAATCCGTATGCTGAATAAAAAACATTAAACTAAAGGGAAATTTAGCCCTTTAGTATTACTAGTCCAAAAATAATTTTATATTTTAATAAAATGAGTTTACCTTAGATTTATAAGCAACCTGAGTTAGACTAACATTCAAACCAACAAAAGCTCTTTAAAATCGGTATTTACAATATTATTTAAGATATCAAAGTTAAGTAAATCCCTATTATTTTAAGAAAAATTAATAGAAGGCTTCTTTTCAAACTGATATAGGATCATTTTTTTGTGCTTTTGCTACTCTTTTTAGAAGTTTATCTCTTTTTTGTCTCTCTATCTTAGATATAAACTCTCTAAACTCATCTTTAAAACTACTTGGCACCAAAAAACCAATCTCCTCTTTTTTTCGACCACCTAATATCTGTATAATTCCATCCTGTTAAAAAAAATCACTAGACTTCCTAAGATTTGCTAATGTTGCTTCAATCATATAAAACCTTTTTTCATTTCATTGTTACATATTAGTTTATCATATTGTAATATCATAAAATTTTTTATATAACATAGACTCATAAATTATTAACAACCTGAATTTGACAAGTGAGGACATATCAATACGAAGTGGGACAAGTTTAAACCTATTTTATTTCTAAGCTACCTATTCGGCAGTTTACTAGTCAGAGAGTTGGAAAAATGAACCTATCTTTTTCTAAGCTACCTATTCGGCAGTTCACAACAAAGAGTTACAAGAGGTATTTAACAAATTATTTCTAAGCTACCTATTCGGCAGTTCACAATATCTCCATTTTGAGCCGAAATATTAACAATTTCTAAGCTACCTATTCGGCAGTTCACACAGGATAGCTGATGAGGCTATTTATTTTAGCTTTCTAAGCTACCTATTCGGCAGTTCACAAATATTATAGTATCCATCTTTTGGATATGTATTTCTAAGCTACCTATTCGGCAGTTCACAGATTCAAACAGGGGCATACATATAAATATATTTTCTAAGCTACCTATTCGGCAGTTCACCACTCATCATGGGAGGCACTGCTGTAGCCGTATTTCTAAGCTACCTATTCGGCAGTTCACTTTTAAAATCTGGGAATACTGAACTTTTTCATTTTCTAAGCTACCTATTCGGCAGTTCACAAGGTTATACAAATGTCGCAGTCGCAGAAAGTTTTCTAAGCTACCTATTCGGCAGTTCACAAATCAAAAATTCTTGATGCTCACAAAGCAGGGTTTCTAAGCTACCTATTCGGCAGTTCACTTTATTTTTGTGTACATTGCAATCACCTCTAATTTCTAAGCTACCTATTCGGCAGTTCACATTAATCGACCTAAATAGTCAGTCCTGAAAAACCCACTAAATCCCTAGATGAAGGGTTTTAGTAGTATATTTTAGCTATAATATCAACCAATAAAGTCTCTAAAAGAGTCAAATTCTTGGTCGGTGTAACCCCGCAGGCAC
>JAMONX010000002.1 GCA_027066435.1 Campylobacterales bacterium
TACATGAGAAATCTCACTATGGATTATCTGAGCTTCTTCACTTTTAGAAGGATAAAGCAAGTCAAATACCTCTTTGATATACTCTGCATGAGCCTTACTTTTTGCAAATATGATAGTTTTACCTATCTTGTTACCATCATCTATTTTAAAGGCATGCTCATACAGGTACTGGAGTACTTTTTCATTGGTTTGTTTGTTAAATATTCTTTTATTTATATCTGATGAGTCTATCTCATTCTCTTCTTCTACATCAAACTTATCTTCATACTCCTCTTTTTCTTCTTCTGTTAAACTCTCGTACTTGATGCCTCTTTTAACTATGCCTAAGTCTATTTCATAAGGATTAAAATCAACCAAGTGTCCATTTTCGATAGCAGTTGCCAAGTCATAACTATCAGTAGGCTCTGAGCCAGTTTGAAAAAATTCATAAGTATTTCTATGCACTTCATCAGCAGGTGTGGCAGTAAGACCCAAAATAAAAGAGTCAAAATACTCAAATATCGACTTATACTTTTTATATATAGTTCTATGAGCTTCATCGACTATGATTAGATCAAAATAAGCACTATTGTATTTTCCTTTTTGTATCAAGTTATGCACCGTTTCATAAGTGCCAAAGTGCATACGGTTATCAAGGTCTTTTTCTTCTACTAAGTTCACACAAGTCTCATGTAGATAAGTGCTAAAGTTGTTTTTAGCTTGTCTTACAAGCTCTTTTCTATCTGCTAAAAACAGAACTTTTTTGACCCAGTCAGCACGAATGAGTATATCACTCAAACTTGCACTAACCCTTGTTTTGCCCGTTCCAGTAGCCATCACAAGCAAGGCTCTCATCTTATGAGCTTCGTATGATTTTAAAACACTTTTTATCACCCTCTTTTGATAAGTTCTATCTGTGATACTATCATCCACCTCAAAAGATGATGGTTTTATAGTAAGCAAAGCTTCTTTTTTTTGCAAGCTACGGATAAGTTCATGAGCAGGGAAAAAGCTATGTATCTCTCTAAAAGGATAGATACCGTTTGTATACTCTATAACTCTTCCATTCATCACAAAGGTTAAGATATCTTTGTCAAACTCTTTTTGTAGTGCATCGGTATAGAGTTTTGCTTGATGTTTTCCTTTACTAACAGAACTTGAAAATCTTTTTGCTTCTATAACTGCAAGAGGTTTTTCATCTTCTCCCCATAGTACATAGTCAGCATAACCAGTTGAGCCATCTTCAAGTGTAAGTTTATACTCTTTATCAAAACCATTTTTAAAGTTTTTCGTATCATACCCAGCCTCTTGAAGTTCTAAGTCAATAAGGCGTAATCTTGTCTCATGTTCTGTAATATCTTTTACTTTTACAACATGCTCTTTTTTACGCTCTTGTTCCTCTTTAGGTTTATTTTCTAGTGTGGTTTTGAGTGCATCGAGTTGTGCTTGAAGTTTGGCATTTTCCTCTTCTAGCTTTTTTTGCTCCTCAGTTTTTTGTATAACGCTCTCTTTATCCTCTTTTTCTTCACTTGTAAAATTGAAAACATCATAGTCACCATCTATTTCATAGTTACTATAAACTTCAACTATCCACCTTTGAAACTTGTAGAGGCATTGGTTGGTATAAAGGCTATCTTTTGATGAAAATGGTGTTTTACTCCCATGTACTGCTTTGTTTCCCATTTTACGGATATAGTGTAGTTCGTTTATGATTTCACTTGGTACGATACTCATAAAGTCACTATGGTTTATAAGAGTAAATAGGTCAAACTCTTTTATAAGCTCTTCATCTAAATCCTCATCAACCCTATAGACAAACTTCACAGAGTTTTCAAGTGCTTTTCGTGAGTATATAAGTGAGATTTCAGGCTCATCAAGTATGTTTGACTCTGATTTTAGCGATTCAGTTTGCAGTATATTAAACTCGTTTTCTAAAAAAGAAAAGTTACTCATATCTGTCCTTTAGGCTTTGAAACTTTGGGCAAGAAGTGCATCAAAGTTTGCTTGGAGTTTTGTAAGTTGTGCTTCGTAGATATATTTTTGCTCTTCAATAACTTCTATTTTTAATGCAAAACTTTTTTGTTCTTCAAATGGAGGAACCATAATATCTATATCTTTAACAGCCCCTTTAGTAATAGATTTTGTAACAGCACCATTTGTTTTTGAATTTATAATAATTTTTCCATAATCTGTAGATAGCAAATAAAATAAATATTTTATATCTAAATTTTTCAATCTTATAACTAATTGATTTAGACCTAGTGAAACTGGCTTATTTAAAAAAGGCATAATCCAAAATTTACCTGCACTACCAATTTTATTCATAATGATTTCACCACCAAATATTTTAGATTTTTTAAAGAAGTTATAAGTTTCTTTTGAAACATATTTAACATCAGAAGAAAAATCATTTTTATTTAAATTTGTAGTTCTTACCATAAAAGCATAATCTTCATTATCTAACATTTTAAGATTTTTAGATATTACAGCATTACTACCATTTGAGCCGATATCTCCAATATAATCAATATAATTATCAAATTTTTCTATTTTCCATGAAAATATATTAGAATATGGGTCACCAAATATATCTATAAAAATTAATTTAGAGAGTGCATCAAGTTTTTTTATAGACTCTTTTCGTAACTCTATAAGCTCTTGTGCTTTATCTAAAGTTTTAGCAATTTCTTTTTGTTTTGTTAGAGATGGTAAAGGTATCTTAATTTTGGCAAATGTTGAAATCCAATATCTTTTATGTAAATCCCTATCTACTTTCATAGTAGACATTAAATAAAAAATATATTGAATATCAATCTCTTTTGTAGGGTTTAAAATTTTCATTGCTGAAGATTTTACTTTAAAAGGGAAATCAACAAATTTTGTTGCAGTAGTAAAATCATCAAAAATTATAACTGGTGTTTTTGTAAATATATTTTCTGTTTCATTAGTGTATCCTAATATAAATGTTTTCCCAGCAGTTAATACAGGGGTATTATAATTGTCATCATATATATTATTTGAAACAATATATTTCGTTGGTTGCTCATATTTTAATACATTGCCTAATTTTACGGTTTTAATAAAAAAGAACTTCCCATCCCTCAAAATATTCTTTTTCAACTCATCATTAGATTTTTCAAAATGAACAATATCAATCTTATAAAGAATAGGCAACTCATCAAGCTCAATTTTGAGTTTAGTGAACTCTTTTGCTGTCATCTCAAGTGAATAGATACAAAGGTCTATATCGCTTTTAGGGTTTGCATCGTGTTTTGCTCGTGAGCCAAATATAACAACTTTGTCTATAAAGTCAAATTGATTGAAAAATGATTTTAATTTTTCTACTATATGGCTTTCTAGTTGATAACTCATAGCTCTTCTATCATCTGTTTTATAGTATTGTAAAAGACTCTTAGGGTTACAGCATATGTATAGATTTTATGTAAAAGTTCTTTTGCTTGGTTTTCATCATACTCATGTGAAGTATTGTTTCTATCTTCTAACATATCAAACCAAACATCATCGTCTATCAAGTCAAACTCAAATGCTTTTCTAAGGATTGCTTTTTGTCCTGCAATTTTTACATCTGTGTACTCTATATAGTTTGCCATAAGCTTTTTAGATATTTCCATAGTGTACTCAAACCGTTGTATAGTACTATCTCTATAGATATCAAAATCTTCAAAATCCTCTTTGATAGCTTTGATTTTTATGATATTAGTTTCAAGGGATATAAGAGCTTTTTCATAATTATTTAAATTTTGAAGTAGTTTATCTTTCATCTACCATACCTTTTAACTCTTTGAGTCCTTGGGATATCTTTTCATTTATCAGTTCTATATCTGCTATAATCTTCATAGGTTTCTCATGGTTAACTTCTTCATACACTATCGTTTTATAACGGTTGATACTCAAGTCATAGTCATTCTCTTCTATCTCACTGACTGGCACAAAAAAACTTTTCTCTGTTCTCTCATTTTTCTCTTCATCTTTAAGCTTGCTAAATCTTTTCAGTATCTCAGGTATATCTGAACCTTCGCATGGAGTTCTGTTATCGTTGAGAGTGTAACCATCATTTTTCATATCATAGAACCAAACTTTATCGTTTTTATGTCCATTGGTTTTTGTAAAGATGATGATAGCAGTACTCACACCAGCATAAGGTTTAAAAACTCCACTTGGCATGGAGATGATAGCATCTAACTGTTGATTTGAAACGATTTCACTTCTTATCTCTTTGTGTGCCTTTGTAGAACCAAACAAAACACCATCAGGAATGATAACAGCACATCGTCCACCTACTTTTAAAGATTTTAAGATGAGAGATAAAAAGAGAAGTTCTGTTTTTTTCGTCTTTGCTACATCTAAAATAGACTTTGATACTTCATCATAGTCAAGTGAACCCTTAAAAGGTGGATTTGCTAAAATCAAGTCATATTTATTTTCTTCATCTGCATCAAATTGAGATAAAGCATCATTGTTCAAGATATTTGCACCACTGATGTTATGAAGCATCATATTCATAGAAGCGATACGAGCCATGGAGATATCAAAGTCATTTCCATAAAAAATATTTTCAAACTCACTGACACTTAACTCACTCAATAGTTCAGTTTTATTATCTTTGAGATACTCTATAGAGTTTATCAAAAACCCTG
>JAMONX010000003.1 GCA_027066435.1 Campylobacterales bacterium
TCAACGATTTCTGGTGGCTCTAGAGAGGGGGAAACGCCTTGTTCCATTTCGAACCAAGAAGCTAAGACCCTCATCGCCGATAATACTGCAGCTTACTGTTGTGGGAATGTAGGTCGCTGCCGGATTTTCGTTTTCTTACTTCTTATTTATTACCTTCTTTAATTATAATCATTTAAATATTCTGAAAAATTATAAATATAATTAAAATACTCTCTATTGTTAATATTGATAAAGACTTTCAATATTAACAAGTATTTAAGTTTACTACTGATAAAATCTCTCTTTAATTGGAGTTAGGTATGTATGAATAATATAAATGTTGCACTTGTTGGTCAGCCAAATGTTGGCAAAAGTATGCTTATAAATACTATTAGTAATTCTAAGCTAAAGGTTGGAAATTTTTCTGGTGTTACGGTGGATAAAGCTGAAGTTGATTTTAAATATTGCGACGAGAAAAGTTGCAAAGATTATAATATCCACATCATAGACCTTCCTGGTACTTACTCTTTGAGTGAATATACAATAGAAGAGAGAGTGACTAAAAATTTTTTACAAAATGGTGAATATGATGTTATTGTAAATGTTATAGATTCTACAAACTTAGAGAGAAATCTTCTCCTTACTATGCAACTTTTAGAGCTTGGAAAAAAAGTTGTTGTGGCACTAAATATGAGTGATGAAGCTGACCGTGAAGGTATTGAAATTGATGAAAAACAGTTAAGTGCGATTTTGGGTGTGCCTTGTATTAAAACAAGTGCGGTCAAATCTTTGGGTGTGGATGAGTTGAAAAGTGCAATTGTAACAGTTGTGGATAAACACAAAAGTGATTCAAAGGTAGTTTATAGTGATACGATTGAAGAAGAGATAGAAAAAATTGTTTCATTTTTAAGTGAAAAAAATTATAAATCTGATCTATGTTATGAAAAATTAGCTGTTAAGCTTCTTCAAGAAGATGTAATTATTTACAAAAAAATGCATGATGAACCTATTTGGATTGAGCTTTTGCCTATCATTCGTGGAGCTTTAACTCATATTTATCTTCATTATGAGACAAAAGACTTAGAAGATATTTTTGCGGAGGAGAGACACTCATTCGCAAGAGGAGCTACTCTTGAAGTGCAAAAAGTTAAAATCACTATAAAAGAGAATTTGACTCAAAAGATAGACTCTATTTTGATACATAAATTTTTTGGTATTCCTATATTTTTATTTTTTATGTGGTCTCTTTTTCAGCTTACATTTGAAGTTGGTTCAATTCCTATGAATCTGATTGATAAATTCTTTGTGGCACTTGGTGATGGTGCTATAGCTATATTTGGAGATGGAGAGATTGGCTCTTTGATCTCAGATGGTATTATTGCTGGTGTTGGTGCGGTTGTGATGTTTTTGCCAAATATTATGATTTTATTTTTAGGAATTGCACTTTTAGAGACTACTGGTTATATGAGTCGAGTTGCATTTTTGCTTGATGGATTTTTTCATAAGTTTGGACTTCATGGAAAGAGTTTTATACCGCTTGTGACTGGGTTTGGTTGTTCTGTTCCTGCATATATGGCTGCTAGAACTCTTAAAAATGAAAAAGATAGACTTTTGACACTATTTATCATAGGTTTTATGAGTTGTGGTGCAAGACTTCCTATCTATGTTCTTTTTGCAGGTGCATTTTTTGCACAAGAGAGTGCTGGAAATATACTATTTTTGATTTATATCTCAGGTGCACTTTTAGGTCTTGTCGCTGCAAAAGTCTTAAATGTAGTGGTTTTTAAAAGTGAAGATGAACCATTTGTGATGGAGATGCCAAAATACCGTTTGCCATCTATGAAATTAGTTTGGCACACGGTTTGGAATAATGCTTGGATGTATCTAAAAAAAGCAGGTACTTATATACTTGCAGCTTCTATGCTTATCTGGTTTGCTAGTAGTTATCCAAAATATCCTCTAATAGAAGAGAGTTATCAAACAAAAATAAAGCTTGCATCTAATCAAGAGTCTAAAAAAGTTTTAGAAAATGAGATGAATTTAGAGCTTTTGGAAAATAGTTATCTTGGGATTATTGGTAAGGCTAGTGAACCTCTTTTTGCTCCACTTGGTTTTGATTGGAAAATGACTGTGGCACTACAAACAGGATTGGCAGCAAAAGAGGTTGTTGTATCAACTTTGGGGGTTTTATATGCACTTGGTGATGAAGTGAGTGAAGAAGATAACTTTCTTGTTGAGCAGATAAGAAAGAATATACCATTTGCATCTGGTGTAGCATTTATAGTTTTTGTTATGATATATCTTCCTTGCCTCGCTGCTTCTATGGTTTTTGTTAAAGAGGCTGGTGGATGGAAATATTTAGGATATCTGTTTGTATTTACGACGGTGACTGCTTGGATACTTAGTTTTATAGCTTATAATATCGTAAAAGGATTTTCTTGAATTTAGCTGAACTTGAAAAAGGAACAATTGGCACAATATTAAAGATTAATGCTGGAAAAGATTTAAAACAGAGACTATCTTCTTTTGGCATCTATAAGGGGACAAAATTTGAGCTTAAAGCTATCTCTTTGGGTGGGAATACTTTAGAATTAAAAGTAGGAAATTCACTCATAGCCTTAAGAAAAGGGGAAGCACAAAAGATAGAGGTTGAGTATAACTAAATAAGGAAAAAATCCTTATTTAGTAGCTTGGATTTTGATAGATTCTATTTTATCATTTCCTTCTAAGCTATCTAGTACTGCTAAGCTTTGGCTATCATCAGATGCAATTCCTCCAAAAACTGTATGCACACCATCTAAATGAGGACATGGTACAAAGCAGATAAAAAACTGACTTCCTCCTGTATTTGGCCCAGCATGTGCCATTGAGATTGTTCCTTTTTCATGTTTATGTACATTTTTGTTACATTCACACTCAATAGCCCAACCTGGACCTCCAGTTCCAGTTCCACTTGGACAACCGCCTTGAGCCATAAAGCCTGGAATTACTCTATGAAAACTTAGATTATCATAATATCCATCGTTTGATAAACTTGCAAAATTTGCTACAGTATTTGGAGCTTCATCTTTATATAGTTCTAGTGTAATAACACCTTTATTTGTTGTTACAACAGCATAGTTAAAGTCTTTTAGTGCTTCGTCTGAGCAGTCGTATTGTTTCAAATCTTTCATTAAAATTTCCTTTTTATATTTGTAAAAAGGGATTATAGCACAAGAATTATAAGCACTGCTATTGTAGAATCAAGTGGAAGGATGTCTAATGTTGCTTATTAAAAATTGTATTGTAGTTTCAGAAGTTGGTGAGAGAAATGTTGATGTTAAAATCAAAGATGGAATGATTGAAAAAGTTGATAATGTTATTTCAGATGCAAATGGTTATAAGCTTTTAGATGCAAAAGGACTTTATCTGTTGCCTTCAATTATTGATTTAAATATTCGCATCTTAGATGATACTTTTAACATGCCAAATTTGAAAAAACTTTATGAGAGTATGAAAAAGGGTGGAGTTGGTTCTTTTGTACTATCTCCTCGTTTCTTTCCACTAGTTGAAAATCAAACCTTTATGCAACTTCTTGGTTTTGAATTAAATAAAAATTATCAACAGTTAGTACCTGCTATAAAAGCACTTAAAAATATAGAGTTAACAAAATTAAATGATATAGCAACACTTAGCAAATATGGTATAAATATAATTCAAGAAAACTCCAACATAAATGGAAATTTAATTAGACGAATTATGCAGTATGCAAAAATGAATGATAGTATATTTTTTACATTTTGTCAAAATCAAGATCTTAATGATAGTGGGGTTATGAATGAGGGGGAGGTTTCATTTAAACTTGGTATTCCTGGAATTTCAAAAATTGGAGAGATAAGTGAAGTTGCTAAGATGGTGCAATTTAGTCAATATTATAGGGTAAAAACACATTTTCAGGCACTTTCAACTAAAGAGGCTTTAGATATTGTACATATTGCTAAAGAGAAATTTAAATCTATTTCTAGTGAGGTTTCAATTCATCATCTTATCTTGGATGATACCTATTGTGATGATTATAATACCTATGCAAAGATAAATCCACCTCTTAGAGAAAACTCTCAAAAAGAGGCACTATTAACTGCTCTAAAAGAGGGTAAGATTGACACTATAACATCTTTACACTCTCCTAAATCTGTGCTTTTTAAAGATGTAGCGTTTGCAGAGGCAATGTTTGGTATAGATGTAATAGAAGATTTTATGGCACTTTGTTATACATATTTGGTTAAAGATGGAGTCATTTCACTTTATGAACTTACAAAACTCATAAGCCTAAATCCAGCAAAAATTTTAGGATTTGAAAAAGTTGGTGTTGTAGAGGAAGGGTATGAAGCAAACTTTATGATTTTTAATCCAAATAGTTTAAAAACTATAGAAAACTTACAAACTCCATATAGTGGGAAAATTATACATGGAAGTGTGGAAACGATAATTAATAAAGGTGAAATTGAAATAAGTTATCAAAATGTGATATAATTATGTTTTTAAAAAATTAAAATAGAGGGGATTAAAATATGCACGGGGAAGTATTTCAACCAAATAAAGATTTTGCAAAAAATGCAAGAGTTAAAAGTATGGACGAATATAGAGCATTAGTAGCTGAAGCAGATGCAGATTATGAGGGATTTTGGGCAAAAAGAGCTGATGAGAAGATAGCTTGGATAGCACCTTATACAAAAGTATTAGATGAGAGTAGTGCACCTTTTTACAAGTGGTTTGTTGATGGAAAATTAAATGTTTCAAATCAATGTATAGATAGACATTTGGCAGATAAGGGTGATAAAACTGCTATTTTATTTGAGGGTGATAGGGGTGATGTTGAGAAAATTACCTATAATGAACTAAGCCAAAGGGTTAATAAGTTTGCTAATTTATTAAAAAATAGGTTTGGTGTTACAAAAGGTGATAGAGTAGTTTTATACCTACCTATGATTCCAGAAGCTGCTTATGCAATGTTAGCATGTGCTAGGATTGGGGCAATTCACTCTATTGTATTTGGTGGATTTAGTTCAGAAGCTCTGAGGGATAGGATTGAAGATGCTAGTGCAAAGTTAGTTATAACAGCAGATGGGGCATACAGAAAAGGAAAACCTTATCTGTTAAAACCTGCGGTTGATAAAGCACTTGAAAATGATATAGCTTGTGTTGAAGCTGTTTTAGTGATTCAAAGAAATAAAGAAGATGTCACTTGGAAAGAAGGAAGAGATTACAGCTACAACGAACTTATAAAAGATGAATCTGATGTTTGTGATTTTGAAGTGATGGATAGTGAAGATCCTCTATTTTTACTTTATACTTCTGGAAGCACAGGAAAACCAAAAGGTGTACAACACTCAACTGCTGGTTATATTCTTTGGGCTCAAATGACTATGGAGTGGGTTTTTGATGTACAAGGAGATGATGTTTTTTGGTGTACAGCTGATATTGGATGGATTACAGGACATACATACATAGTTTATGGGCCATTGGCTGCTGGAACTACAACTTTGATGTTTGAGGGTGTTCCTACTTATCCAGATGCAGGACGAGCTTGGAAAATGGTGCAAGACCATAAAGTAACTCAGTTTTATACAGCTCCTACTGCCATAAGGGTGCTTCATAAAATGGGTGAAAATGAACCTGAAAAGTACGACCTTAGCTCTTTAAAAGTACTAGGAACTGTTGGTGAACCTATAGACCCTCCTGCTTGGATGTGGTATCACCAAGTAGTAGGAAATGGAAAATGTCCGATTGTTGATACTTGGTGGCAAACAGAAACTGGAGGACATATGATATCTCCACTTCCTGGAGCTACTCCTATAAAACCTGCTTGTGCGACATTTGCACTTCCTGGAATCATTGCTGAAGTTATTGAGTCTGATGGAACTCCTAAAAAGATAGGAGAAACTGGTCTTTTGTGTATTACAAAACCTTGGCCTAGTATGATTAGGAATATTTGGGGCGACTCAGAGAGATTTAAAAAAGCCTATTTTGGGGATGCAAAAAAAGATGGTAAACCAGTCTATTTTTCAGGTGATGGTGCTGTGATTGATAAAGATGGATATATCACTATAACTGGTCGTGTAGATGATGTTATCAATGTATCTGGGCATAGAATGGGAACGGCTGAAATTGAAGCTGCGGTTAAAGAAGATGAGCATGTGGCAGAAGTTGCAGTTGTAGGTCGACCTCACGATATCAAAGGAGAATCAATTTTTATCTATATCGTTATGAAAGAGGGCAAAGTCAATGATGATATTAAGTCTCATATAAATCAGGTTTTATCAAGTGAGATAGGAAATATTGCAAAAGCTGATGATATCGTAGCAGTACCAGGACTTCCAAAAACAAGATCGGGAAAGATTATGCGTCGGATTTTAAGATCTATTGCAAAGGGTGAAGAGATAACACAAGATATCTCAACACTTGAAGACCCTGATGTTGTTTCTAAAATCAAAGAAGCTGTTAAAAATAGTTAATATGATACTTTTTGTAATTTTGGTGAAAAATTTTATTTTTTACCAAAATTTATAATCTTTAATCTTTCTTACATCTTATAAAAGAGATTATCAAATTCCCCAATTATTTCACTTTTTTTTATAAATGAAATTTCTCTATCTTTTTCTATATTGTACGATATTCTTAAAATGTAAAGAATAAAAGGAATAGTATTGGATATCAAAAAATTAAAAAGCATCACAAAAAAATTAAATGTAATATATATAGAAGATAGTAGATGCGTAAGTAAAATTAGCATGGAGCTTTTTGAAGATATCTTTAACAGAGTTGATTTAGCTGAAGATGGTATGAGTGCATTAAAAAAATATAAAAGTTCAAAATATGATCTTGTAATCTGTGATATAAATTTACCTAAAATAAATGGTTTAGAAGTAATTAAAAAGATTTTAAAGATTGATGAAAATCAAGCTATAGTCATAATTTCTGCTTATAGCGAACTTGAATATTTTTCAATAATGCAAGAGATGAATATCAAATATTTCCTAAAAAAACCAGTTAACTCAAAAAGTCTATTTAAGACAATTTATAAAAGTATTGAACATTTGGAGGATAGAGTAGATGACAGGTTAGTCTTAGCTAACTAACCTGTTTAAAGTAGAAGTTATTTAGATTGAAACACCTAAAGCTTTTATAACAGCGTGTGTAATACCACCAGTTGCTAAGCCTTTTTTAATTTGATACTCTTTTACAGCTGCACGAGTTTGGCTACCTACGATACCATCAATTGGTCCGTGATAATGCCCCTCATTTTTAAGTGCTGTTTGAAGAGCTCTGATTGTACTTGACGTGATACTTGATTGACAAACAACTCTTTTCCATTCAACTTTACTAGGAGTTATCATCTCTCTTTTTGTAATTGTTCTATAACTCTCAGGAATTGCTGTTCTTTTAACTTCTGCAGGTTTTACTATAGTTGTTACTTTTATAGTTTTGTATTCTGCTGGAATTTGAATCTCTTTTGTTGATGGAGGAGTATCAACTACAGTTTTTGTAATTGTTTTATATCTCTCTGGTGTAGAAGTTTTACAGATTTGATGACCTGTATATTTACCTGCACCTTTTTCACCAGATAGTCTCCAGTTAAATGTTGAATCAGCAACCTTTGCAGTTCTTGTATAAGTAGAAGTTTGCTCAGGAATTGCAACTCTCTCAACTCTTGCAGGCGTAGCTAGTTTTTTAACTTTTACTGTTTTATACACTGCTGGAATTTCTACAACTTTTGTAGTAGGTGGGGTTTTTACAACTCTTTTTGTAATAGTACTATATCTTGCAGGTGTAGTAACTAAACACATAACACCACAATCATCGTTAGTGCCGTTACATTGTGATTTTTTCCACATTGTTTTTTCAGGCTCAACAAGTACTTTCTCAGTTACTGTACCATAAGTCGCAGGGACTTTTACCAATCTTGTTGAAGCTTCTTTTACTAAGACTCTCTCTTCTGCATATTCATAAGTTGCAGGAACAATTTTAAGTCTTTCACTTGCTTCTTTTGAAACAAATGTTACTGTTTCAGTATTATATTTTTCTGGTGTAAAGTATTCTCTATAGCAACTACCATCTGCCATAGCATCTATATTGGCTCCACCAGCTTTTGCTGCTGCTAAAATTTCAGCACTTACAGGAATAGAACCTTTTAAGCTTGTTTTCCAGTTTGTTCGTGCATCTCTAATAAGTACTTTCTCAGTAACTTTTTTAAAAGTTCCTGGAACTATTGTAAGTCTTGAAGAAGCCTCTTTTACAAGTATTTTTTGGTCAGTTGTTCCGTACTGTGCGGGAATTACGGTAAGTGTCTCTGAAGCTTCTTGTGATAAAACTTTTTCAGTTTTTGTCTCATATTTTGCTGGTGAATGTACCTTTGCATAACATTCCCCTGGTTGTGCATGTGGTAAAACCACGCTCTCTACTGCATCTGCAGTTAAACTTGATGTTGCTGCAATTAGTGAAGCTGCAACGACTGTTGAAATTTTGTAAACTTTCATAATCATTTCTCCTTAGTAAGAATTTTAATTTTTCAATAACTTGCAAATTATACAAATATATATTTCTAATATCAATTAAATTTTATAATACTTGAAATATTTAAAGTATTATTAATTTATTGATAATTTGTGAAATATACTTTAATTATAGCTTATCTAAAATTTATTGAAAATTAAGCCCTCGTATAATATAGTAAGAGAAAAAGGTGAGTGGTGATTTTAAAGAAAAAATTGATAATTATGTTGTTTATTATTTTTTCATCATTCTCTAAAATATTTGCCATAGAATTAGAAAAAGCAGATATATTATCTGAGAGTTATTTTATTCAAATTGGGGTATTTAAAAAAAATTATAGTGTTAACAAAGCAAGAAAAGACTTATCTAATGAAGATATTTACATTGAGCAATACAACGGTTTGCATCGTATTTATGTTGTAAATATTTTAAATAAAAATGATCTTAAAAAGAAATTACAAATAGTTAAAAAATATTATCCAGATGCATTTGTAGCAAAACGACCAAAATTAACTTTTACTAAAATGAGCACAGAACCAATCATGGAAGAGTCTGTTGAAGATTTAAGGCAATTAGTTGAATTACCAATAGAAAAAATCAAGAAGATTAATAATAATCCATTAAATGAACCTAAATTGGATTCAATATCTATTTTAAAAACAAGAAAATCATTCTTGTAACTCTTATAAAACTTCAAAGTTACATCTATTATTAGAGCAATACCAAAGTTAAGTTTAAGTAAAATCAATCAAATTTATAGAAGGATTTAACTGTATGGCAATTACTGTATATTATGACAAAGATTGTGATTTAAATATCATAAAAAGTAAAAAAGTAGCGATGCTTGGTTTTGGTTCACAGGGGCATGCACATGCTGAAAACTTAAGAGATAGTGGAGTTAATGTAGTTATTGGGCTAAAAGAGGGCGGAAGCTCTTGGGGTAAGGCATCGGCTAAAGGTTTTGATGTCTATTCTGTGGCTGAGGCTACAAAAATGGCAGATGTAATTATGATTTTACTTCCTGATGAGATTCAATCAACAATATTTAGAGATGAAATAGCTCCTAATTTAAATAAAGGCGATACAATCGCATTTGGTCATGGGTTTAATATTCATTATGGACAAATTATACCACCAGCTGGAATAGATTGTATTATGGTTGCACCTAAAGCTCCTGGACATACTGTAAGAAGTGAATTCACAAAAGGTGGAGGAATACCAGATTTAATTGCCATTTCACAAGATGAGAGTAAAAATGCATTAGAACTCGCAAAAAGTTATGCAAGTGCAATTGGTGGCGGAAGAACGGGCATTATAGAAACAACATTTAAAGATGAGACAGAGACTGATCTTTTTGGTGAACAAGCAGTTCTTTGTGGCGGTGCAACAGCACTAGTTCAGGCTGGTTTTGAGACATTAACTGAAGCTGGTTATGCACCAGAGATGGCATATTTTGAGTGTCTTCATGAGTTAAAACTTATTGTTGATTTGATGTATGAGGGCGGAATTGCAAATATGAGATACTCAATCTCAAATACTGCTGAATACGGCGACTATGTGAGTGGTAACAGAGTTATCAATGAAGAGAGCAAAAAAGCTATGAAAGAGATATTAAAAGAGATTCAAAATGGGGTATTTGCAAAAGATTTTGTTCAAGAAGGTCAAACAGGTTACCCTAGAATGAATGCAGAGAGAAATAATGCAAAAGCATCTTTGATAGAAAAAACAGGTAATGACCTTAGAGAGATGATGCCTTGGATTACTGCTAATAGAATTATTGATCAAGATAAAAACTAAAAAAAGGTTTTAATAGATGGGTGAAGTCATAACAGTAACTTCTGGGAAAGGTGGAGTTGGAAAATCAACACTTTCAGCAAACTTAGCAGTAGGTCTTTCTGAACTTGGAAAAAAAGTAGTAGCTATTGATTTTGATATAGGGCTTAGAAATCTTGATATGATTTTAGGCTTGGAAAATAGAATAGTTTATGATGTTGTTGATGTTATGGAAGGAAGATGTAACCTTTCTCAAGCACTTATTAATGATAAAAGGTCTAAAAATCTCTATTTTTTGCCAGCTTCACAGACAAATGATAAAGATATCCTTGATAGAGAGAAAGTTAGAGAACTACTTGAAAAACTAAAAAAAGATTTTGATATTATTATTCTTGATTCCCCAGCTGGAATTGAGAGTGGTTTTGAACACTCTATATTTTTAGCTGATCGAGCTTTGGTTGTTTCTACCCCTGATGTTAGTGCTGTTAGAGATGCAGATAGAGTTATAGGCATTATAGATGCAAAAAGCCAAAAAGCCAAAGATGGTGAAGAGGTTAAAAAGTATGTTATTATCAATAGATTAAAGCCTGAAATGGTTGAAACAGGTAGTATGTTAAGTGTTGATGATGTTTTAAATATACTTGCACTTCCCCTAATAGGTGTTGTTCCAGATGATGAAAAGATTATAACTTCTACTAATGAGGGAGAGCCAATTTATTATGATAAAGATTCACAAGCTGCTGAAGCATATCGACGAATTGCTAGACGAATACTTGGAGAAGAGGTAGAGTTTTTAGATCTTAGTGTTAAAAAAGGTTTCTTTAAAAGGTTATTTGGATGACCCTATTTGAGAAATTTTTTGGGAAAAAAAAGGCTTCAGCAAATGTCGCTAAAGATAGATTAACTGTTATGTTGGCACATGAAAGAGCTGAATGTGCTGTACCATACATTGATGATCTTAAAAGGGATATTTTAGAAGTTTTAAGAAAATACACAAAAGCTGGTGATGTAAATATAAAAACAGAAAAAAACCAAAATATTGATATGTTGGAAATAGAGATACAGTTAGGCAATTGATGGGTATACACCCTCCATATTTTAAGATTGTAGTTGCTTTTTTAATTGTATCTGCAATCTTTATAGGATTATATTTTAATAATTTTGTGGCACATATTTCTCAAAAAGAGATTAATAAGTCAATAGAACATAAAAACAAACAAGAAGTAAAAAAAGCATCTATTGTTTCATATGAAGAAAACAAATCTTTAGATGCAAAATACAAAAGTGTAACTTTACAAATTGAAGAGTTTATAAGAAAGCAAAAAGCAAAAGATTTAAATAAGACTATAGCTATAATTGAAGAGCTAAATCTTTCTAAGATAGAACATCAAAGTAAGATAACCCCTACAAAAAAGATCGAAATAAATGAACTCAAAAAGAGACTTCCAAAACTTGCAATAATTATGGATGATATAGGTTATCTTGAGCAGATTGAAAGTATAAAAAAGATTCCTTTTCCTATAACACCGTCCATTTTTCCTCCAAATGGTCATTATCCAGATACCAAAGAGATTGCTAAAAACTTTAAATATTATATGGTCCATTTGCCAATGGAAGCTTATGATTATTTAAATGTTAGAGAAAAAGCTATAAAAGTTATAGATACAAAAGAGATAATTGAGCAAAAAATCAAATTAGTAAAGCAAGATTTTCCAAATGTGATTGCTATAAATAACCATACTGGTAGTAAATTTACTTGTGATTTAGATGCAATGAATCGTTTTTTTATTGTTTTGAATAGATATAATATAGCGTTTATAGATAGTCGTACAGATGCTAAATCTAAGTGTTTAGAAGCGGCTAAAATGAATAATAGAGAAGTTATGCAAAGAGATATATTTTTAGATAATATTCCAGATGAAGAATATATCAAAGAGCAGTTGAAAAAAGCTGTTAGGATTGCCAAAAGAGATGGTCAAGCCATAGCCATTTGTCATCCAAAAGAACTAACTTTTCAAGTTCTTATGAATGCCAAAAATATTCTTAATGAAGTAGAATTAGTTTTTATAAATGAGCTTATGTGATAGAAAAAATTGAGCAATTTAGCTCCCTTAAAAAACCACCTAAAATACTTTATTCTATCGGTGATAAATCATTACTTGATACTAAAATGGTCTCTATTGTAGGTACTAGAAAGCCTATCTCTTATACCAAAGAGTCAACATTAAAACTTTCAAAAGCATTCTCTAGTATTGGATATACAGTTGTAAGTGGTGCTGCTATGGGTGTAGACGCTTTAGCACACATTGGTTCACTTCCTCGTACAATTGCTGTTATGGCAAATTCACTTGATATTTATTATCCTAAAGTAAATCAGAAGCTTATAGAAAAGATTTATAAAGAGGGTTTGGCTATAAGTGAATATCCAGAATGTACTAAGGCAACTAGATATAGTTTTGTGATTAGAAATCGTATAGTTGTTGCACTTGGAGAAGTACTTATAATTGCTGAAGCAGATGAAAATAGTGGAACTATGAGAAGTGCAGAAATTGCGAAAGAGATGGGTAAGAAGATTTTTGTTTTACCTCACCGTTTAGGACAGAGTAAAGGAACTCAAAAGTTATTGGAAGATGGAGATGCCAAGCTTATAACTGATATCGATAAATTTGTTTCAAGATTTGGAAAAATTGAAGATACTTTGGATGATGAATTTTTATTTTTTAAGAATATTCCAACATTAGAAGAGGCACTTGTAAAATTTGGAGATAAATTGTATGAGTATGAGCTTGAAGGAAAAATTGAAATTAGAGATTTGAAAGTTTATCTTTGTTAAAAATTGCATCTATTGATATTGGACTTAAAAGAGTAGGGTGTGCTATTTGTATTGATGAAAATATAGTTTTTCCCAAAGATGCGATAATTCGTAAAAATAGAAATCAAGCTGCAAGAGAAGTTGATAATTTTTTAAAAGATAGAGAGATTGATACTTTGATAGTTGGCATCCCAAAAGGTGGACAAAGTAGTGATGAGATGCAAAGAAGAATTGAGCATTTTGTTTCACTTTTGAAGTATGATAAAGATATCTTTTTTCAAGATGAATATGGAAGTTCGCAAGAGGCTAAAGAGCAGATGAAAGGTATCACTAAACAGAAAAAAGATGGTAAAATTGACTCTATGGCCGCTAAAATTATTTTAGAACGATGGCTAGATTCTCTTCGTTAAACCCTACAATAACTTCATTGTTATGCTCTATTATTGGTCTTTTTATTAACATGTTTTCTTTTGCAAGCCATTTTGCTTTTTGTTCGTCATCTAAATTAAGCTCTTTTAATTTTAATGTTCTATAAGTTGTTCCTCTTGTGTTAAAAAGTTTGTCGATACCGTTTTTTTTTAGCCAAAAGTTTATCTTTTTTTCATCAACTGGTGTCTGTTTAAAATCAACAAAATTGTAATCTAAATCTTTGCTTTTTATATATTTTATAGTTTTTCTTACACTATCACAATTTTTTATTCCGTATATTGTCACTGTTATTCCTTTATAGTATTAACATCGCATCACCGTATGAGTAGAAGCGATATTTTTTCTTTATAGCTTCACGATAGAGAAAAAGTGCTTCTTCAACTCCTACAAAACTAGCAACTAACATCAAAAGTGTAGATTTTGGGAGATGAAAATTTGTCAATAGATGATTTACTCTTTGGGGTAGATTTTTTGGATGTAAAAAGAGATTTGATTTGCCAGATATTTTTTTTATTCTTTGATAATATTCAATAGTTCTAGTTACTGTTGTTCCAACTGCTAATATACTCTTATTAGAATCCAAAATCTTTTGCGTATCTTTGGGAATATTGTAAAACTCTTTGTGCATGATGTGGTTATTGATATTTTGATGCTCTACTGGCTTAAAAGTTCCAGCTCCCACATGAAGGGTTATAAAAGCACTATCATATTGTTCTTGCATCTTAGTTAAAAGTTCTGGTGTAAAGTGAAGAGATGCAGTTGGTGCTGCAACTGCACCGATATTTTTTGCAAAAAGTGTTTGGTAGTTTTTTATATCCTCTTTGTTATCTTCTCTTTTTATATATGGTGGGAGAGGGATATGTCCTATGAGTTCTAAAATATCATTTAACTGTTCAAAATCTATTTCGCTATCTTTTTGATAAAACTTTACTACTCTTGTTCCATCTTCATTTATTTTTAAAATGCTAGCTGTGAGTTCTTGAGTAAATATAAGTTTAGTATCTTTCTTTACCTTACCTTTTATATAAACTAAAAAATTGTTATCTTTAAGTGGACTGTTTATAAGTAATTCTATCTTTGCTCCACTCTCTTTATGTCCAAAGAGTCTTGCTTTTATCACTTTTGTGTCATTCAAAATTATAGAGCTATTCTTTGGAATGTGAGTTAAAATATCTCTAAATATAGTATGAGTTAGTGATTTGTCTTCACGATTATAGACTAAAAGTTTTGCACTATCTTTTGGGTTTGCAGGAGATGAAGCTATAAGCTCCTGTGGCAATTCATAATCATATGAATCTACCAAAAGAGGGTTTAAATTACTTCTCATTTGTAGTTTCGACAACCTCTGGATTAACCTTTTTTGCAATCAGTATAGAAGCACCATAGAGTAGTATCATAGGACCTGCCATCAAAAACTGTGTTATTAAGTCAGGAGGTGTTAAAAGAGCTGAAAGTAAAAAGATAACAACAATCGCATATCTAAAAAAATCAATCATTGTTCTATCTGTTACCAGCCCCATAGAAGCTAGAAAAAATGTAATTACAGGAAGCTCAAATGCTAACCCAAAACCAAGTAAAAGTTTTGTAAAAAAACCAACATAATCCCCAATACTTGGAAGTGCGGTAAAGAGTTGTGCTCCAAAATTTATAAGAAATTCATATCCAAAAGGAATTACAACATAATAACAAAATGCAGAACCCATTAAAAACATAGTAGTTGCACCCACAACAAAAGGTACTACCATCTTTTTCTCATTTTCGTAAAGTCCAGGTGCTACAAAAAGCCATAATTGCCAAAAAATGATAGGAAGAGCGGCTATAAAACCTGAGAAGAATGCTACCTTTATCGCAGTAAAAAATGGTTCTTGAACTTTTGTAAATATAACACTGCTTCCTTCTGGCAGTACTTCAATTAGCGGAGCTATCATCCAGTTAAGTATAGGATTCCAAAAGGCAAACATTATAAAGAAAAGAACTATGATAGAGCCTACAGATATTGCCAATCTTTTTCTAAGCTCCGCAAGGTGCGGTTTTAACTCCTCAAACATCTTTTTTGTCCTTCTTATCTAGTTTTGTGACGGACTCTTTTATGTCGCTTATGCCCTCATTTAGGTCATCTATTATATTGACATCTTTTTTTACATCATTGACTGATTTTTCTAGTTCTTCTTTGTACTTTATCGCACCATCTTTAAGTTCAGCTAGATGCATCTGGTGTTCGATTGTATCTTTTGCTTCATTGATACTGCTTTTAAAGCTTTTGAAAAATTTGGCAATTTTCATCATAGCTTCAGGTAATTTTTCAGGTCCTAAAAATAGTACAGCGATAATTGCTATAACCAATATTTCTGCGAAACTCATTCCAAACATATAGGTATGTCCTTACAATATTTTGAATAATTGTATCGAAATTTGTTTATTAAAACAGGAGAATTTAGTGAAACTAGTAAAAGAATTTTTAAAAACTGTCGATATACTTTATAATTTGATATGAAAATAAGTAGAATTTTTAATGATTTTGATATAATGTTTTCTAATAATTTGAGTTATAGTCACTCAAAAAATCAATTAATTACAAGGGTAGGAATATGAAATTTGTTGGACTATTATTGACACTAGTTTTAACAGTATCAATAAGTGCAAAAGAGAGTACAAAATTAGTATGGCCTTCTCCTCCAGACCCCGCTAGAATAGAACTCCAAGGGGTTGTTACAAAGCCTGAAGATTTACAGATAGAGAAAGGACTCTTTACAAAGGTATGGGAATTTTTTGTAGGGTCTTCAAAAGAGAGTTTGGTTAAGCCATTTGGTCTTCATGTTGATGAGAATAGAAGAGTTTATATCACCGATGTAGGTTTAAGAGCAGTTATTATTTTAGATCCAACCAGAAATAAAAAATTGATTATAGATGGTTCAAAAGAGTATAAGCTTTTATCTCCTATGGATGTAGATACGGATGCTAGTGGAAATATATTTATAGCAGATTCAGAGCAGGGGTTTATACATGTCTATGATAAAAATGGAAAATTTTTAAAAATTATAGGGAAAAAACGACTTCATAGACCAGTTGGTATTGCAGTTGATTCGAAATCAAATCTAATTTATGTGGTAGATACTTTAAAGAGTAAAATTCAAGTTTATTCAGTAGATGGAAAATATGTAAAAACACTTGGAAAAGTGGGAGCAGGTGATGGAGAGTTTAATAAGCCTACATATATCGCATTAGATGCGAATGATGGCTATCTTTATGTTAGTGATTCTATGAATCATAGAGTTCAGGTAATTGATAAAAATGGAAAATTTATTAATAAATTTGGACAATTAGGTAATACAATGGGCTCTTTTGCAAATCCTAGAGGTATAACCATAGATAAAGAAGGTCATATTTTTGTAACAGATACTACTTTTCATGCTGTACAAATATTTAATAAAAAGGGTCAGCTTCTTTTGGCATTTGGAAGTTATGGAGATCATAAAGGAGAATTTGCAATTCCTGAAGATATAGTTATTTCAAATGATGGAACTATATATGTTGCAGATTCATATAATATGAGGGTACAAGTTTTTAAATTATTAGAAGTTAAAACAAAATAGGGGATAGTAGATGAGAGAATTAAATAAAATTATTATATTGCTTTTATTGATACAAAGTGCAATTTTTGCGATAGTTGATAATACAAAGCATAATTTATCTGTAACGGGACCGGGCAGTGTTAAGTCACTTACTGAGACAGAGATTTGTGTGTTTTGTCATATTCCTCACTCTGCTCAATCTGGACGGCCTTTATGGAATAGAGCAATGCCAAGTGGTTCATATACTATGTATGAAAGTGATTATCTTGACAGATTAAATTATCCAAAACCAGCAGGACTAGGAGTTGCAAAAGGGACTCCTGGTTCTCTCTCTAGGCAGTGCTTAAGTTGTCATGATGGAACTATTGCAATAGGTTCTGTTTATATGGTTAGAGGAAATATTTTAGGAAATACACTTATAAATATGAGTGGTGTAAATGCAGGAGGAATGATGCCTGCTGGTAGTGCAGGTGACATAGGTACAGATTTATCAGTTCATCATCCTGTAGGATATGAATATAATCCAAATGTTACTGTAAATTTTGGTGAAGGAAATAGACCTAGTGAACTTAAACTTTCCCCAGATGCACCAATAAGACTTTATCAATTAGGCTCTAAAAAATATGTAGAGTGTTCTACTTGCCATGACCCGCACAGTGAAAATAAAAAGTTTTTAAGAGTGAAATCTGGAGCAAATCATGGTCAAAATGTTCGTGATACCTGTTTAGCTTGTCATGATAAAAGTGGAGGTGTCCCATGGCCTACTACTCATGAAGTTATAGGTATGCCTTATAGAGATTCTGAAGTTTTTAGCAAATATGGCACATATAGTCCAAGTGATCTTTTTTGTGTTAATTGTCATACTCCTCACAATGGAGAAGGTAAACCATATCTTTTAAGAAAAATTGAACAGCAGACTTGTTTTCAAGGGGCCGCTTCGTCAGTTAGTTTATCATCTTGTCATGGATCAGGAGCTCCTACCTCTGCTCCAGATATTGAGTCAGTACTTTCAAGACCTTATGGACACCCAGTAATGGAGATAGATGGAGTACATACAAATCTTGATGTTTTATATGGAACAGGCGTAGCTAGAAATCCATCTGGAAGTAAAGGTTTAAGCTGGAGTGATTCAAAACATGCAGAGTGTATGGATTGCCATAATCCACATAAACTAGGGAGTAAAAATCATGTAGCTGATGGTCAATGGTACCCTTCAATCCCTACAAATAATGTTTCCCAAGTTTTAAGAGGTGTTTCTGGGGTTGAACCAGATTGGACACCTAGAGGAATTCAGCCAACATCATTTACTACACTTGAAACTGCAACTAAAGAGTACCAAATATGTTTAAAGTGCCACTCTTATTGGGCATTAGGTAGTGCTCCAGATGGCGTTTCCTCTCATTTTCTATCCGAATATGGTATAAATGCAACTGATCAAGCTTGGGAGTTTAATCCAAATAATCGTTCAGCTCATCCTGTTGTAATGCCGTTAAATCAAATGACTGGAAATTATGCACCAAAAGCACTCCACTCTTCTCAGATGAAGCCACCGTGGAATACAAATGTAGGAAATCAGACAATGTACTGTTCTGATTGTCATGGTTCTGATAATGAGATAGGAGGGGATGCAAGAGGCCCTCATGGTTCAAACTATAAGTTTATGTTAAAGGGTGAAAATAATCATTGGCCATTAAAGCCTGATGGGTCGTATTATACAGTATGGGGTGATGTAGATTGGAGTACAAACAATGTAAATGATGGACTTTTTTGTAGAAATTGTCATAATATATATGTAAATGAACCAGGTGGTGCTGGCTCTCATAAAATGTTTTTTGGTGGTATGGGTGGACCTTGTGTAAATTGTCATATAGCAGTTCCTCACGGGTCTCCTGTTTCAAATTTATTGGGTTATAGAAGTTTTCCTGAACCTTACAATTATAAAGATGAACAAACTGGTGAATTGATGTTAAAAATTGATGGATATAAAAAGATTGGGGCAAATTACTCTACGGTAGATGTTAAAAAAGTTTATTCTACTCATCCTAGTTGTAGTGGTGGTAGTACTCACGCAGCTCATTGTCATGTGACGAATACAGGTGGCTATGATAGTTATCCATAAAATGAAATTTTTATTTGTAATTTTACTTGTGCCTTTTTTCTTAAATGCACAAGTTGATAATAGAGATATAAAAAAAGTCATCATAAGTTATAATCAAGGTATTATAAAAGCAGCAAAGACAAGCAAAACAGAGCATATGAAAAGCTATGCAAAAGAAGATATAGTAAAAAAATTTCATCTTTGGATAAAGTCTTGGCATGATAATAATCTCTTTATGGATGCAAAAATTAAAGATATAAATTTTCAAAAAGTTGAGATAAAAGATGGCAAAGCAAAAGTTACAACAAATGAAGTTTGGATATATAGATATATTGATATCAAAACAAGAAAACAAGTTTTAGATGCGACTTTAATGACTTATAATATGAATTATATATTATCAAAAGAGAATGATAAGTGGATTATTGAAAAAATAGATGTAATATTTGAAAAGAAAGAGAAACTTAAGTGAAGAATTTTTTTTTTAGTACGATATACAAATAAACAGGGAAAATATAATGAGGAATATTTTAAATAGAAAATATATTCTTACTATTTTATTAATGTTACCAATGGTTGCAAATAGCGGTTCTGTAGTTGGTTCAAAACATGATTTAAGTAATAGTAACTTTTATGGGGCTTTTGCTGGTTCAAGTACTCAAGTGTGTGTTTTTTGTCATACACCTCACTCCTCAAATAGTGGACTAGCAGATGCGGGAGGTGCAAATGCTCCAATATGGAATAGAAGACTTACTAATTTAAGTGCATTTACACTATATGATTCAAGTGTAGGAACACCTAGTTCAATTTCTCTAGCTTGTCTTAGTTGTCATGATGGTGCAAGTGGTATGGGTAGAGTAAGTGCAGTAGGACCAGTAGATGCACATAATGTAATTAATGCATCTGGTACTGGTTTAGCAGGTGATAGTGGTAATGGTGGTGAGACTCCAAATTGTGCTGCTTGTCATCCATTTGCTCGACCAAGTGGTGGTACTACATATCCTAGTACTACCTGGCAAATAGGAGCTGATTTAACAGATGATCATCCAATCTCTATAAATTATGCTGCTTCCTTTGCCCATAATCCTGATGAATTTCTTTCTCAACCAGCTAATGGGCTTAAGCTTTTTAATGGATTAATAGAGTGTGCAACTTGTCATAATGTACATGATAATGACAATGGACTCTTTTTAAGAACATCAAATATGGGAAGTGGGGTATGTAAATCTTGTCATATTAAGTGATAAATAGAGCTATTTCATCAGATAGAAAATAGTTAGTATTAAAAAAGCGGTCATTTAATTGAGTTAATTTTTTTTCTTTCAATAGAGTTTCGACATTTTTGTATTCACAAGATGTGAGAATATCTTTTGAAAACCCAACTATACTTCTAAGTCCTAAAAGGATTTGTTCACTTTTTATAGCTTCATTATTTAGCATCTCTTCATCAATTAAAAGAGGGTTCTTTATATATGATTCAATATTGTTATCTGTATAAAATCTTCTATTTTCTAAAAATCCAACTGCACCACTTCCTATGCCTATATAATTTTTATATTGCCAATAGCCAAGATTATGTTTTGATTTTTTTTTGCCAAAATTTGAAATTTCATATTGTGGGAATCCTTTTTTTTCTATTTCATTTATAAACCAGTAGGCTAAATCTTCATCATCATTTTGAACTTTTGGGGTATTTATAAAGGGAGTATTATCTTCAAGTGTTAGCGAATATGCACTTATATGATCAATCCTTAGTGAAATAGCTATTGTTAAATCTTTAAATAAAAGTTTTTTAGTATCTTGTGAAGTTCCATATATTAGATCAAGTGAAATATTTTTAAATCCTATCTTTTTTGCATTATTTATAGCTTCAATTGCCATCTTTTTTCCATGGTTTCTTCCAAGCATTTTAAGTTTATCTTCATCAAAGCTTTGTACTCCAAAACTGATACGATTGACTCCTAACTTTTGCATCCCTTGAAGCCAAATAGCAGTTGCACTATTTGGATTGGCTTCGGTTGTGATTTCTGCATTTTTTTTTAGATAAGGTTTAATGAGTGAAAAAAATGGTTCATAAAGTTTTGGTGTAATGGTAGAAGGAGTGCCACCTCCAATAAAAAAGCTTTCTATGCTATTTTCTAAGAGATTAAATCTTTTAATCTCATTTGAGAGTTGAGTTAAAATAGTTTTCATATATTGCTCTTTTAATTCAAATTTATCAACATATGAGTTAAAAGCACAATAGTGACACTTACTATCACAAAAAGGGATGTGTAGGTATAAAAGCATATTTAGAGGTCACCTTAATCTTTTTTAGATATTATAGCAGGTTATAATAATTAAAGGAAAGAGTTGGCAAAGCAAAAGATTTATAGACCAAATGTTGCTGCTGTTGTTTTGTCTGCAAAATATCCTCATTTCTGTGAAATTTTTATTGCAAATAGAAGTGATATCAAAAGTGCAGTATGGCAATTTCCTCAAGGTGGAATTGATGATGGAGAGACACCAGAACAAGCACTATTTCGAGAATTAGAAGAGGAGATAGGAACAAGGTCTGTTGAGATAATTAGTGAGTATCCTGAGTGGCTTAGTTATGATTTCCCAAATAAGATATCAAAAAAGATGTATCCATTTGATGGACAGAAACAGAAATATTTTCTAGTAAAATTAAAATCAGATGCAATTATAAATTTAGAAACTAAAGAGCCTGAATTTGTAGATTATAAGTATGTATCATATAAAAATATATTTGACCATATTGCTCATATGAAAAAGCCGATATATAAAAAAGTATTAGAGTATTTTAAAAAAAATGGATATATTTCTTAAGGGGATGAGTATATAAATGTTAATTGTACAAAAATTTGGCGGTACTAGTGTTGGCGACTTAGAGCGTATATCAAATGTAGCAAAGCGAGTGGCAAAAACAAAAGAGCAGGGCAATGATATAATAGTAGTAGTCTCTGCAATGAGTGGAGAGACAAATAAGCTTATTGAGTATGCTAAACATTTTAGTAAAACTCCAGCTTTAAAAGAGATGGATATGCTTCTAAGCTCAGGAGAGAGAGTAACAAGTGCATTGCTTGCTATTGCTCTTTGTGATATGGGTTATGATGCCATTTCTTTGAGTGGTCGAAAAGCTGGCATCCATACAGACGAGATGCATACAAATGCTAGAATTTCTCATATCAATACAAAAAATATGAAAAAGTCTCTTAATGAGGGAAAAATTATTATTGTTGCTGGATTTCAAGGAATTAATGAAAATGACGATGTATCAACACTAGGTCGAGGCGGCAGCGACTTAAGTGCAGTTGCAATTGCTGGGGCTATGGGTGCTGATGTTTGTGAGATATATACAGATGTTGATGGAGTTTATACAACCGATCCTAGAATTGAGAGAAGGGCTAAAAAGATAGATAAAATTTCTTATGATGAAATGTTAGAATTTGCAAGTCTTGGTGCAAAGGTTCTTCAAAATAGATCAGTTGAGATGGCAAAAAAGTTAAATGTAAATTTGGTAACAAGAAGTAGTTTTAATGAAAATGAAGGTACATTAATCACAAAGGAAGAGAATATTATGGAAGAGCCGATTGTAAGCGGTATAGCATTAGATAAAAATCAAGCTAGAGTAACCTTGAGAAATGTTAAAGATGAACCAGGAATTGCTGCACATATCTTTTCAACGCTTGCAGATAATAATATAATAGTTGATATGATTATCCAAAATGTAGGGCATGATGGCTCAGCAAATCTTGGTTTCACTGTAGGTGAAAATGATCTTGAGAGTGCAAAAAATATAATGCAAAGGCTTAATGCTGCTGAAAATTTAGAGTTTGATAATAATATTTCTAAAGTCTCTATTGTTGGAGTTGGTATGAAAAATCATACAGGAGTTGCAAGTCTTGCTTTTACAACTATGGCGGATAATAATATAAATATTGAGATGATAAGCACAAGTGAAATTAAAATTTCTATGATTGTTGATGAAAAATATAGTGAGTTAGCTGTTAGGTCTCTGCATGAGGCTTATAATCTTGGAGATAGAGAGTAGATAATATGAGTAAAGATTTTTCCTCATGGACACTTGAAAGAATCCGAGACGAGGGAAATTCCATGAACTGGATGGAAGAGCGAAGATATGATTGGGTTCCTTTGGCTGCAACTGCAATTGACAGACTCGTTAATGCTCAAACATTTTTAATCATAACAGATAGAAGCAGAGAGTGGTTTTCTCGTTATATATTAAGTCGTTTAAATAAGCACGATGGAGATAGACCACTTTTGCCTATTGTATCATTAGGTACTGTGTTCCCACATATGGATAAGCTCAAAGATGAAGAGCAGATGAGTATTTTAGAAGATATGCTTAGTTTATCTTTCCCTGCTGGATATACTTTTTTTTATATTGGCAAAGGAAGTGATCCAAGAGCTCAAATAGTAAAACGAAAAGAGAATAGTTTTATCTGGCTTCTTGATGAGCAGATGCAAAATAGCTTTTATCTTAACTCAAAAGATGAAAATCTTGATATCAAACTTATACAGCTTATTACACTTTTTGATAAGAGTATAGATGCTATTTTATTTTCAGAAGTAGATTTACAAAATGCTTTATGAGACCAATGATTGAATCAACTATTATCGCCTCGCTTGATTTTGAGTTAGCTAAAAGAAAGGTGCTAGGAGAGATTGACTCAAAACTTGTCAAAACTTTTTATGTTGATGAGTTCAAAGTTGAGGATGCTAGAGAGGTTATAAGAGAGGCTTATATAGCAGAAGAGAAACCGAAATATCTCATATTAGCAGCGCTTACTTACAATATATATGCACAAAATTCACTTTTAAAATTGCTTGAAGAACCTCCTAGAAATATTGTTTTTATCTTAATTGTAAAATCAAAAACTTCTCTTTTGCCAACAATCCGTTCAAGAATGAAAATAAGATATGAAAAGAGCCAAAAAGAGTCGTTAGATTTGGGATTGAACTTGTCAAATTTTGGTCTGAATGAACTTTTTTTATTTTTAAAAAATCGTAGAAATATCTCAAAAGATGAGTTAAAAGAGATAGTACAAACACTTTTAACAGAGATTGTTAAAAATGATATTAGACTCTCTGCAACTGAACTTGATATGTTCGATAAAGCGATGGAACTTTCACAATTAAATTCAAGACCACAAAATATACTCTCATATCTTTTACTTACAATTCATCAAGCACAAAATCGAAAATGAAAGTTATTAAGCTAAATTCACAGATAGAAAGAGATTTGATTTTGCAACAGATTGGCTCAACAACTGCTGGTAATAAAATTTTAAAAGATAAGATGCAGACAAAACTTTTCTTTTTAAAAGGTATAAAAACACCAGCAGCAAATATCTTAAAACAAGACGCCCTATCAATTGGTGCTGACTTGGCAGTTCCTAAAAATACGATACTTTGTGCTGATGAGAAGATAGATGCACTTTTGATAGCAAATGATAAACAGATAAAAATATTAAGCAAGAAAGAGTTAGCACAACCTTTTGGATTAAAAGAGTTTGCATCTGAATTAAATAAATATAAAAAAGTTAATGAATTTTCACGAGAGATTATGGGCGTGTTAAATATCAATGAAGATAGTTTTTATGAAGGGAGTAGATTTATAGCTAAAAACACTCTAGCAAAAATTGAGAATATGATAGAAGAGGGTGCAGATATTATTGATATCGGTGCCTTATCATCAAGACCTGGAAGTAAAAAAATTAGTGCCAAAGAGGAATTAGGTCGTATAAAGAGAGTTATTGATGAAATATATAAAAATTCACTCTATAAAAAAATAGTTTTTAGTATAGATAGTTATGAACCTATAGTTGTTGAGTATGCACTCAATTGTGGCTTTAGCATAATAAATGATATCACAGGGTTAGATAATGATGAGGTTTGCAAAATTGCATCTAGATACAAAGCTAAAGTTGTCATAATGCATATGAAAGGTACTCCAGAGGATATGCAAAAAAATCCTCACTATGAAAATGTTATTTTGGAAGTTGAGGGTTTTTTTAAAGAGAGAATTCAAAAAGCGAAAAAATTTGGCATTGAAGATATTATTTTAGATGTTGGGATTGGTTTTGGAAAAACATTAGACCATAATTTGATGTTAATTTCCCACCTATCTCACTTTAAAAAGTTTAATCTCCCATTGCTTGTAGGAGCGAGTCGAAAATCTATGATTGATAAGATAATACCGTGTGATGTAAAAGATAGGCTTAGCGGTACTTTGGCTTTGCATCTGAAGGCAGAGTCTGAAGGTGCAAGTATGATTCGTTGTCATGATGTAAAAGAGCATATTCAAGCTTTTAAAGTTGCAGATGCATTAAAAGCGACTACTGTATGAGAGTAGGATTAGTTCAACAAAAGTTTTATGGTTCTAAGGATTTGACAATAAAAGAGAGTTTGAAGTCTATTAAAAAATTAAAAGAGCATGGTGCTGAGCTTATTGTGTTACAGGAGCTTCATCAAGATAGATATTTTTGCATAAATCAAAATATAGATAATTTTGATTTAGCAAATAGTTGGGAAGATGATTTACTTTTTTGGTCAAACATTGCAAAAGAGAACTCCATTGTTTTAGTGACATCTCTTTTTGAAAAAAGAGCTAAAGGGATTTATCACAATTGTGTGGTTGTTTTTGAGAAAGATGGACTCATCGCTGGAAAATATAGAAAGATGCATATACCAGATGACCCTGGTTTTTATGAAAAGTTTTATTTTACACCTGGTGATTTAGGATTTGAGCCTATTGAAACAAGTGTGGGAAAATTAGGAGTTCTTATCTGTTGGGATCAGTGGTTTCCAGAAGCTGCACGACTTATGTGTTTAAAGGGTGCTGATATTTTAATTTATCCTACAGCAATTGGTTGGTTTGATGAGGATAGTGATGATGAGAAACAAAAGCAATTAGATGCATGGATTACGGTTCAAAGGGCTCACTCAATCTCAAATGGAATTCCTCTCATATCTGTTAATCGTGTTGGAAAAGAGTTAGATAACTCTTGTGTAATTGATGGAATACGGTTTTGGGGTAATTCATTTGTTGTGGATGCACAAGGATCTTTTATCTACAGAGCAGGAGATAAAGAGGAGAGTGTGGTCATAGATATAGATTTAGCTCAAAATGAAAATATCCGAAGAGTTTGGCCATTTTTACGAGATAGACGAATTGAAGATTACAGTGAGATAACAAAAAGATTTATTGATAGTGTGTAAAAAACTGACTTTTTAATACTTTTTTATCAAAAAACACTAAAAAGTATATAATTTCTAACCTTTGTGTCGATTATATGAGTATCTAAAATAATAAAAGGGTACTAATATGAAAAAGATAATTCCAACAATTTTACTTTGTGGAACAATTTTGGTTGCTTCAAGTTTTGAAAAAGGAATGAGTGCATTAAATAAAGGAGAAGAACAAAAAGCATATGATGCGTTCTTCTTATCTGCTAAAAGTGGTGATATTGATTCTCAAATGATATTGGGAGAGATGTATTTAGATGGTATAGGAGTTGAAGCTGATCACCAAAAAGCTTTTTTTTGGCTCTCAAAATCTGCAGCTGCTGGAGATATGGAAGCACAATATCTTTTAGGTTTTATGTATGAAAATGGTTTAAATGTTGAAACAGACATCAAAAGAGCAGTTAAGTGGTACACCGAATCTGCTATACAAGGTGATATATTGTCTCAGTATAATTTAGCAGTTATATATAAAGAGGGTAAAGGTGGGATTGATAAAGATATGAAACAAGCATTTAAATGGTTAAATATGGTTCAAAAAGCAAGAGAAAATATGGAATTTGTTGCGATAAAATAAGTGATTAGACGAGTCAATATCGTCTAATCAGGAGAGGTTAGGTTAGTCCATTTGCCGTCTTAAAAATGTAGGATAATCTAAATCTTCATCTTCTAAAATATATCCTCCACCACTTACTGCTCTTCCAATATTGGGATTTTCTATGTTTGGTCTAAATATTGGTTCGGCTGGTTTTGTACTAGGATTGTTTGCTGCGGTATCTTTTGGTATATTTTTGTTGTTTTCTTTAGCAAAACCTGTTGCAACAATTGTAATTTTAAGCTGATTTATACTCATTTTCTCGTCAGTTGTTGTTCCAAAGATAACATCAGCATCTTCATCGGCACTATCATAAATAATATCCATTGCATTTTGTATTTGCACAAGAGGAAAGTCAGGATGCAAATTAAAATGTACAAGTACACCCATTGCCCCATTTATTGATAGATTATCAAGAAGTGGTGACTCAATTGCATTTTTAACAGCTTCTACAGCAGAATCTTCACCTTCAGCTTCTCCTACTCCTAAAATTGCCATACCCCTATGACTCATAATAGTTTGAACATCTGCAAAATCAACATTGATATCATTGTCACCGCTTGAAAGTACAACAGCACTCATACCACCAACAGCACGACTTAAAATATCATCTACAAGTTTGAAACTCTCCTTTACTCCTAAGTCTTTATCCACAATGGAGAGTAATTTGTCGTTTGGAATGATAACAATAGAGTCACTCTCTTTGCTAAGTTCTCCAATACCTACTTCTGCAAGTCTTGATCTCTTTCTCCCTTCAAAGCCAAAAGGTTTTGTTACAACTGAAATAGTTAAAGCACCTACCTCTTTAGCAGCTTGAGCGACAATTGGAGCAGCACCAGTACCAGTACCTCCTCCAAAGCCAGATGCGATAAATACCATATCAGCCCCCTCTAGGGCCTCTTTGATATTATCAAAACTCTCAAGTGCTGAATCTTTACCAATTTCTGGTTTCATTCCTGCACCTAAGCCCTTTGTTTTTCTTTCACCAAGTTGAATTTTTGTAGGTGCTTTTGATGTTGACAATGCTTGTGCATCTGTATTTGCAACAAGTAGGTCTATCCCGCTGATTCCTTCTGTAATCATATGATTGACCATGTTTCCACCGCCACCACCAACGCCGATAACTTTTATCTTCGCACCTATTGTAGTATTATTTGACATTCTCTCTCCTTTTTACTTATTAAAATAGTGTTGTAATTCTGTTCCAAAATTTTTTGAAACCACTCTTGATGTTTTGGTCCTTTTCAACAAAAATATCGTAATTCTTATCATTTCCAAGATTATTTAGATTTAAATCATCTTTAAGTATAGTTGCATCTTCATCCTCTTCTTGATCAATTATATTGTGAATATCTGGGCTTGGGTCAATTCTTTCATCTTTGTATCTTAGTTTTTTATTTGAATCCATTTCATATGGGGTAAAACTCCCAACTCCATATGAAATAAGACCGATTGCAGTAGAGTACTCTGGACCTTTTAATGTATCAAACATTCCTTCTATCCCAGATTCAATGGGTTTGGCTATGCGTACTGGCATATTGTTAAAAACAGCAGAAGCTAGTTCCCTTAAACCTTCAAGCCTTGTCATACCTCCAGTTAGTACGACTCCTCCTCCAAGTTGATCTTTGAAGCCACTATTTTTAATTGATTGAGCAATTATAAGAAGAGTCTCTTCAACTCTTGCATAAATTACATTTGTAACAATCTCTAATGAAACTTCATGTGAGTTCCCTTCATCTCCAATTGCTGGGAGGTTTATTATTTCATTGCTATTTAACTTTAGAGAACCATGGTCTATTTTTACTCTCTCTGCTGCATTGATTGGGGTATGTAGTGCCATAGAGAGGTCATTTGTGATATTGTTGCTTCCAATACCTAGAAAATCATTGTATCTGATAGAATTGCCTAGATGAATTGCAATATTTGAAGTTGCACCTCCAAGGTCTATAACAGCCACACCAAGCTCTTTCTCATCATCTCCAAGAACTGCTATACTAGATGCATAGCTATTTAAAACTATATTATCAATTTCTAAAGAGGCTGATTTGACAGCTTTTTTGAGGTTATTTAAGCTTGATTTTAAAACGGTAATTATGTGTACTTGCACTTCAAGTCTAGCCCCATTCATTCCAAGTGGATCATCTATATGTTCGTGGTCATCAACTTTGAAATTATAAGGAAGGATATGAAGTTTTTCATACTCATTAGGAATATTTGAATTGTGATCTGCCATTTGCATAACTCTGTTTATTTCTGTTATGCCTATTTCATTATTTGGAGCGTTTACTACTCCATAACTATCTACACTCTTAGTATATGCTCCTGAAATGGAAACTATAACTCGATCAAAATGTGTACCTGCAACTCTTTTTGCATCATTTATGGCATGTTTTATTGAACGAGATGCGAGTTCGATATTTGTAATAATACCTTTTTTGACACCTTGTGATTTTGAGATACCAGCTCCGAGTATTTTCGTACCAGAGGAGTCTTTTTGAGCGATAATTGCACAAATCTTTGTCGACCCGATATCCACACCAAGTATAATAGTACTCAAGTTCTATCCTTTATTATATTTTACAATTTTATATTTTTTTTCAAGCTTTTCTATTAACATACTTTGTGCGGTATTGCTTTTTAATGCCTCTATGCTTTTTATTAAGTCCTCTTTGTTGGTTTCTAACTCTTTTGTTGATGAGAGTTTTTGGTCTATTATCTCATACACTATCGCTTTATCAGCAAAAATATAATAACCCTTTTTTTGTGAGCTTAAGAAGAGCTGCTCTAAAAAAACTTTAGCTTCATTTTCGCTAAGCACTGTTACTTTATCTGCATCTTCTCTTGAGATAAAGTCCAATACTTTTCCATCTTTTAACTCTTTAGCTTCTAGTTTTGCTTTAGCCTCTAAAAGTTCTAGTTTTTTCTCTTTGAAAAGATTGTCTCTTACATTATCCTTTGCTTCCTCAAACTCAAGAGGCTCTGGTTCATTAATCGCTACAAGTTTTACAGTCATATATCCATCTTCTAATTCAAGTGCTTTGATGTATGAGCCAATTTTCAGACCAGCAATTTGCTCTAGTGGAATATCGCTATTTTCTACACCAAGTGTTCTTTTTTCGCTAGGAGCAATTTTACCTTGTTTGAAAGAGAGATATTTTTTAAGAATCTCTTTTTTTGCTTTTTTAAGTTGTACTTTTGCTTTTACCCGCTCTTTTGCATCTTCAAACTCTAAAATTTTATCATCGTCATCTTTGAAAAGATATTTTTTATCTCTATAAAACTCTTCTAGTTCGGCATCTGTAACTTCGATATTTGATGAATTAACTTTAATAAGTTCTATTTCATAACTTTTATCACTTAAAAAATCTGTTCGATTTTCACTCCAATAAGTTTTCATCGCCTCATCACTGACATTAATATCGCTATTTTGTATATCAATTAGTTTTACACTTATTTTATCTTGTAAAAATAGTGAAGCGCCGATTGTTTTCAATTCAAGCTCAGTGTATGGTAAGGCAAGGGCATCGTTTAGTTTGTTTATAATAATTTCTCGCCTAATATCCCTTTCAAAATCTTTTACTTTTTTATTAACAGCCTTTAGAACTTTGAAATAAGTCTCTTTATTAAATGTGCCATTTTCTTTAAAGTTGTCGATAGAGTGTATCTTCATAGCAACTTCTTTCTCCGATGCACTAAGACCAAGGTCATCAGCATAATTTAAAAGAAGTGTCTCTTTGATAAGTTGGTTTAGAGCGACATCTTGAAGTTTCATCTCATCTGCTTTTTCTTGAGTTAGTTTTCCCTCAAGAAGTTGATTGTAGTAGTTATAGATATTATTATATGATGATTGCAACTCACCTTGACTTATCTCTCTTTCACCAACTTTGGCAATATTACCTTTTTGACCTCCTCCAAAGCTATATGCTCCCCAGCCTACAAAACCAGCTCCTACGAAAGCTATAGTACTAATCCAAATAGTAACGATAAGATATTTTCTGTGTGTTTGCATCCATGAAATCATTATAAACCTTTTTAATATACAATATTAAGACAATTATATTCTAAAAAGGTTAAAAATAATTAAAGTTTCACTGATTGCAACTTGAATTTTATAAATTAAAAAATAAACCCAAAAATTAATCAAGGTGAATTGGGAAATTTCTATGTTGATTAATAGTCGAATTATGTAAAAGTTTAGCACTATTTTCTAAAATTGCGATTTTTTTTACCAAAGTAGTAAGGTCTCTACTATAAGCATAAACTCCATAACCTTTAATAATCATTATATCTGTATCTTGTTCTTTTAAATAACTAAAAATTTCTATATGTGCTCGTTTATACCAAGTTTTAAAACTGCCAGGATTGTAAATATTTTTTTCACCAAGAATTATATTGCCAAAATAGTCTTTGGGAGTAATCTTATTATGCTTAAGTGTGTAAGCTGTTATAAATGGTGGCATTGTATAGCAGACATATTTTGCTTCACTAATATTGTTGTAAATATTTATATGTATATTACAATCTTTGCTTGCACTATTCCATCTGTAATCTTTTTTTGTATAAAGTTCTATAAAATCGCTATCTTTTAGTTCATCGAAAATAGAGTCAGCTTTGTTGATTACAAATAGATTGTTTTCTATTTTTGCAGAGAGTGAACCGTGAAAAATACCCAAAAAGTTTTTTCTAAACATAGACAAGGAGACCGCTTTTAACTCATTTACAAGGTGTTTTTCTAACACATTATCTCCTTTAATCTTTTTCTTAGTATTATATCTTTTATTCATAAAGGATTGATTTGAATATACCTCATATACCAGTTTTACTTGATGAAATTAAAGAGATATTTTCGCATGTTAAAGATGGCGTCATAGTTGATTGTACAGTTGGATATGGTGGGCATAGTGAAGTAATTTTGGAGTTAAATCCAGATATAAAAATGATTTGTGTTGACCAAGATAAAGAGGCCTTAGCGTTTTCAAAAAAAAGATTACAGAGGTTTAAAAATAGAGTAAAATTTCATCATGGTAGATTTTCTGATGTGATTTGTCAAATCGAAGATTTGGGGCAAATTAGAGGAGTTTTAGCCGATATTGGTGTCTCTTCACTCCAGCTCGATAAAAATGATAGAGGATTTGGTTTTGACTCACAAACACTCGATATGAGAATGGATCAAAACCGAACTCTTAGTGCAGATGAAGTTGTAAATAGTTATAAAAAAGAGGATTTAGAATATATTTTTAAAGAGTATGGGGAAGTTAGAGAGTATAAAAAAGCTGCCTCATTGATTTGTCAGCAAAGAGAAATTAAGCCATTTGAAAGTTCTTGTGAGTTAGCAGAGTTTTTGGCAAAACGACTCTTTTCTAAAAAACTTCATCCTGCAACTTTAATTTTTCAAGCAATCCGAATAGAGGTCAATGACGAGCTTGGTGAATTAAAAAGATTATTAAATTCTATAAGAAAATTAAATATAAATAAGTGTTTAGTCGCTATAATCTCTTTTCACTCACTAGAAGATAGGTTAGTTAAGAGCTATTTTAGAGATTGGAGCAAGAGTTGCATCTGTCCAAAAGAGATTATGAGATGTATGTGTGGCAACAATAACTCTTTTGGAAAAGCTGTTGTTAAAAAAGTGATAACACCAACAAAAAAAGAGATTAATGAAAACCCAAGAAGCCGAAGTTCAAAACTCAGAGTTTTTAGAGTCGATTAAAGGCAGACTAAATGCCAGAGATGAACTTTTAAATGATTATGATGATGAGCAAAATAGACAAAAAGATTTATCTCTAAAAACGCTATTTATAACTTATATCTTTGTTTTTTTAGCACTTTTGGTACTTTTGCCAAAAGTTTATATAAGCAATCAAATCTACTATAACTCAAAAGAAATAAATAAAATGTATCATAAGTATACAACACTCAAAGAGGAGCAGGCACACCTAAAAAGAGAGCTTGAGAAGCTAAGGTATCAAACTCTTATTATTGATGATATAGATTAGGGATTAAAGATTCTTTTTTCTCAAATCTCCATTATAGACTATGTCTGAAGCTTTGATTGTATCGTCATTAAGCATTGGTGGTACAACGGCACCATTTTCTAGTTTTTTTATTTCTGCGTCTAATTCATCTTCACTGTAGCTCATCATCATATCAGCGGCAATTACATGTTGTACACTTTGAATAACTTTTAAATTTCTTATCTCATCATCAACGCTTTCGCCCTCAACTGTAACGATGATTTTACCTATATTCTTATCATGAAAGTGATAGTCGCAAAACTCTGCATTTTGTAAAACCTCCAAAACATCATCTATATACTTTGGTAATACTTGTACTACAATACTTGATATATTCATCTTATTTTAATCTCCATTTCATTATATAATTGTCATCACTCCCTGAATAGAGAGTATCATCATCATAAAAGATGATGCTATTTAGGGTGCTTTTTTGTCCTTTTAAATTGAAGATTTTGCTATTTGTCTTCAAGTTAAAAACCGCTATTTCATTATCTGTTCCAAAAGAGAAAGCTACTAATTTTGCATCTTTACTAAGTGCAGTTGCATAGACCAAAAATGGTGCATCAAAAGTTTGCACATTGGCATTATTTATATCATAAACCGCACCTTTTCTATCTTGCCCTGCTGTTGCAACTTTGCCATTTTTAAAATCTACTTTAAAAACATTGTCTTTGTTTGCTCCTTTTAGCTCTTTTATTACTTTACCATTTTTGACATCTACTAGGTAATTAATACCTGACTCACAAGAGATGACAGCTTGTGTTTTATCCTCATTGAGTGCAAAATCTGAAAATTTTGATTGGCTTAGTTGAAAAAGATAGAGAGGTTTTTTTGCTTTTAAGTCATATAAAACTATTTCATTTGATAAAAGTCCTAAAAAAACTCTATTTTTATCAATAAATCTTGCTTTTTGCATTACTAATTTTGCTTCATTTGTAATAATTTTTGTAGTAGTGTTATTTTCGTTGATATAAAGTTCTCTTGCACCTTTTTCTCCTTGTGCGAGAAGAAGCTTTTTATCTCCTATTACATCGACAGAGTAGACTTTTGGATTCATAAAATCACCCATAAAATCATGAATTTTTTTGAGTTGTATTTTTTCTATGAAAGTATCGTCTTTGATATTATAAGTCTCTAATGTGCCTTCATCTGTGCCTATATAGAGTATATCATTGACAATTTTTAAGTCCATGACATTACCTTTAGTTTGTATCTCTTTAATAGGTGAGATATCACGAGCTATTAAGATGTTAATGAATATCAATGATAATAAAATAAGCCTTTTCATTGCCCCTTACCTCCTATTGTAGTTGCAGAGATTGCAAATGAGGGGCAAACTCCTATGCAAAATCCGCAATTTGTACAGTTCTCATAATTTATTTCAGGTCTAAACATCCCTAGAAACTTAATTGCCTTATCATAACATACATCTGAACATGAAGAACAAACTACATCTTGCCATGCCACGCATTTTGTTATATCTAACTCTATATGCGCGTCAATTAGCTCTAATTTTTCATCAAAAATAAGTACACCCATTTTACAAGCCTTCACACACTCATCACAGTAGGTGCAACCTCTCTTTGTAAAGTCTAAATAGACTGTATTATCATCTGAAATTTTTATAATTTCTTCGTCACAAACACTAACACAAGGCTTCTCTTCACACCTTATACACTCTTTTTGGAAAAGAGACGCATCTTTGTTATATGGTAATCTTATTGGCTTATACTCTTCTATCTCATCTACAAATGGAGTGGAAAAAGATTTAAAAAATCCTCTTCTACTTTCATCCATATTACTCTACACCATCATTGATAACATCAATAAGATTTGACTTTTTAGCACCGTTTTTACTAAAGTCAGGTGTAAATGTATTTCCCACTAATGGAGCTTGAGTTGATTGAGGTGCATGGCATTGTGTACAGTTAAACCTTGCAGAGCTTAGTTTAGTAAGTTTGTGTATAACGGTTTTAAAGTCACTTGTATTATTTACTCCTGCTCCCTCTTTTGTTATTCTTCCATCAGCCCCAATAGCAGTATTTGGTCTAAATGAAGCAAAATGTGATGCAGGGATAGGTGTTGCTTTCATATCAGCTGCAACTTCAGGTAAGTGGCATCCCGTACAAGCATTGTTTCCTATTTTGATAGGTAGCATTCCATCTGTATTGTGAGGAATCATTGGAGGTGCATTTTCAAATGCTCTTTCAAATTTTTCTGATTTTCCAGCTTCTACTTTACTATAGTCTGTTATTTCGCCTGCTGTATCATCTTGTTCGACATAGAGATTAGTTTTTCTAAGTCCTAATGACTCTTCAGTAACTGTACCAGCTATAGTTGTAACTTCTTCAGGAATACTCTCAGCTACAGGTTTGGTTGCCACTTCTGTTGGAGTTTTAGTAGCTGTAGCCTTGATATCTGGCAGAGGTAGTGCGATATTTTGACCAGATTTTATCTGTTGTGCTAAAGCATTAACTCTATCCATATCCATAGCATTTAGTGATATATGAGTTAAGAATCCAACAAGTATAAGAGTGTATATGTCTTTTTTAACCATTTTTCAATCCTTAAAGAAAATTTTTTGTAGAGATGCCCTTAGATGTGCCACTCTAAAAAAAATTTAAAAAGAAGAGAGTTTAAAAGCTCTCTTCAATGTTTATTTATCTATTGAACTCCCTCATTGATAACATCTATGAGGTTCGATCTTTTAGCACCATTTTTGCTAAAATCCGGTGTAAATGTATTACCTACAACAGGTTCCTGTGTAGATTGTGGTGCATGACATTGAGAACAGTTAAACCTTGCAGAGCTTAGTGTATCAAGCTTGTGTGTAACAGTCTTAAAGTCACTTGTATTGTCAACCTCTTTACCTTCTTTTGTAATCCTTCCATCTGCAGCAATAGCTGTCTTTGGTCTAAATGAAGCAAAATGCGATGCAGGGATAGGTGTTGCTTTCATATCAGCTGCAACTTCAGGCATATGACATCCTGTGCAAGCATTGTTTCCTATTTTTATAGGTAACATTCCATCTGTATTGTGAGGAATCATTGGAGGTGCATTTTCAAATGCTCTCTCAAATTTTGTTGATTTCCCAGCTTCTGCTTTATTATAATTTGTTGCATCACCAGTAGTACTTGTTTCAGTGTATAGATTGGTTTTTCTTAATCCCAGCGACTCTTCACTTACTGTGCCAGCACCTGTGGCACAACCCGCAACGATAATCGCTGCTAAAGAGATTAAGCCAACCCATGATTTTTTAATTCTCATTGTTGCTCTCCTTTAACTTTTAAATTTTTTATACTAAATCCAAGTGCATTGTCATCACATACTTCAATGCACCGCCCACAGTTGGTGCATTCTGCATCCAACACTTTTATACTTTTTTTGCCAATCATATGAAGTACCTGACTCTCTGGACAGATATCTTTACATTTCATACAAAGGGTACAGTTTGGCTCATTGTGCAATACACTCAATGGTGCATATTTACCAAGCAAACTATGAAATCCGCCAAGAGGACAGACATGTCCACACCAGCCATTTTTTAGTACAAACAGATCAAAAAAGAGTATAGCAACTACAAGTGCCATACTCATTCCCATTCCAAACACGACTCCTCGGTTTAAAATGGTTATAGGTGAGATAAATTCAAATGCCGCAACACCTGTAATGATTGAAACAACAAAGGTTAATCCCAATACCCAGTAGCGAACATTTCTACTCATCCACACTTTTCTTTCTATATCATTTAGATACAGCTTTCTTCTCAACCAATTTGCAAAATCTGTTACCATATTTATAGGACAAACCCAAGAACAAAATGCTCTTCCTCCAACAATGCCGTAAAATAGCATTATTAAAACTGCACCTATCAAAACATCAATACCCAAAATTGCACCTGCTGCAAACATTTGAAGCACAGCAAAAGGGTCAGCTAATGGTACAATACCAAATAGTGTTGATGAACTTAGAGTTCCTGTTAAAATAGTCCAGCCATAAGCATTTGCACCAAAGTAGAGAAGAAGCAATGAAATCTGCGTAAATCGTCTAGCAATCAGAAATCTATATTTACTCATACGAGATTCCTTCATTTAAATAATCAGCAGGTTTTTGCTTGCTTCTTTCTGTCCTAGTTCTTGTATCGGTTGAAACTCCTTCTAATCTACTCTCATCTTTTTCATCCCAGCCTCTAATATAGTGGCTACCAACATCACCTTGTGCTACCTCATTTGGCAATACATAGATTGCTGGTTTTTTTGTAATGCAAGCAAGTTCGCACAAGCCACAACCTGTACAAAAATCACTATGTACCACTGGTATCAAAAAGGCATGTTTACCAGTCCTTTGATTCCTTCGATACTCTAAAGTAATTGCTTCATCCAAAAGTGGACAAGCTCTATGACAAGCATCGCATTGGATACCCCAAAACGCAACACAAGACTCTTCATCAACGACGGCAAGTCCCATCTTTGCTCTGTTTATATCTAGCTCTTCTTTCTCATTTTGTACCAGTTTTTTATCCAAAGCACCAGTAGGGCAAACAGGTACACAAGGTATATCTTCACACATATAGCAAGGTACATCCCGTGGTATAAAATAGGGTGTACCAATAGGCATATTATCTCCAGCTTTTGCCATAAGTAGTGTAGATTTGCTAGGATTAGGATTTATATCCCTATTCTTGCAAGCCTCTGCACACTGTCCACACTTAATGCACATCTTTAAAAAGTCATCTTCATTTACAGCACCTGGAGGACGAAGGATAAGAGGAGCTGCTTTTGCTTCTTGTACATATCCTGTCCACACAAGTCCGCCTAGTGCAGTTATACCTACACTTTGTGCCATCAGAGAAATAAACTTCCTTCTCTCACTGATGACTACTTTTGACTTTTTCATCTATATCTCTATCTATGCTTTATAAATTTTTACAGCACATTTTTTAAAGTCTGTTTGTTTTGACATAGGACATGTCGCATCTAAACATACTTTATTGATAAATACTTTTTCATCAAACCATGGTACAAAAACAAGACCTTCTGGAGTTCTATTTCTTCCTCTAGTTTCAACTCTAGCTTTTACTTTACCACGACGACTCTCAACCCAAGCCAATTGTCCCTGTTTTAGTCCTAGTTTTTTAGCATTGTTTGGATGCATATAACATAGAGCTTCAGGAACCGCACGATAGAGTTCTGGAACTCTCATAGTCATTGTACCACTATGCCAGTGTTCTAACACACGACCAGTACATAACCATATAGGATATTTGCTATCTGGCATCTCTGGTGGATCCATATATGGTCTAGCAAATATTTTAGCTTTATTTTTAAGAGCTTTTTTACCAAGAGATTTATCAGGACCACTTAAATCACCTTGAAGAAGATTTTTAGCTAGTTTACCATAAAACGCAAAGTCACCAGTATTTGCTTTTTTTGCATATGGGTCATATTTAGCGTTGAATCTCCACTGTGTCTCTTTACCATCGACTACAGGCCATTTAAGTCCTCTAACTTTATGATAAACATCAAACGGTGCCAAATCATGTCCGTGTCCTCTTCCAAAGTCTGCATACTCTTCAAATAGGTATTTATGAATAAAAAAGCCATAACCTTTCCATTCTTTACCATCTGAACCGATAACTTTTCTGCTATCTCCATTTGTATCACTATCATCAAAACCTGCACCAATTGGATCATTTGCTTTGTATGATTTTGCTCTATCATTTGCAAATAGGATGTCATACATAGTTGTGTTTTCAGTATATCCCATCTCTTTTGCTTTTGCTACAACATCAGGAAGTCCTTTAGGAGTACCATCTTTGTTTTTACCTCTTAATGGTTGTGCACCCCAGACATCTTTAACTGTAAATCTTTTTGATAGTTCAACCCATTGCCAAGTATCACTCATAGAATCACCTACAGGTAGTACTTGTTGTCTCCAGTGTTGAGTTCTTCTTTCAGCATTTCCATATGCTCCCCATTTCTCATAAATCATCGCTGAAGGGAGAATAAGATCAGCAACTTTTGCTGAAATTCCAGGATATCCATCAGAGCAGACGATGAAGTTATCCATCTCTCTTGCCGCTTTTATCCAGTGATTTGCAGATGCAGAATCTTGATATGGATTACATACATTTACCCAAGCAAATTTAACAACACCATCTTCAATATCTCTATGAATTTTCATGATATGTTGATTTCCTACTGGGTTTAGAGTACCACTAGGTACTTTCCATACATTTTCAACGATTTTTCTATGTTTTCCACTTTTGACCATCATATCAGCTGGAAGTCTATGACAAAATGTTCCAACTTCTCTTGCAGTTCCACAAGCACTTGGTTGTCCAGTTAGTGAAAATGCTCCACTACCAGGTCTTGCTTGTTTATTTAGCATAAAGTGAACATTATATGCAAGTGTATTTACCCAAGTACCACGAGTATGTTGGTTCATACCCATTGTCCAAAAGCTTACAACTTTTCTATTTTTTTCTATATAGAGATTAGCTAATGCTTGTAGTTTTTTCTTAAAACTATCAATGCTTTCATTTGGATCACCTTTAGAAATCTTTGCTACATAATCAAGTGTATATGGAGCTAAAGATTTTTTATACTCCTCAAATGATATATGCCAGTGTTTTAATCCAGCAGGTTTTTGAACCATTTTGTCGCCAGCTTTGTATCCATAAGGAGCAAGTGCTGGACCCTCTTTTTCAGAGACAGTTATCTCCATCTCTTTGTTTATAATCTCCATCTCAGCAGCACTATATTTGCCATCTTTGAGTGATTTCTCACCTTTTCTTCTCATACCATAACCCATATTCACAGGACTTGCACAAAAAACGATATGTTTTTTTATAAAATCCCAATCAATAGCTTCAGGATGATTATAAACTATCTCTCTAGCGATGTAGTTCCAAAGAGCTAAATCAGTATTTGGTGAGAATATAATCTCAATATCAGCAATATCAGAAGTCCTATGAGTATAAGTTGAGATATTTACAACTTTAACACGATCTGGGTTTGATAATTTTCTATCTGTAACTCTTGACCACAAAATAGGATGCATCTCTGCCATATTTGAACCCCAAGATACAACGGTGTCTGTAAGCTCTATATCATCATAACAACCAGATGGTTCATCAATACCAAATGTTTGGTAAAAACCAACAACAGCAGATGCCATACAGTGTCTAGCATTTGGATCAATTGCATTTGATCTAAATCCACCTTTCATCATCTTTTGTGCAGCATAGCCCTCCATAACAGTATATTGACCAGATGCAAATACAGCTACACCTTCAGGTCCACTAGCTTTTAGTGCTTTTTTGATATTGACTTCCATCTCATCAAAAGCTCTCTCCCAGCTAACAGGTGCAAATTTACCTTTTTTATCAAATTTGCCATCAGCACCAACTCTTAAAAGTGGCTGAGTTAGTCTATCTTCACCGTACATAATCTTGGCATTAAAATAACCTTTAATACAGTTAAGACCTCTATTTACTGGAGCAGCAGGGTCACCTTTAACAGCAACAATCTTACCACCTTTAGTAGCTAACATGATACCACAGCCAGTACCACAAAATCTACACGCAGCTTTATCCCATCTCCACTCTTTCTGACCAGCAACCGCTGCTGCTTCAGCCTCTTTAGGAATGGATATACCAACAGCCGCTGCCGCAGTTGCCGCCGCCGTCGTCTTCAAAAAATTTCGTCTTGAAATTGACATTTTTCCTCCTTGTCCAATTTTATCGCTATTATGCAATACTAAAATTGTAACATTTTATAAGCAAAAACAAGTTGATATAAGTCAATTTAATAAGAAATATTAGTTAAATCACTTCTATTCTTATAAGTTCGGGATAGTTTTGATAGTTAATTAGTATCTCTTCTACTCTTGATTGCCACAAAGTTCCAAAGAGTTTTTTCTCCTCTTTATCAGCACTATTTTGCATCATCTTTTGCATTAATGGCATCATTGATGGATCCCCAGATACTACGGAAGGGTTATAAAAAACATCTACGCTTTTGTTTGAATCAGTTCTTGTAAATCTTGCATTTGCTGATATATCAGCTTCAAAATCCATCAAAGAGTGTCTGGCAAATTTACCACCAAGCCCTTTAAAACCACTCTTATCAGTTGCTCCAGTAATATTTGATATAACATTTGAAATCACTCCAGCAACTCCATCTTCTAACTGTTCTTTAAACTCTACCTTTATCTCTCCTCGAACAGGTAATGAGTCTCGATAGAGAGCTTGAAGTGCTTTTAAAGTCATAAGATATGCACCACCTACAGTAGGACAGCTATGTCCAGAAAATTGTACAATTTGCATATAAGAAAAGGTAATTTCACCATTTTGGAAACTTCCTAAAAACTCAGCTAACGGGTCATAAAGTGTGATATTCTCAACTTTGTCATAAAAAAGTGGATATTTCATAATTATACTCCTCCTAATTTCTTTTTTACATCATCATTTGCCATATTTGGAGTCCAAGGTGGGTCAAATGTAAGATTAACTTCAACAGTTTTTACACCATCTACTTTGAGTACTGCTTCTTTCGTCCAATTTAGCATCATCTCATGTAGTGGACATGATGGGGTAGAGAGAGTCATCGTGACTTGAACATTATCATCCTCTTTTAGTTCTACTCCATATATGAGTCCCATTTCCACGAGGTTAAATCCAACCTCAGGGTCTATCACTGTGCTAATTGCGTCATAAATATCTTGCTCGGTATAAGCCATTTTTATCCTTTGTACTTAAATATATATATTACATTTCCTGCTACTAAAAGTGAGTTTATTATAAATAATATTTTTCCTAATATAATTAGAATATCACTATGAAAAAGTATACCAATCGTTAAAAAAACAATAGTTGCTAACTTGGTGTAAAACTCTATCAAGCTTCCTTTTTTGTGAACCATATCGGAGAGCATTGGTACTTGTTGCTCTCCTACAAGTGGTGCAAACTTTTTGTTCCAGACTAAGAAGGGGACAATTTTATAGATATGACCTACGATAAAAGAGCTTATAAATCCTAAAATCAAAAAGACCATAAATAGTTTTAATACTTTTTCATCATGCAAAAAAGGTATCAATAGTGCTAATAGTATTAAAAATATACCACTTGTTATCATATCTAGTGCATAAACATCGAGATATTTTCTCATCCGTTTTGTAAAGATGTCATATAGTTGAAAACTAAATGCCAAAATTGTAGCAATCATAAGCATCTGTGCTAATGAAAACCATCCAAATACTGTACTTATGGTTGTTGCAATTATGCCAAAAAGTAGATAATTGCTTATTTTTTTATTGAAATTGTGAGAAAGCATAAACATAGGAAGAAGTACTGTTGCCATAATGGCAATCAAACCTCCTGTAAATCCAAAAAGAACTAAAATAATATGTTTATGAGCTAGATTTATGCTATTAAATCCCAAACTATTATGTACTAATCCTAAAGATGTCAGAAGTCCATAAGTGACGCCAATAAATAAAATTATATGAGATGTGATGACAAAATATGCTTTTATATCTTTTTTCTCTACTTTTTTAACTGAAAAAAAGATATTTGTTAGGTAGAGCATAAATGATAGATATAGTAAGATTGAGCCATATCCTAAAAATTCAAAACTATTACCATTTAAAAATGAACCTAAAAATGGTATCAAACTTACAACAAAAAGCCCTAGATGCATATAAGCTATTTGATTTGAGTAGAGTGGAATTTCTAAAACTACTGAGATGAGTTGATACATTGCACCAAAAATCACACTCATCATAAAACCTAGTAAAAATATATGGATAAATCCTACAATCTTTGGATCTAAATAGTGCATGTTTAAAAAATCAATATTAAAAAAAGCAATGGATGCGATAAGGTAAAAAAATGCACCTACAATAAAAAAAGATGTTACAAGTTTTGAAGGAGGTGCAAAAGTAAAGTTTAATGCCAAATTTATACCTTATCCGCTACATTTGTTATCGTCAAAGTTTGTTGAAGTTTCACCTTCATCTTTGCGAGAAAAAATTAGCTTTATTTTTCCATCTTCCATCTGCTCTTCTTCCCATTCAAAGTCATCTCTTATTTTTGGAAAAAGTCCCATAGGCATTTTCATATTTATCATGACAAGTTTTTTATTTGGTGAGTCAATTAGTTTAAGCCCACACATTGCATTTACCATAGGTCCTGGAGGTGTGCAGAGACTAGAGTCAAATTCATAATATGTTATTTCATCTTTTTTATAAGTGAAAAATGGCTCAGTAGCACCCATCACTTCTATTTGTTCTTTATTCATTTTTTATCCTTAATTTTGAAAATCTACTAAACATCTTGATGTATGAAAACCTCTTTCATAATCATCAGAGACAAAGATGTCATTTTCAATCCGCCAATTTTTACTTTTTTCAATTAAAATGGTTCGTGACATTTTTCTCATTGCTCTACTTTCACAAATGATAACTTTGTTATTTTCAAAAGCTTCTTGTACAGTTTGCATTCGTTTAGTAGTCACATAATAATGCAAGGCAATACCAAGTGCTAAAAATACAAATACTACTGGAAAGATTTTTTTGAAAGTTCCTTTACTCATAAATGATCGAGTTGTCACAAAAGCAGTGATAATAAGAAAAAAAGCAGCAATGGCAAGAAAACCGCCTTCTAGTGTTAAAAAATTATCCATATAGTATCCTCTAAACTTTTTGATAACTAAATTATACCAAATATTACTATTTAATAGTATTGACTCTTATCAATCTTGTATCTTAAATATCTTTCTTGTAAGTGTAATAAATTTTGATAATCTTTTTTCTTTGAGTTGTAGTTTCTTGGCGATTTGTGGGTTTACGATATGGTATCCAAATCTTACAGTGACTATATCTCCACTTTTAAGCTCCTTATTAAATTTTAACTCTCTTTTTTCAAAAGCTTTGATAGTTTTGTCTGTGATAATTTCATCAGCTATCCAAGGCATAGTTGGCTTACCATCTTTTCCTATAACTTTTATAAAGATTACATCTTTTAGTTCTATGATTTTATCTTCTCTTTGTAAAGAGACTTTGAGTTTTGATAATCTTAAAGGGTGAGGTGTTAGAGTATGGTTTGAACCATTTTTTACAGTTATTACAAAATTCTTGTTTCCCTTTTCTAAAGAAAGCTTGACATGTTTTGATAGTAAAAATGGTTTATCTATGAGTGCCGTTGCCCCGTGAAATGCATGTGTTTTAGTATCTTTATGATTTACAAAAGATCCTGAAACTTGAGGCATATGACAGGTGATACAGTTCTCTTTAAAATCACTTTTACCTTTTTTGATTTCAAAATCACACACTTTGAAGCCATGATCATTTTGTTTATGAGAATGGCAACCTAGACACATATTGCCGTTGTAGTAGTTTTCATTTGAATAATTTATATCATGATAGGGAGAGCCAACCATCTTTGTTAAGCTACTTTGCGGTTTAAACTCTAGCATTTGCCCTTTTTTATCAATATTTCTTGCAAAAATTGTCTTCTTTTGGGTAATTTGAATATTTGTATTGCTTTTTGCATGTTCTTCTATGCTTTTTATTTGATGGCAGTATTGACAAGAGATAGGTTCGTGTAGTTGGATGCTATTTTTTGACAATTTTGTTTCACCGCTTATGAGTTTTTTATCTGATGGTGTGTGACACTTTGCACATTTGAAGTTATTGGTTTTAGAGAGTGGGTGTTTTTCCCAAACTGCACGAAAGATTTCATTTTTGTAAATAGACGCTTTTGCATGCATCGAACTTTGGTACTCTTTGTAAATTTTGGGATGACAAGCCTGACATATGTGAGTCTTTAACTCCTTACTTGCATAAGTGTTAAGTGTCGTAAATAATAGTATGCCTAAAGTGATAAATATCTTCATGATGCTTCCTCCTAGCTAGTTTAAAATTGTAACTAAATAGGAGTAAAGCTATCTTGACTTATGTCAATAATCTTTAGCTCTTTGTTGTAACAATATCCTTCTGTTTCTGTTTTCTCATCTGATCTTTTTCTACAAATAGAGGCTTTCTACTCCACGGATCCATCTCTGTATAGTACATAAGTGTTGAGTATGTTGAAGGTGTGGGGATAAAAACTTGAACTTGTTCAGGGTTTAGTCTTAGCTCTTTATTGGCAAAATCTTTTAAGCTACTCATATCTTCCATCTGGCTTCCTGGGTGTGCTGCTATGAGGTAGTAAGTTAGGAACTGTTTTTTTCCTGCTTTTTTGTTAAGAGTGTCAAAGTTTGATTTGAAGTTTAGAAGAGTTTGTTTGTCTGGTTTTCCCATCAGTTTTAGTATCTTGTCCTCGGTATGTTCGGGGGCTATTTTCATCTGCCCTGATATGTGGTGATTTACTAATGTTTTTAGATACTCTTGTCCATGTTTTTTATCTTCGTTTATTAAATCATATCGGATGCCACTGTTTACAAAGGCTTTTTTAACATGAGGCATATCTCTTATCTCTTTTAGCATCTCTATTTGAGGTTTGTGGTCGGGTTTCAAAGCTGGACAGACAGTTGAACTTGTACATACAATGTCTGTGCAAACTCCACTTTTTAGTTTTTTGTTACACTCATATCCGTACATGTTTGCAGTCGCTCCTCCTACATCGTTTATGATTCCTTTGAAGTCTTTATGATTTTTAAACTTATCTATCTCATCAACGATAGACTTTTGACTGCGACTTCTGATAGTTCGTCCTTGGTGTACAGATATTGCACAAAAGTTACACTCTCCATAACATCCGTGATGGGTAGTGACTGAAAATTGGATAGTTTGCAGTGCTTTTACTTCTCCTTGTGATTTATAGTATGGATGCACATCTCTCTCATATTTGAGATCATAAACTTTGTCTATCTCTTCCTCTTTCATATAATCTTGAGGAGGATTTTGGATAAGCCATCTAGTATCGTGAAGTTGGCAAAGCCCCTTTGAAATCATAGGCTCATTGTTGTTATAAAACTGATGAAACATATTGATAAATTGTTTTTTATCATCTTTGCACTCTTGAAATGTCGGTAGTTGTATAAAACCCTCTTTTGGTTCTTTTGCGATGTAACAGAGTCCTTGTATATCTTCTATAGGTTTTTTATCTCGATATGCATCTGCTAACTCTATGATAGTAATTTCTGCCATCCCATAAACCAAAACATCAGCTTTTGCATCAAAAAGAAGTGATTTCCTAATCTTATTTGACCAATAATCATAATGAACAACTCGCCTCAAACTTGCCTCTATGCCACCAAGCACGATTGGAACAGTGTTTTTAAAGTTTTTTCGTATGATATTTGCATACTTTATACTCGCTCGGTCTGGTCGGCGATTGTTTATCACTCCTGGTGTAAAATCATCACTTTTTCTAAATTTTTTGGTTGCTGTATAGTTTGCCACCATGCTATCAACTAACCCAGCACTAACTCCCCAAAAAAGTTTTGGTTCTCCAAGTCTTTTTATGTCATCATCATTGTCCAAATTTGGTTGAGCTATAACTCCAACTTTATAACCTGCATCTATGAGTATCTTACCGACAATTGCGATTCCGTTGTAGGGAGTGTCTATGTATGTATCGCCACTTATGAGTATGACATCAAGTTGTTGCCAGCCAAGATTTTTTAACTCTTTTTTGGTTGTTGGTATGAACACTAAAATCCTTTGGGTTTAATTTTGTTATAGTATCTAAAAATTATTCAAGGTATAATGCACCCCAAAATTCAAACCAATAAAACCAGTATTTATATTCCAAAATGTTAAAATAAAAATAGAGAAGAAGGGATAGAAGGGAGAGTACAACATGTTTACCTACAATTTCAAAAGATTACTAAACCTTATAGGGATAGTTCTGTTTAAAAAACTAATAATAGCCATAAAAAATAACAATTTAAGCCAAATAAGAGAAGAAATAGAAGCATATATCTTGCTATCTAAGCTTTATATGACTTATTTTTTAGAGAGAAAATTGAGTGTGAAATTACCTTATTTGGGATTAAGTTCACAGTCTCCCTGTTTTGTTATATCTAAGGTTTTTTTCGGTTAAAGATATCCAAGATTTCGATAACTTTTTCATCAGGTTTTATCTCATAAATAATTGTATATTTTTTAAAAGTCATATCTCTGACATCGCTATCTTTAAAATAATATGAAGGAGGACACATGTAAGGATTATCAGGTAGTTTTTTTTATCTTCTCTTTAAGTTTTTCTTTGAAATTTAAACTCGCTATTGGTTTATCATTTGCAATATATTTTAGAGTTTGCTTCAATGCTTTATAAAAAGTAGGATTATGGATTATTTTCATTTTTGTAAAGTGTCAACATAAGCATCTATATCTTCCCAAAACTCTACATCTTCAATCATTTTAGTTTTACCATTTTTACTGTCAGTTCTAATTTTTTGTAATCTATCTCTTCTCTCATAAAAATATGGATCATACTCTAAATTTTTATCTTTTTGAATTGTTATATTGTCTTTAGCTGTTTCAATAAACTTTATAACTTCATTCATGAAATCATCTTTGACATTGATGGTTAATGTTTGCATAGTTATCTCCCAAGTTTTTATCTTTAGTGATTATAGCAAAAAATTTGATGCTTTTGTTTTTCTTAGAGATTTTTGTGCAACTTTTTTTAAAAAAGTTGCGGAGAGTGGTAGTAAAAGTTGCGGATTTTAAGTGATAATGTATTATCAAAATTGACTCTCACTTTTTTCTTTAAAGTGGCTTTGCAGTCTAACACGCAGGCTATGTACCCATTAAGTGTGGGTGAATTAATTTCGCCCCACACTATGACCTAATAAATCCTTGGAAGTAATATCAGATTCACGATCAAGCATACGCATCCAGCCTAAATAATTTTCCAAATATTTTGTAGAAACACCATGAAAACGAACCATCCATCTTTTTAATCTGCTATCGTAGGCATTTACATTTTGGATATGATAAGCTCCTTCTACGACATGCTCTCCATCACTTGCGTTTATATATTTATGTGTAAAATCAAACATATTGGCAAAACTTTTATAACTGCTTTTACTATCGCTACACAAGAGTACATCATAGTCTAAAATTGGAAGCATTACTTGTGCAATAGAACCATCATCACTATGTTCTAATATAAAATCTGCTGTATTGCCGTTTCTATCTCTTGCAATAAGAACAGGAGTATACTCTTTTAGAGATAAACCTTGTTTTGCCCAACCACCACGCTTATGGGGTTTACGATCAAGATGATGATTTCCTTTTTCTGATTTTAAAAAATAAGTTTCATCGAATTCTACAATTCCTTGTAAATGTTTTGCTTTTATATCTGCTGGTATTTTTAAAAACCTATGTCGCCATCTAAAGCTGGTATTCTTTGATATATGACAATGTGTTGCACTATCTCTAACACTTTTACTGTCAATTAAATCTTTGGAAAAATCATTCCATTTTTCTTTATATCTTAGGTGTGCCATTGGTGTTTTAGTTAGTACATTAAAAGTCTTTTTACAATCCTTACATTTATATCGTTGGATATTTGAATTTAATCCCCATTTAATAAAATTACTGCTACCGCAATAATGACAATGGTCAGTTGTATTTAAAACATCTTCAACTATCTCGGTATTATCCATCTTTTTAATATTATCTAGTGCTTGTTTTCTCTGTGTTGGTGTAAGTTTGGTAATTTGAGCTAAAAACTGTTGAAATGCTTTGGTTCGCATCTTTCTGCCCTCCAATTCTGACCGTATTATACTCTAAATTATTTTTACCCACACTTAATGGGTACATAGCCTGATTCCAAATTATAGCAATAGAGTCTTCTCTTTTGAACAAAGATATAAATGCACGATTTGTAAAAAAAACCTTTTTTTGATTGATAAATTATGTCCTTTTAGGAGTTAACGATTGACTATATCGATTTCTAGATTTTTATTTTTTGTGATTTTTACATTATCTTTAAATTTTTCAAGAGCATTCATTACTTCTGCTACTAAATCATCTTTAACTTGTATTGTTATGGTTCGCATGATTATCTCCAATGCTTTTATCTTTAGTGATTATAGCAAAAAATGTGACACTTTTGTTTTTTTTTAAAGTTGCAGGAATCGGTAGTAAAATATGCGAATTTTTAATGATATTTTGTCATCAAAATTAACCTAAATATTTTTTCTCCGTTTTGTTGTATCTAACGCTTGTTTTGGTTAAAGATATCTAATATTTCAATAAGGTTTTTTTGAATGTTGATTTTATAAACAATAGTATATCCCTTAAAAACCATATCTCTAATATTTTCATCATTAAAATAAATTGATTGTCTATTTTTATATGGGAAATTTGGAAGATTGAATATTAGTTTTTCAAGTTCATTAGCAAAGTTTACACTTGCAATAGGCTTGTCTGTCGCGATAAAATCAATAGTGTGAAGTAAGTTAAACTCAAAAGTTTCTCTATAAATAATTTGCATTAATTAGATTGAATTTTTTCAAGATGCTTATGAACATTGTTCCATAATTCATCATGAGTTATCATCTGCTTATCGTCATCTAGTATTTTTTGTAAACTTTTTTGTCTTTCATAAAAATATGGGTCAAGTTCTAAATTTTTATCTTTTTGAACTACAATGTTGTCTTTTGCAGTTTCAATAAACTTAATCACTTCACTCATGAAGTCATCTTTGACTTGTATTGTTAATGTTTGCATGATTATCTCCAGTGCTTTTATCTTTAGTGATTATAGCAAAAAATATGACACTTTTGTTTTTCTCTAAGATTTTTGTGCAACTTTTTTTAAAAAAATTGCAAAAAAATTGCAAAAAAAAGTGTCAGACTGCAACTCTTAACTTTTTTAATATCTTGCTAACCCCTGCACCAGTCAATCCTAAAAACTTTGCAATCTCACTTTGCCTAAAACCATCATGATAAGCTTTTAAGATAGCTTCATTTCTATTTTTTTTGCTCATATTTTCATCAAAATAATCTTCAAGTTTCAGTTCTTTTTCTACTCTTTTTGGATTTGACTTATAGGTTATGGTATCTTTTTGAAACTGTTCTATTTTATCAAACTCTGCTTCACTCATCTTTATACCGACTGCTTTTAAAAGCTCTGTTGTACTGTCATACCACTGTAAAATAAAACTATTTCTCATGCAAGGTCTGAGAGTATCGTTCACTATATCATGGAGTAAACTGTAGCCATACTCAGCAATTTTTTTAGTCATCTTTGCATCGATAGGGTTAAATTCAAGATACTTGAAAAGTACAAAAAGATAGTTTTCATCAAAGATATACCATGATTTGAACCGACCTTGCCAAATTCACAGTCTCTATGTTTTGTTGTGTTCAAACTTTCAAACTTTTAGAACTTGATGTTAGTTTATTACCAACTTGATATTTAGAATTTTCTAATTCAGGATATATACTTCTAGTGGCTATTATAATTTGAAATTTACATTTAATTGAATCTGTTTCTTCTTTGATTATTTTTTGAAAATTTCTTGATCTTGCATCAGACATACCGCCATTTTCTATACCATCAAGTATAAGTAGTCTTGGAAATCTAATATATTCTTTTTCCGTAGATGCTATTAATATAGCAACATGAAATAAGTTATTAAGCAAGTACATAGAACTTTCAGAAAATGTAGATTGACCATCAACAATGATTGCATTTGATGCAAAATCATATTCAACTTTTCTTGCAGTTTTAAATTTTTCTTCTAATTCTTCATTTGATTCAGCTGTTGTATCTTTTTTCAATAGCCTACACATGATTTCTGAAATTAATAATTTTAATTCATGTTCTCGTGTTTTTGCAATAGCTTCATTTGAAGTTACAAGTTTTTTATATTTTTCAACACTTTCTTCTTTTTCTTTTGTTTCTTTTGTTAATCTTTTAACTTCATTATAAAGAGAGTGCAGTTTGCCATATGTTTCAATTCTTTCTTTATTTTCACCTACTTTTTGATATAAGTCAAAAAGTTCTTTTTCTCTCGAAGTATTAATTGAAGAGTAAGAAGGAGCTAATGATAAAATATTTTTTTTCAATTCAGCCTTATACTTTTTTAATATCCTTTTATCTTTTTCTAGATTATCTTCTTTTTTCTCTAATAATATTAGAGACTCTTTTAACTGTAATTGTAACTCGTTTTTCATACGAAGTAAATTTATATTTATTTTCTTTTCAGGACTTTTTTTACCACATAAATTACATTCATCTGTAGATATATTTTTTATTTTACTAAAACAGCTTGGACATATTTCAAAAGGGATATTTGAAACTATTTGTTTTGTTTCTATTGAATCAATTATATCTCTTAATTTATTTTCTAATTCATTTATAAATAGTTTTGAGTCTTCAATTTCATATGTTAAATTATTTATTTCACTTTCTTTTTCAAACAATTGGTGTTTAAGTTCTATATTTTGTTTTGTAAGAGTATTAATTGTTTCATTTTCTTTGCTATATTCAAGTAATTGATTTTTCTTTATATCATCAATTTGTTTATAAACTTTTTTGTTTTCGTCACTAAGGTCATCAAGACAAGCTTGAACATCATCAGAATCATCTATAATATCTGATTTCTTTAATATATTGTGCATTGCACGTAATTCACTATTTAATTTATCAAATTCCTTTTCAAACTTATTTAATTTAATTTTTGCATCAAATAATTCATCATCATGGATACCAAGTAAATAGTTTCCAATTATTTCTCTTTTTAATGCAGAATCCCATGATTCATTATTTAAAATATACTTTGCTGGGTTTGATTGATCACTATAAATAAGTCTAAAAATTTGATGCAATGTTACATTACTACCACTATCATCAAATTTTATTTCTGGCATTCCTAATAAATCAAATATTTTTTGTGAAAAGCTTTCTTTTGCTGAACTAATTTTATATGGATACTCTTTCCAATTATCATTACTTGTATCAATGGCTTGTACAAGTTTCATAAAACAAATTTGTAAGCTTTGTTGTCCTGTGTCTTTAATTTTTCTTCTAAAAGTAATTATAGAGCCATTCAAGTCTACTTCACAATATACATAGTCACAAGAGACAGCTTCAACTTTCCAATCTTTAACATCATAACCTAAAGCATAAACTAAAAGTTGCATTATTGAAGTTTTCCCACCTCCATTTGAACCATATAATACATTTAACCCATGATGAAATTCTTCATTATATACAATACTATCTGACTTCATTACTATTAAGTGTTTTACTATAATTGTAGGGTTAAACTGAATCATATTTAGACTCCATTAAATTTGTTCTATTTTTTAATCCATCTTTACCATATAAACTTATATGATTTAATTCATTAGTTAATAATTGCAAAAGATTTTTATCTAAACTTTTTGCATTTTCAATCAATTTTAAAAAATCACTTGAAATATATATTTTTTGTATTATAAACTCATTCTTATTCTCTATTTTTTTTAGAATTGATATTTTTTCTAAATATAAAATGATATTTTCCTGTATTGACTTCATTGTATTAAAAGAGTTTTTAGCATCATATTTATTATATTCATTTATATACTTTTTAAAAGTATTTTTTTGTTTTGTTAATGATTTAGGAAGTCTTGAATAACTAATATGTAAAGGAAAAGCTAGGAGAAAATCATAAATTCTTAATCTATCATATTCTATTTTTGTATCTTTAGAAAAAAAACAAATAGCTACCATTCTAAATAACATATGGTATGGATCTAAAACTTTATTATACAACAGCATCATTTTTCCATTGAATATGGCAATTACCAGTTAAAAAATACATCATACCATTTATTTGTCTATTATATATTTCTAAAACATTTTCACCTAGTTGATCTTTAATCTCATTTTCAAGATATATTCTTAATATTTTTTTTAACCTTATTTCATCTTTTATTGTTGGTAGTTTTGGTTTGATTTTACTTATAAAAATTGATTCAACTTCAGATAAAATATAAGTAATAATTTTTTGAGCTGATCGATAATTTTGATGTTTAATTATCATTTTAGAAATTAGTTCTTTTAACTCTATGGCTTCATCAATAATATATTCAAAACCTGCTTCACAAAGTATAGTTGATAAATCTTTTTTACATTTAGTGTTACTATTATAATGATGAAGTTCATCTATAACAGTAGTAATCTTGTTGTCATCTATGATTTCTTGTTTATAAAGTTCATTTAATTTATCTATTTGTGTTGGTTTAGGTAAAATATGATTATCTATTTTATCATTACCAACAAAATCACGACCAGCAGTTATATTTTCAAATGAAGGAGACATAAATAAAAACTTTATTTTTTATCTCTGCCAACAACATCACGACCAGCAGTTATATCTTTAAATGATGAGTTTTGTATATTGGATTTATTAAAAGATTTACAACTAAAAAAACCTCCAACAAGACCTATTATAAGACTGATTATACTTGCAAGACTTCCGAAATCAGAAAAACTAAAATTATCCATTTATACTCCTCTTAATTAAATAAATTTTTATATTATACATAAAAATTAAATAATTGTTGTATTTTTATATAAATTATATTATTTAATCATAATTTTATATTTTGTTTTTGGGCACTTTCTTTAAAAAGGTGTAAGGGCTTTAGGTAAATTTATGAATTTTGAAAAAATCTAAGACTATTGGTCTCCTCGTAGTTGTTAGACAACAAGTGTTTCTATTCGTTGAATCAACTTGTTATTAAACTCTTTATTATATTCAGTTTTATCATTAATATGATTTATTACCATATCAACCAAGTCATTTTTATTGTATTTCAAGTTATTTAATTCAATAATATCCCCATTGATTTCAATATTGCTATTGTTTGAACTAAATATAGTTTCTATAATTTTTGTTGGGTAAAAATACTCAATGCCATTTTTTGACCATACAATTATATTTTCTTTTTCAATTCCCATTTTTTCAAGTGATTGAGGCAAACTTTTTCCATGTATAGAATCAATAACTGCAAATATTCTATCTCTGTATGGTGACTTTTGTATATCACCAAAAAGATCTTTTGTTATACTAAATACTTCTCTAATTCTACTATCACTATTAGCCTGAATTATACTAAAACGAGTATTTTTAAATTTTGTATTTAATACTCTTTCTATGTATTTGTAGTCACACTTACCTTCAACAATTATAATTGCAGATGGCATATATAATGTTTCAAGTCTATTTCCTAATAAAAAAAAGTGTATTTTATTGATATCTGCAACTGAAGACGCTTGTTTAATATCAATTATATCACCTTGTTTTTCTGTGAAATAATTATTATTTATATTAATTCTATCCAAAAACACTGTTGAATGTGTTGCTAAAACTAAAGTTTTTATATGTCCAAAATACTTTTTACGTTTGCTTAAGTCAAAAAGAAAATCAGCAAAGAAGCCTTGTGCTTCAGGGCTAATTCCTAGTTCTGGTTCATCAATTAAAAATGTATTATAATCTTCATTTAATAACGAAGTTATCAATGTAATAATTAATCTAAAACCTGAACTAGTAAATGAAATATTATGCCCATTAACCGAAATGTATTTTTGAGACATTGAGTTATTTGGTACTGTATGTAGTATTTCCATATCTGAATTTAGTAAGTCTTTTACAATAAGCATTAAATTTATTCTTTTTTCATCGCTTAACTCAGCAATTGCTTGTTGTAAATTTAATGGAGAATTATCAATGTTCTGTATGCTAGTATCCCATTGCTGCACAAATTGACTGAATTTTTGGGAGCGTTGATTCTTTTGAGGAGAATAAGGACTCAGCATATTGAAATTTTGATATCTAGCTGGTCCAAGATATGATGCTGTTTCTCCAAGTTGTCTTGCTACTAGTTTTAAAAAATATGATTTTCCACAATTATTTCTACCACATATCACTGCATAATTAGACTGAGTTATTGTTGATAATAGTGTTTGGGATGATTTACTTAATTGTGTAGATGGTTTTTGGTCATATTGATACAATATATTTACCTTTTAATGTGTTACTGGTGTCTAACTATTTATTAAACTAACATCATACCACAAACTACTCCGAAATCCAAAGTTAACTAACAGCTAAAATATACATTTAATCATGTCAAAAATAAAATAATATTTCAATTTGAAATATTATTGGTATAAAAGTAAAGAATATATTATAATACTCTAAGAATACCTGTTGTCATTTAATACGGAAATTGCCGTTAATTTTGCATGGTGTTAAGTTAATTGGCATATACGACATTAAATGTACATAGTGTTTGTTTAATTATGGAGATTATTATGAGTGTGAAAAGAAAGCTTTTGGGTGTGGTTTGCCAGAAGATAAGGTTGAAACATTATAGTATTTCGACAGAAAAAAATACATTATATATCATAATAAAAAACATCCTATAGAGATGGGAAAAGCTGAATTCGAAGATTTTTTAACTTATCTTGCGGTAGAGAAAAAAGTCTCACCGACAAAGCAAAATCAAGCATTTAGTGCTATTTTGTTTCTTTATACGCAGATTTTAGGTATTCTTCTAAAAGATGAAAATATTTAAGCTTTGTGGGCACTAGAGAGAAAACATATACTGGTAATGATGACGCGTCAAGAAGTAAAAAGTGTTGTAGAAAACCTTACGGGGGTTTATCAGCTTATTGTTTATCTCATGTATGGTTGTGGTTTGCGGATGAGTGAAGCTTTAAAGTTGCGTGTTAAAGATATCGACTTTGGATTTGATAAAGTTTATATTTGGGATAGCAAAAGTTTAAAAGATAGAGAATTTAGCTAAAATTTTCTTTTAAGAAAACTAACTGATTTAGATTCTGTCCAATATGTTATTTTTTTTTGCTACTTTGAAAACTTAACTAGTTTTTTGAATTAACCTACCTGTAACATACTGGTGCAGAACACTTGAAACCAAAGTTTGATATGGTAATCCAAGTTCAATAGCGGTAGCCTTTAACATCTCTAAATCTTTTGAAGAGAGTTTTATATTTATTCTCTTATCCTTTTTCATTGTGTTTTTTGCTATTTTTTTATGCTCTTTTAACTCTTGGTCTAAATTTTCTACAGATTGCCACTCATCGTTTTCTAATGACTTAAGAAGTTCTAACTCTTCATTGTCAAGTTTATCATCAACCATTGTTACCTCCAAGATATTTTTTAGTATATTTTTTGCTTGGTATGATAGTTTTTAAAAATCTTTCGTTTTTATTTTCAATAAATGGTAGCACATTATGTGCTTTATGTCAATAAAATAGAATTGGACTCATTGGTTACCTTCTTTTTTAACTCACTATATAAAATAGCTTAGGACAACCAGTCGATTTTGATTTGATTGGTTATAATAGTCAAAATTTATCCAAGGGAAATAGATATTGGCAAAGGTATATTTGACAGGGGCTGGTCCGGGAGATCTTGAGCTGTTGACGATAAAAGCTCTTCGTGTGGTGAGAGAGGCGGATGTTATCATCTATGATAGGTTGGCAAATCCTGAGATTTTGAAAGAGGCTAGGGATGATTGTCAATTTATCTATGTGGGTAAAGAGGATTCAAAACATACACTTCCACAAGAGGAGATAAATGAGCTCATCTATCAATCTGCTTTGAAGTATGAAAATGTCGTTAGGCTCAAAGGTGGGGATCCTGTGGTTTTTGGTCGTGGTGGGGAAGAGGGGATTTATCTGAAAAAAAGAGGTATAGAGTTTGAGTTTATACCTGGGGTTACTTCTGCTATCGCTGTGCCTGAGTGTGCTGGTATTCCTGTGACACATCGTGGTGTTGCTGTCTCATTTCGTGTGGTGACTGGACACGAGAGTAGGGGTAAAAAAGATTCTCAGATATCTTGGGAGGATTATACTACGGATGAGACTATCATCTTTTTGATGGGGTTTCATCGTTTGGAGTATATCTGTGAGATGCTTATGAAGGTTGGTAAGAGTAGAGATACTCCTGTGGCGGTTATCAGTAAGGGGACTACAATTGACGAAAAGGTAGTTGTTAGTACACTGGAAGATATTTTTGAGAGGGCAAAAACTCTCTCTTCTCCTGCGATTATAGTTGTTGGGGAAGTTGTTAGGTTGAGAGAGGAGTTGTAGAGGTGTATTTTCCTGCATTTATAAAGCTTGATGATTTGAAGGTTTTGATAGTTGGTGGAGGTGCTGTTGCCTCTGATAAGCTTTTGCATATGCTTGATTTTACTAGAGATATTTGTGTGATTGCACCGTGGGTTTCAACTCAGATGCAAGATATGATAGAGAAAAATGGGCTTTCATATGAGGATAGAGTTTATAGGAATGGTGATATTGACGGTTTTGGGATAGTTATCGTGGCGGTTGATGATATGAGAGTGCAAAGAAGTATCTATGATGAAGCGAAGATAAAAAAGGTACTTTGTAACTGTGTTGATTTAGTTGAGTATTGTGATTTTATCTTTCCTTCATATATTAAAAACGGAGATTTGACAATCGCTGTTTCTACCTCTGGGGCTTCTCCTGCGGTTGCTAAATATTTGAGAAGATTTTTGGAGAAAGTTATACCAAATTCTATAGCAGAATTTCTTGAAGAAATGAAAATTTTAAGAACTACTATACCAAAAGGTAAAAATAGAATGAAATTTTTAGATGAGAAAGCTAAGAACTATTTTGATGACAAATAATTAATTTATTAAAATATTATGTTAATATAGTAAATAGATTAATTATTAAGGGCATATATTGAAAAATAGAAAAACTATAATTACATAT
>JAMONX010000004.1 GCA_027066435.1 Campylobacterales bacterium
GACTCTATAACTCTTACAGTTGCTGTTCCAGAAGGTATATCTCCAAAATAGTAATCTCCATCATCATCAGTTTTAGCAGTTTTTGTATCTCCATTTTCATCAGTTAATTTAACAGTAACATCGCTAACACCTTCATTCCAATCAGCCCATCCATTACCATTTTCATCGATATAAACTTTTCCTGTAACTTTTCCGGTAGAATTTGATTGCTGATATACATATCCATCATAACCAGCATTAACCTCTTCATCTGACTTTACATATACACTACTTGGATTAGTCCCATCAACTTGGTCAACATCTCCTGCTATTGTAGACTCTATAACTCTTACAGTTGCTGTTCCAGAAGGTATATCTCCAAAATAGTAATCTCCATCATCATCAGTTTTAGCAGTTTTTGTATCTCCATTTTCATCAGTTAATTTAACAGTAACATCGCTAATACCTTCATTCCAATCAGCCCATCCATTACCATTTTCATCGATATAAACTTTTCCTGTAACTTTTCCGGTAGTTTCAATAGGTGGTTGAGGCTGGTTTGGTACACAGTGATGACCTCTTCTATGGTGTTTACCACAATGACCTTCTCCATGTGTTTTACAACTTCTGCTTCCATGATGTTTTTTACAACTTCTTCCTAAATTACAGCTTTTGCCACAACTCTTCCCACAATTGTAACTTTCATTGTTTAAGCCACATGCATAACTTTTTCTATGATGTTTACCACAATGACCTTCTCCATGTGTACGGCAACTTTTACTTCCGTGATGTTTTCCACAACTTCTTCCTAAATTACAGCTTTTACCACAACTCTTTCCACAACTCTTTCCACCGCCGTGCATTCCACCACCGTGTCCACCAGCTAGTAAAGAAACAGGTAAAAACATAAAAGCAGTTGCAAAAACTGCAACAACAATAAACCTCTTTAAAAACATAATTTTACTCCTTAACTTATGTTTAACATAAAGATAGAACTAACTACCACCATATTTTATCTCTCACGCCCATGCCAAGATTTGAGTGAATTATATTTTACTATGACTTATTATCATATAGATAACTATATGTAATAATTTTATTTTAATAAATAAGTAGATTACAATAATAATATCAACTCCTAGTTAAATTATTTTGCCTATTTTTATTGTTATTTAGGTTATTTAATTAAAGATATTTAATTTTTACCATATATCTAAGTGATTAATATACTTTTTATTTTAATATAAATTTTTTAGATAACAAGAGCTTCACTAAATATAATTTTTGTCGATATAGCAAGATAGAAGGAAGCAAATGAAACATTTAAAAAGAATTTTTTTATTACTATTTTTTAGTTTAACTTTATTAAATGCCAATGTACAAATTGCTGTAAAAGCAGATAAAAGCCCTCAAGACCTATATAAAGATAAACAATTTTTAATAGAAAAATTATCAAATTTGGTTTCTAAAGAAGAGATTAAAATAATTTCATCTTCACACTCTGTATGGAAATGGCAACTTGTTATTTTGAATATTAAAAATAGAGAAAATGCAGGTTATATTTTAGATATTATCAAAGAAAAATATCACGATGCATATTTTTTAAACCTCAAAAATAGACAAATAGAACCAGAAGATGAGATAATTGAAATAAATTTTGCAGGTCTATCTATGAAAGACTTTGTAAAATTGGTATCAAAGACTATGGATAAAAATATACTAATGCCAGAAAAAATCAATGGAAAAGTTAATTTTGTTGGTAAGCAACCTATTAAAAAAGATAAATTATTAACTCTATTAAATCAAACTCTTTTAACAAATGGATATACCATACAAGATACACAAAATGGTTATTTAAGCATCGTAAAAAGTAGTGAAGCTATCAAAAATGGTCCTCCTATTTTAGGAAGAAGTGAATTAAACGAAGTACAATCTGCGGTATTAACATTTAAGAATGTAAAAATTACAGACATTATGAAACCAGCAAGATCTTTGATTAGTAAATATGGAAAAGTTAGCATTGCAAACAATAACAATGCACTCATCGTTACAGATTTTCCACAAAATATTAAAGCAATTAGAGATATTGTCCAGCTTCTTGATCAAAATAATAATACAATAGTTAAATTTATCACTCTCAAAAATACAGATGTACAAACACAATATGTCGAAATATCAAAAATGATAAACTCATTTTTTAGAAAACAGTCAAAAAATCAACAAGTTCAATTGATTAAAAACGAAAATTCAAATAGCATTGCACTTGTGGGAGATAGAAAAGATATCGCTAAAATATTACCCTATATAAAGAAATTAGATAGAGGAACAAATAAAAAAGAGAAAGATATTGAATTAGTTTATATTAAAAATGCAGATGCAAAGTTAGTAGCAGAGCTTCTCCATAAATTAATTTCAACTAAAGCTTTTAATAAAAACTTAGAAAACATGTCATCTGAAACAAACTCTCCAAATTCTAGACCAATGGAGTATGGATCATCAGGGGCAAGAAATATAAATACTCCAAACAGTCCAAATCCTATAGGAAATGAGTTTATTCCTATTGATGATTACAACCAAGATAATAAGGAAAAACCAAATATAGTTTATGATAAACAATTAAATGCTCTTATGATTTTTGGTACAAAAAAAGAGAGAGATGTATTAAAAAACATTATCAAACAACTTGATGTTGAGAGAAAACAGGTCTATGTAAAAGCGAAAATCTTAGAGATAAACAACGAAAAAGCTTCCCAAATCGGTATGCAATACGGCATCGTTGGTGGTATTGCAGATAGTTCTGGAATTTATGCTCTTAGCAATAAAATGGGACTCTCAGATGCAGGAGCGGCTCTTAAACTTGCAGATACGCTTAAACTTCAAATACCAAATGTTAAAAATATGTTAGCAATAGGTGCGGCGATATCACTTTTAACAAATAATTTAGCAGCAAATATAATTTCTCAGCCTTCAATTCTTTGTATCAACAATGAAGAATCGTCTATTTATGTCGGAAAAACTGTTTCAGTAGTTTCACAAAGTAGTGTAAAAGCAACAACAACAGATATCAGTCAAAATGTCTATAATAGAGAAGATATCGGTCTTACTCTAAAAATCTCTCCTCGCATCTCAGCAGATTACAAAGTAGTGCTTAACACTGAGATATCTATGGAAGATATACTCCCAGGAAGCATGGCAGGATTGCCAAGTACTACTAAGAGAGTTGTTAAAACATCAGCTATTGTAAAAAACGGTGAAACAATAATTATCGGTGGATTAGTTCGCAATAAAGAAAATACAAGTGTAACTGGAATTCCTGTTATTAGAAAAATTCCTATTATAGGTAAATTATTTCAGCATGAAAATATAACAAATGAAAAAACCACACTTGTCTTAATGCTAACACCTTATATCGTTGAACATAGTGAAGAGTTAACAAAACTTAGAAAAGCATTAGGAGAACTTCAGTCATATAAATAAATATAATTAAGACTTAAACTTTATCTATATATAATCACCCCTCTTATTTTACATACCAAGGAAGTTTATATGGATAAAAATTTTAGAAAACTACTTCGACAACGCGAAGAAATTTCGGTCAGATATGACCCCGACACTGCTACAATATGGTGTTATTTTAATCCTAAAATACGACCTTGCTACACAATGAAGATGCTACAAGAAGCACATGAGCTTCAATTGTCAATTATTGATTATTTCAAAATGCATGATATGAAACCAAAAGTACCTATTCGTTATTATGTGATGGCATCACTTACTCCTGAAGTGTATAATTATGGTGGAGATTTAAATCTTTTTTCTAAGCTAATTATCAATCAAGATAGAGAGACACTCCATGCATATGCAAAAATCTGTATAGATATCGTTTATCTCAACGCCGTAAACTTTAATTTACCAATTACAACAATTTCATTAGTAAAAGGTACTGCACTTGGTGGAGGGTTTGAAGGTGCATTATCTTGTAATATTTTAATTGCTGAAGAAAATACAAAAATGGGACTTCCAGAAATCAGATTTAATCTATTTCCTGGTATGGGAGCTTATAGCTTTTTAGCAAGATCTATCGGTATTAAAAACGCAGAAGAGATGATTAAAAATGGAAAAGTCTATGATGCCCAAACTCTATATGAGAAAGGTGTTATAACGATCTTGGCAAAACCTAATGAAGGAGAAAAAGAGTTAGAAAAATTCATCAAAAAACATAGCAAAGTTTTTAATGGGATGCAAGCTATAACAAGTGTTAGACATAGATATAACCCTATCGAACACTCAGAACTAATGGATATCACAGAGATATGGGTTGATGCTGCATTAAGATTAGAACCTAAAGATCTTAAAGTAATGCAAAAATTAGTAGAAGTACAAGATTTTAAATCAAACGGTACAATCATCAAAACAAGAACAAAACAAGATAGAAGAATTTCTCAAAAACCTACCATTTATCCTCTTTTTGATAACGGCGGAAATCAGATATTTGAGGATAGGCGTAGTGGAGCAGATAGAAGACTTTGTATTTAGCTGACATCATCATTATTTGGGTATTATACTCTAAAAATTTTAAGGAAAAAGATTATGAAACTTTGTGTATTTGATTTTGACTCAACGCTTATGGATGGGGAAACTATTGATTTTTTAGCAAGACCATTGGGGCTTGAAGAGAAAGTTGCTGGAATTACTGAAAAAGCTATGCAGGGAGAATTAGATTTTTTTGAAAGCCTAACCACTAGAGTCTCTTTACTTAAAGGATTAGAACAATCAACGGTAGATGAGATTTGTCAAAATTTACCATATATGCCAGGAGCAAAAGAGTGCATCAAAGAGCTTAAAAATAGGGATTATAAAGTGATAGTTTTTAGTGGAGGATTCAGAAATGCCACCTCTTATGCTAAAAATATTTTAGGATTTGATGCTGACTTTTCAAATATTTTACATCAAAGAGAAGGTTTACTTACTGGTTTAGTTGGTGGTGATATGATGTTTGATTTTTCAAAAGGCGATATGATAGTTCGAATCCAAAACCTTTTAGGAATTGACGATAAGGATACTATGGTTGTAGGTGATGGAGCAAATGATAGATCGATGTTTAAACACGCAGATATAAGGGTGGCATTTTGTGCTAAAGATATTTTAAAAAAAGAGGCAAATATCATAATCGACAATAAAGACTTAATGCAAATTTTAAAGGAAGTATAGATGTATATTGAAAATTCAAATTTTTCACTTTGGTGCGATTTTATAGAGAGAGATTTTTTAACCGATGGTTTAAACAAACTCATAGATAAAAAGATTATAAATGGTGCTACAAGCAACCCCTCTATCTTTAAAAATGCTTTTTTAACCTCTCTTGCTTACAAAGAAGATATAAAAGCTTTAAAAGGTAAAAGTCCAAAAGAGATTTATGAAACACTAGCTATCAAAGATATTCAGGTTTGTGCCGATTTACTACTTGAACTTTATGAAAATGGTGATGATGGATTTATAAGTATCGAAGTTGATCCAAATCTTTGCAACGATGCAAAAGGGACAATCAACGAGGCAAAAAGATTAAACGATGCAATAAACCGCCAAAATGTCATGATAAAGATACCAGCGACAGATGCAGGTTTTGAAGCGATGGAATTGCTTATAAGCGAAGGTATACATGTAAATGCTACCTTGGTTTTTTCACCACTTCAAGCGAAGAAGTGTTTAGATGCATTTGAAAATGGTTCGGTTAAGTTTTTAAAAAACAATTCTAAATCTTTGCCAAAAGCTGTTATCAGTATTTTTGTAAGTAGGTTTGATAGAAAGATGGATGATGCACTCTTTGAGAGAAATATCAAAGGTGGTCTTTTAGGGATTTTCAATGCAAGTTTTATTTATAACAATATTAAAAAAAGAGATTTACCCAATGTAAGAGCTCTTTTTGCAAGTACAGGCGTAAAAGGTGATAAATATGTCAAAGACTATTACATAACAAACCTGCTATTTGCAAATAGTATAAATACAGCACCAATTGAAACTATAGAAGCATTTGTAAAAACAGGGATTAATGAGATTAGAGAACCTCTCAAAAATGAGCAAATTGAAGAGTTTTTTGAAGTTATAAAGAATCAAGAGTTTGATTTAAACTTACTTTATAAAGAACTTATGGATGAAGGACTGATAGCATTTAAAGACGCTTTTAGCGATATTTTAAAAACATTAGAATAAATCTTTTTTGGTTGAGTATATACTCTTTCCAAAAAGAGTATATACACGAAGGGGAAAAGATGACCACTATAGATATTGACAAATTAGTTGAACAAAAGATGCAAGAGGAAGTGATTTCAACAACACCTAAAGAGCAAAATACTACTGTTGACGCTTCTTTAAATACAAATTTAAAAGAAGAAGCACAATTTCAAGCACAAGAGCTAGAGTATAAAATGCTTGAAAAGCTAAAATTTTATCTAAATGGTCTTGTAAAACATGGAGGAAGTGATTTACACATCAAAAGTTCATCTCTTATTAGAGGTAGAATAAATGGTGAAATGGTTCCACTCTCTCAAGAGATTTTGACTCATGCTGACGGTTTACAACTTGCAAAAGAGGTTTTAAAAGGTAGATTTAAAGAATTAGTAGAAAAGAAAAGTGTCGATTTCAACTTTAAATTGAATGAAAAGTACCGTTTCCGTGGAAATATATTTTTTCAAACTGATGGAGTATCTGCAGTTTTTAGGGTTATTCCTGTAGATATTCCTAGTATGGATGAGTTAAAACTTCCAGAGTCTATAAAAAAGTTTTGTAGTCTAAAAAGAGGATTAGTCTTAGTAACAGGACCAACGGGTAGCGGTAAATCAACTACCCTAGCCTCAATTATTGATCAAATTAATAAAGACCATAGAAAACATATTATCACAATTGAAGATCCTGTTGAATTTGTCTATAGAGATAAAAACTCACTTATAAATCAACGAGCTATCGGACAAGATGCACTTGATTTTTCTACGGCTCTTAGAGCTGCTCTTCGTGAAGATCCAGATGTAATTTTAGTGGGTGAGATGCGAGATATGGAAACTATTGAAACTGCTATGCATGCTGCTGAAACTGGTCACCTTGTACTCTCAACTCTACATACAGTAGATGCAAAAGATACAATAAATAGAATTATCGGTATGTTTCCAGGAAATGAGCAAAACAAGATAAGAATGTCACTAGCTGCCACACTTCAAGGAGTTCTTTCTCAAAGACTTATAAAAACAGTTGATAACAAGAGAGCAGCTGCCATTGAAATACTTATGAAGAATGCAAGAATAGAATCACTAATTGCAGATTCAAGAGATAGTGAAATCACAGATGCAATTGCTGAAGGTAAAGATATCTATGGGATGCAAACATTTGATCAAGCACTTTTGGAACTCTATATGGCTGGTAAAATTTCAGAAGAAGAGACACTTATAAATGCTACAAATAGTAGTGATTTACAGATGAAGATGACAAGCTTTTTAAGCCAAGGTAAAGAAGAGGATTTAACAACAAGTATGATTGATCTCAAAGTTGTAGAAGAAAATAGTGAATAAGCAAGTCTTCATCTTTCCTTTAGTATAATCGCCGACTTAAAATAATTAATAAAAGGAACACTATGCTAGAAGGTATCGTTAGAGATAGTATCGGTAAAAAAGCGACTAAAGCTTTCAGACGAGATGGTTATCTAATCGCCAACATTTATGCTAAAGGATTAGAAAATATCAATGCTGCATTTAAATCAAATGAGTTTATTAAAGCAATAAGAGCAAAAGAGAAACTAATTTTTGATGTAAAAGTTGGAGATCAAGTATTGCCTGTAGTAATACAAGAGTATCAAAAAGACCCAGTTACAAGTAAACTGCTTCATGTTGACTTAAGAGTTGCACAAAAAGGTGTTTTATCAAAATATCTTGTACCTGTAAAAACAACAGGGGAACCAAAAGGTCTTAAAAATAAAGGTGTTTTAATCATTTCCAAAAAAAGATTGCTTGTAAAATGTACTGCAGAGAATCTTCCAAACTCATTTACACTAGATGTTAGTAATTTAGATGTTGGTGAATCTATCTTAATTAGAGATCTTGAAGCAAATGAAAATATTCAAATTATGGATGCAGACAGAGTTTCAGTTGTTGGTGTTATAAAAGCTAAATAACTATGGTTCTTATCGTGGGATTGGGAAATCCCACTGACAAATATAAAAACAATAGACACAATATCGGCTTTATGGTCATTGATAAATTGGTCAATGACTTTGAAGCTACAAATATCTCAAAAAATGCTTTTAAAGGCAAACTTTTTAAAGCAAAAAATTTACTTTTTTTAAAACCCCAAACTTATATGAATTTATCAGGCGAGAGTGTTGGTGCAATTATCTCATACTACGATATAGAACAATTAATAGTAATTCATGATGAACTTGATGTCTCTTTTGGAGAGATAAGATTTAAAATTGGCGGAAGCAGTGGCGGGCATAATGGCTTAAAATCAATAGACGCTCATGTTGGCAATGATTATGAAAGAGTGAGACTTGGAATTGGAAAACCTGATTGTAAAAGTAAAGTTACAAATCATGTACTTGGAGATTTTAGCAAAGAGGAGATACCCTGTCTTAAAATAATCATAGATAAAGCTTGTGAAATTGCTATAGATTGGGTAAATGAAGATATAAAAACAATCCAGCAAAAACACTCATCAAAAAAAAGCTATTGTGAATGAAAAAGTATCAAAGGTTTATTTCAAAATTATATATAAAAAACTTTTTATTAATTTTTATCTCACTAGAACTATTTTTTGTTGGAATGGATCTTTTAGATAACCTTAAAGGTGTCTCTTCCTCTGCAAATTTACAAATATTATATGCAACAAATCAACTGCTATATTATGTCAATTTTACACTACCACTCTCACTTATATTTGCAATGCTTTTAACTGTTTTTACTATTTTAAAAACAAATGAATTAGTAGCAATGTATGCTTTGGGTATCTCAAAAAAAGATGTTATAAAACCTATTTTTGTGATATCTTCTATTGTAACATTTTCATATATTTTATTAAACTTTGTACCTGATTTTGTTTATGCATATGAAAAATCTAAGAATATTAAAAGATATAACTCTCCATACACAGCAACTAAGTCTCTATTTTTAAAGTCTGATGACTCTTATGCTTACATAGAGACCTTGCATCCTGTACAAAAAAGAGGTGAAAATCTTAAAATATTTATTATAAAGAATTATAAATTAACTGAAATTCTAGAGGCAAAAGAGGCTATTTTTAAAGATAATTATTGGAGCCTTCAAGATGTACATTCCATAAAAGTTTTAAATTCTGATATCAATGCAAAAAAGCAAAAACTCCTTTTTGAAAACTTTAAATCAAAAGAGGTATTTCACGGCTTTAAACCAAAAATTATCAATACACTCTTTCAAAAACGCTCTAAACTAACTATACAAGATGGTATTACTGCTATGATATTTCTAAACTCGCAAAACTTAAACAGTGATAAAATTCGTGCCAACCTTTATAGTATGATATTTTTTCCACTCTTTGCACCTATTATAATATATGGTCTATTCTTCCCACTCCCAGCTCAAAGGAGAGGAACAAATATAGCACTTCTAAATACAATCTTTATATCTACAATTTTGAGCATTTGGGGTACTCTTTTTGCATTTACACAAATGTCAGAAAATGGAGCTATATTAGCTGAAATTGCAATTATCCTTCCAATCATCATACTGGCTTTTTCCGCTTGGTTTGTATCTAAAAAATATCAGATGAAACATATGCTATAATACACCTAATGAAAAAAATATTTTTAATCCTAATCGTTATTTCAACTATATCACTTGCAAAAGTACAAGTATCGGTATCTATACCTCCTCAAGCCTTTTTTGTGCAAAAAGTAGCTGGTGATTTAGTAAGTGTTGAAGTTTTGGTAAAACCTGGCTCCTCTCCAGCAACATACTCACCAAAACCAAGTCAATTAAAACTTATTTCAGATAGCTTGATATATTTTACAATTGGAGTAGCTTTTGAAAAAAGTTGGCTACCTAGATTTTCAAGCATCAATAGCAAAATGCTAATCGTTGATACAACCAAAAATATTCAAAAAATTCCAATGGAAGAAGAGGATGAACACAAGCATCACGGACACCATCACGGAGAACTAGACCCTCATGTATGGTTGGATCCAAATCTTGTTAAATTACAAATCATAACTATAAGAGACGCACTCATAAGAGTTGATAAAGAAAATAGAGAAATCTATCTAAAAAACTCCAAAAATTTTATAAAAGAGTTAGATGCAATAGATAAAGAGATAAGAGCTATTTTATCAAATGTTTCACAAAGAGAATTTATAGTATTTCATCCATCTTTTGGCTACTTTGCAAAAGCTTATGGGTTAAAACAAATTGCAATTGAAAAGGGAGGAAAAGAGCCAAGTGTACGATACATCAAAAAGGTAATAGATTTAGCATCTAAGAAGAGTATAAAAACAGTTTTCACAGCTCCACAATTTCCCCAAAAATCTGCCAAACAGATAGCAAAAATTATAGGAGGCACAGTCAAAAATATTAATCCATTAGCAAGAGATTGGGATAAAAATATTTTAGATATTGCAAAAAGCTTTGGAAACCAATAATTTAACCCCAAAAGAGTTAAGCAGACTAATCATCTGTAAAAAGTGTGCAACTTTACAAAAAAAAATAGTGCTTGAAAATAACACTAAAGCGATATGCACAACTTGCAAAAGTACGCTTTACAGAAAGCATTATGATTTACTAGATAAAAGCTTAGCTCTTAGTCTATCGACATTGATTTTTTTTATAATTGCTAATCTTTTTCCTATTGTTACTATTGATTTGGGTGGAACTATCAGTGATATAACCCTTAGTTCAGTATTTTTAACGATGTTTGAAGAACAGTTCTATTTTTCTGCGATTTTTTCTGCTTTTGTAATTTTCTTGTTACCTTTTACTCTGATTTTTCTTTTTTTGACTCTACTTATTTTTATGAAACTAAGAATATATGAAGAAGCTGTCAAAAAGATGTTGGTTTTTTTATCCGCCCTACTTCCTTGGAATATGGTAGAGATATTTTTAATCTCAGTTTTAGTTGCGATGGTAAAACTCATAGGATATGCAGAGATTCATTTTGGAGTTTCATTTTGGGCACTTGTTTTATTTGTTTTATTTGATTTATATATGAGTAAAAATATCAGCATGATAGCTCTTTGGGGACTAAAAGAGAATATATATGGAAAATAATACTCTAATCAACTGCCCATATTGTCAAGCTGTAAATATAGACACAGGAGATAAAACTCTATGTCGCAGATGCAACTCAACAATTCACCATTTTAAATATATCAGTTTTCAAAAATCATTAGCCTATCTCATAACAGCAATGATACTTTTTATCCCTGCAAATTTCTATCCAGTTTTGATAACCGAGCAGTTTGGCGTTAGAAGCGAAAACACTATTTTAGGTGGAATTATAGCTTTATGGGAGGGAGGTTCTTATCCAATTGCACTTATTATCCTCTTTGCATCTATATTTGTGCCTGTTATCAAGTTTATTTTAATATTATACTTACTCATAAGCACTAAATTAAATATATATACAAAAAATATAGATAAATTAAGGTTGTTTCATATTACAGAGTTTTTAGGACCATGGTCAATGATTGATGTTTTTGTTGTCTCAATCCTAGCGGCTCTTGTGCAGATGACAAGTGTTGAGATTCATCCTGGTGTTGGAATAAGTGCATTTGCCTTGATGGTCTTTTTTACACTTTTATCAGCTTTGGCTTTTGATACACGACTAATTTGGGAGAAAAAAGATGCCACAAAATAGTATACCTGAAGTAGAAGTCATAAAAAATGAGAGAGTAAATATCTCTATCTGGCTTGTACCAATAATTGCATTACTCATCTCTCTTTGGTTAGCTTATCAATACTTTTCACAACTAGGACCTGAAATTGTGATAGAGTTTGAATCAAGTTCTGGATTAAAAGCAAAACAGTCTCAAATCAGGTTTCGTGATGTTCCTGTTGGAACAGTAACAAATATATCACTAAAACAAGGCGGAAAAAGTGTACTTGTAACAGCAAGGCTAAATAAAGATGCTGGGCAGTTTCTTAACGATAATTCAAAATTTTGGATTGTTAAACCCAAAATTGATAAAACAGGAATTACAGGGCTTGAAACTTTGGTATCGGGAAGCTACATTCAGCTTGATGGAGTATCAGGAGGAAGTTTTAGAGATAGATTTAAAGGATTAGAAGAGCCTTACTTAGATGAGGAAAATACAAAAGGGAAGTATTTCAAGCTCAATGCACCAAATTCTTACAATTTAGAATCGGGCTCTTTAGTCTACTATCGAAATATAACTGTAGGAGAGATAAAACAGGTCAAGCTTTCAAGAAATGGAGATTTTGTAGAGTTTAATATCTTTGTAAAAGATCCTTATTATAAATTTATCAATGCAAAAACACAATTTTGGAACATGAGTAATTTTAAACTAGATATGAGCAGAGCTACACTTGATGTATCTCTTGCATCCTCCTCTCAAATACTTTATGGAGGTATATCATTTAGTGCACCTTCTAAGCTAATAAAAAAGTATCCTATAAAAGAAGAGTATATATTTCCACTTTTTGCATCTTCTAGTGAAGCAAAAAAGAAGAGAATTGGATATAACACTGCTAACTTAAAAACATACAAGATGAACTTTGAGCAAACTTTAGGAGTTCTAAGAATTGACGACCCTGTAAAATTTCAAGAGTTTCAAGTGGGACATGTAGTCGATATTGACTCTTATTTTGACAAAAGAAAAGAGAAAATTGTCTCAAATATTTTAGTTGATATAGATACTACAATATTTATAGACGATAACAGTTCAAAAAATTTACAAAACTTTATTGCAAAGTTAACCAAAAATAATCCACTATTAAAAACTCTTCACATTGAATTAATCTACAAAGAAGGAGCAACTGTAACAAGTGCTAAACCGTATGATATTTTTCCGACTAAAAATATTATATTTTCCGATATGGCAAGTCAATTTAAAACAGTTTTAAGTTCAATTAAAAACTTGATAAATGACACTAAAGAACCTCTAAATGACACTTTGCACAATTTAAATAAAGCGATAAAAAATATAAATACAATCACTGCAACAAAAGAGCTTAAAGAGTTACCAGGACAATTGAAAGATTCATTACAAGAGCTTCAAAATACACTAAAATCAACACAAAACTTGATAAATTCTGAATCAAAGATGAGTGATGATATTTCAGAATCCATGAAAGAGATTAATAATGCGTCTAAGTCACTTGAGCGAGTACTTAGAAAAATTGATCAAAAACCTAATTCACTTATATTTGGAGATTGATTATGAAAAAAATTATCTTTTTTATTTTCTTGTTAGCTATCTTTACTGGATGCAGTACAAAACAGAGTTTTATTCTTAACAACAATAATATATACAAATCTTCAAAAAATTTCACATATAGTGTAGGTATTAAAAATATCGAACTTCCACAATATCTACTTTCAAAGAAAATCCCGTTTTTAAAAAATAAAAATCAAATAATCTACCTGAAAAATAAAACTTGGGCAACATACTTAGATGAACATCTAACAAACAGAGTAGTATCAACTCTACAAAGCTCTTTTAATACACCCAAAGTATATAAATACCCATACAATGTAACAAATAAACCTGATATCATCATACAAATTATTATAAATAAATTTATTGCAGATAAAAAAATGGTTATACTTGAAGCAACATCACAAATAAACGGCATATATGGAAATAAAAATAGCTTATTTTCTATAAAAGTACCTATTGACTCTAACAACGATATAGTAACAGGTATGAATAAAGCTTTTACTGCTTATGAAAAGAGATTGGTAAAAAGTATAAATAAAGGCGTGGTGAAAACACCACAGCCTACAAAGAGATAATTAATCATTTAATGCTTGTGCATCACTACTCTGAATATAAGAGCTTGTTGCACTACTGATATCCCCATCTGTAAAAGTTATACTTAAGGTAACATCTACACTTTCAAACTCTTTGACTTTAGCATAAATTCTTTTTTGACAAGTATCATTTGTGTGTGTAGCAGTTGCTCCATCTTTAAAATGTTTTGTTACCTGCCAGTGATAACTAACCACTTCATGTCTATCAAAAGTTTGTTCACAAATATCAAAGACATGGTAATCACCATCTCTATATGGTGTTGGAATCTCTATACTTGGTTTGATATGTATACGATTAATAGGTGTAGGATCACTCTTTTGTACTATCTTCACAGCCTGACAAGTTTTGTTACTTGAAGCACCCTTATCATCTATAACAGTTAAACATACTTGATACTCAGTCTTGCTATTTTCACAAGGCAAAATAGAATCTGGATTTTTCTCATGAGTAACATTTACACCATCAACACTCCAAATATAGCTCTCAATCGTACCATCAAGATCATAGCTTAAGTCACTATTGGCTGTGACATTTCTACAATCTTGTGTAGATATAGGCAAATCAGAGATATTAGCAACAGGTGTTTTATTTGTCTCATCTGAGAAACTAGCTACTTCCTTTGATTGAACTAACGCACCTTGAGTACAGCATGCACCTTCACCACCACAGCCAGTTAAAAACAACAGGCTCACAAATGTCAATAAAAACAAATTTTTCATCTTTTTTCCTTTTGTTTAATTTAGATTTTATATTATTGATTTTGTAAATATAGCAGTTAGTTGTGTCAAAGTTGTGTCGTAAATTAAATATTTTGTAGTTATTTTAATTAAAATTAAATATTTATTATGATAGAGATGTTTTTAAGCTAAAAAGCAACCGTTACTGGTTGCTTTTACTCGATTTCTTTGCACTCTTTAAAATCATATATCCAACAATTCCTGAGAGAAATGATGCTATAAGAATTGCTAGCTTATCTGCATAATTAAATATTTGTGTTTCATTATAAGCTAGTGAATTAACAAATAGGCTCATAGTAAACCCAATACCAGTAAGAACTGAAACTCCATACAACTGTATCATAGTACTTCCTGTTGGCAATGAAGCAAGCCCATATTTTATAGCAAGCCAACTAAATCCAAATACTCCAACTTGCTTACCTATAAATAGACCTACCATAATTCCCATAGGGACTGTACCAAACATATCATCTGCGGAAATTCCACTTAATGCCACACCTGCATTTGCAAAAGCAAAAAGTGGTAAAATCAAAAATGCTACCCAATAATGTAAGTCATGCTCCATCTCTTTAAGCATTGAAAATGATTTACCATCTTTATCTTTAGATTTTAAAGGTATCAAAAATGCTAATGCTACACCCGCTAATGTAGCATGAACACCAGATTTTAGTACACTTATCCAAAGAATAACACCTACTAAAATAAAAGCGGCTTTTTTAGAAACTCCAACTCTATTCATAACATACAATACCACAAGGGATGCAGAAGCTAAATAAATAGATAATTCTGACAACTCTGATGTATAAAAAAGAGCAATGATAATAATCGCACCTAAGTCATCAAGAATTGCAAGTGCCATCAAAAATATCTTTAGTGATATAGGAACTCTCTTACCAAGAAGTGATAATATACCCAAAGCAAATGCAATATCAGTAGCAGTAGGAATTGCCCACCCTCTCATAGCAAAATCATCACCTTGATTGAAAGCAACAAATAGTAGAGCAGGAACAATCATTCCTCCAACAGCAGCAACACCAGGAAGTACCACCTGCTTCACAGATGAGAGATGACCTTCCATAACTTCTCTTTTAACTTCCAAGCCAATAAGAAAGAAAAATATCGCCATTAAACCATCATTTATCCATAAAATCAGAGGTTTGGCTATCTGCAAACTTCCTACTCGTATCTCAACATGTGTTTGTAAAAAACCATTATATCCCCCAGTAAACACACTATTTTGTAAAATCAACGCAAGTATTGTTACAAATATCAACAATATCCCAGCAGATGACTCCCTTTTTATAAAATTCTCTAACATCTTAAACATCCCTTATCTTTCATATAATATTATACTCAATTATACAAAATGGATATTAAAATATACAATTAGATACAATGTCACCATGAATAGACAGATTCAAATTGATCACCTTGCCTTTAATTATAATAACAATCTAGTACTAGAAAATATTAGCCTTCAAGTTTTTCAAAACGACTATGTCGCCATCATTGGACCAAATGGAGGGGGAAAAACTACACTTTTAAAACTTTTATTGGGATTTTTAAAACCAACATCAGGCAGTCTCCGCATACTTGGCAAAACTCCTAAAGAGGCAAGACTGAGTATTGGCTACCTCCCACAACAGATAAATTTTAATTTAGATATGCCAATATCTGTTTTTGATATTGTACTTCAAGGGAGATTAGCTAAAAATAAACTTTTTTACACAAAAAAAGATAAAAAGATAGCTAATGAAAAATTAGAACTTATGAATGTAAAACATCTGAAAAATAAAAAGATAAAAGAGCTTTCAGGCGGACAAAGACAGAGAGTTCTTCTATCTCGTGCTTTAACAAAAGAGCCTAAAATTTTAATTCTTGATGAACCAACCGCTTCAATAGACCCCCAAGGTCAAAAAGAGATTTACAAACTTTTAAAAGAGCTTCCTCTAACAAAACTAATAGTAAGCCACGACATAAATATTCTTCTCCAGGGAGTAAATAAAGTAGCCTATATCAATAAGACCTTACACCTACATGATGAAATAGATACTAATACTTATATTAAAGATGGACACTTTTGTGAAATGGAACTTCTTGATTATTTTAGGAATCATAAATGTTCGATTTAATGCAAAATGCTGTTATAGCATCTTTTTTACTCTCAATTTCCATTGGCATAATTGGCACAATGATGCTTATAAACCGTTCACATTTTATAGCAGCGAGCATTGCTCATGGGAGTTATGGAGGCATTGGAATAGCTGTATATTTTGGTTTTTCAATTTTACTATCAACCACACTATTTGCACTATTTTTAGCTATCATTTTATCTTTTATAACATACAAGTATAAAGATAGGAGTGATACTCTAATAGGTGTTATCTGGGCAGTTGGTATGAGTATTGGTATAATTTTTATAGATTTAACACCTGGATATAATGTTGATTTAATGGGATTTTTATTTGGAGATATTTTGATGGTTCCAAATAGTGATCTTTGGTTTATGGCGGGAGTTTGCCTACTTTTAATAGTTTCAATGTTACTTTTATATCACCGTTTTTTAGCGATATCTTATGATAAAGATTTTGCAGAGATTCAAGGACTTCGTGTAAAACTTATCTATACTTTTTTGATAGTTCTGATGGCACTTACTGTTGTTATGAGTATTCGTTCGGTTGGACTTATACTTGTTATTGCTCTTTTTAGCATCCCCCCATTTATCGCTGAAAAGTTTACGGCAAATATAAAAAACATGATGATACTATCTATGTTTTTGGCATTTATATTTTGTATAGTAGGACTATTTTTATCATATCAATTTGACATTTCGACCACTCCAGCTATCATCATAGTAGCTGCTATATTTTTTTTCATATCATTTTATAAAAGGGAAATTACATGAAGGGTATTTTAATTGCCATTTTAATAGGCTTAGCATTCTTTGGAGTTTCATTATTTGGTTTTAGCAGAGAGCATTCACTGCTTATTGGAGTAGTTGCATCTTTGGTAACTCTTTGGACAAATGCAGCATTACCATTGGGTGTTGTATCTCTTTTACCATTGATACTTTTTCCTGCACTTGGTATTATCGATATCAATGCAGTTGCACCAAATTACTCAAAAACTATTATATTTTTATTTATCGGTGGATTTATGATGGCAATTGCTGTTGAAAAGATTGGGCTTCACAAATACTTCAGTGCAAAACTCCTCACACTTTTTCCAAAAACTTCTACTGGTATTATCTATGCTCTTGCCATCACAGCAGCACTCCTAAGTGCTTTACTTTCAAACACAACAATAACCCTAATGCTTTTACCAATTGGTCTATTTTTAACTGAGAATATCAAATTAAAAGTTCGTTTTTTACTCGCTATCGCTTATGGTGCAAGTATCGGTGGTATCATAACTCCAATAGGCACTGCACCAAATATGCTTCTTCTTGGCTTTTTGGAAGAGAAGGGGTTAGCCGTTCCATCATTTGGCGAGTGGATATTTATGGTAGCTCCCGTTGCTATACTTATGCTAATCACTGTTCCTTATATACTCTCTATTGGTGTAAAAGGTGAGTGCGTTAAAGATATAGATACCAAAATACCTACACTTGATGATACCCAAAAAAGGCTTCTTTGGATACTTGGAGCTTTATCACTTTTGCTACTTTTAAACACCCCGATAAAACCATTTTTTAGTGGACTTGGGTTAAACGAGAAGCTTATACTCCTAGGTTTTGGACTTCTTATGTTTATGCCTAAATTTGGTTTTTTAGAGTGGGATGACACTAAAAACCTACCTTATGAAATAATATTTTTATTTGGTGCCGGTTTTAGTATAGCAACTGCATTTTCTCAAACTGGTTTAGCTGCAGATATTGCTCAAAAGATATCATTTATATCCACTCTGCCACTTTTTTGGATGTTTGTACTTGTTGCACTATTTGTAAGCTTCTCAACTGAAGTTACAAGTAATACTGCCCTAACATCCATAGCTCTTCCTATATTTTACGAATTTGCAAAAGATATGGGAAATG
>JAMONX010000005.1 GCA_027066435.1 Campylobacterales bacterium
GACAGGGGTTCGATCCCCCTCTGTTCCACCATCTTACGATTTAATACAATCCAACTTACTAAAACAAACTCCTAAACTTTAGGGCTTTATAGCCGATTTACACTATAAGTTAATCTAACCAAATTCAATACTCTCTAAGAATTTAAGGGATACTTTTAGGGGCATTTGTTATAATTTCAAAATATCCCTAAAAATAAATATCCCTAAAGGAAAAAAAGAAATGGCTAGAACTACTAAACCACTAACCGACAAAGAAATCAACCACACTAAACCAAGAGAAAAAGAATATAAGCTTTTTGATGGTGGTGGGCTTTATCTTATTGTTACTCCAAAAGGTCATAAGCGATGGAGATTAAAATATCAATTCAATGGAAAAGAGAAAAGAATAGCTTTAGGAGTTTATCCAGCACTAACACTAAGTGAAGCACGATTACAAAGAGAGGCACTTAAAAAACAGATACAAGAGGGATTAGATCCTGCGGAAAAAAGAAAAGCCGAAAAAGAAACTAACAAACAGATAGAGGTTAAAAAAGAGAATACATTTAAGAATATCTCTCAACTATGGTTAAAAAGCTATGAGAGTGAAGTATCAGAAAACTATCATCATAAATTAGGAGTAGCACTAAGGAAACATCTTTATACAACTTACACAATCTCAAAAGAAAAAAAGCTAAGTATAAAAGATAAACCTATTGATGAGATTACACGAAAAGACATCATAGCAATACTTGAAGATATTAAAAATCAAGGTTTTCAAGAAACATCAAAAAGAATAGCTTTGATACTAAACAAAATATTCAAATTTGCAGTTACTCACGAATACACACCACATAATATAATTGCAGATATTGATTTATTAATCGTATTAGGTAAAAGAGAAAAAAAACACTATCCAACATTTACCAAAGAAAAAGATATAAGAGGGCTTTTATTATCTATTGATGAGTATAGAGGCGATTACTTTACACAAATGGCTTTAAAAGTATTTCCTTATCTTTTTGTTAGAAGTTACAATATCAGATTTATGGAATGGAAAGAAATAGATTTTGATGCTAAAGAGTGGGTTATACCAGCTGATAAAATGAAAATGAAAAAAGAGTTTATCTTACCTTTACCTCAACAAGTCATAACACTACTAGAAGAGTTAAAAGGAAATAGTACCGATAGTGATTATGTATTTCCAAGCTTTAGAAGTGATGGAAAGCCACTAAGTGAAAATACCTTTGTAAGTGCATTTAGAAGAATGGGTTACACAAAAGAAGAGTTTGTACCTCACGGCTTTAGGGCTATGTTTGCAACGATAGCTTATGAAAAAATGAATGAAGAAAAAGGACACGATTATACAGGGGAAGTTATAGAGGCTCTTTTAGCACATAAAGAAACAAATACAGTTAAAGAGGCTTACAATCGGTCAAACTATAAAGAAGCTATGAAAGGGCTTATAGAGTGGTATGCTGATTATTTAGATGAGGTTAAAAAATGATAAGTGATGAAGAGTGTCTTGATACTTTGAGAGATGCAATGCAAGCAACTTATGATGATACTACTCTTCCATATCACTATCTTTTTTGGGAAATGAAAGACCGTAAAATTATATCAGTTACAAAAACTACAGATTTAATAGAAGAGTATGCACCAAAACTTTTTAATGTAGCCAACCCCAAAGAACTTGAAGAGATTATAACTAAATGGTTGAAATTGATTTATGAGTACGGTAGTGCAATTCCAAAACAAAATCTTCTTAATAGTATGCAAGGAAAAGCAAAAATTATAGGCTATGAAAAAAAATCTAAAGAAGAGAAAATAAAAGTATTTAGAACAAAAATTGAAGATATAACAAAGTTGATACATAATAATTTTTCAACAAATGCAGATATTGATGAGTTAGAAAAGGTACTTGGTAAAGCATATAAGAATGCTGATAATTATTTTAATTCAAAACCTATTACTGAAAAAGATAAAAATGCTATCAGCGATTATCTTGTTAGTCTTAAACTCTATGGTAAATCAAAAGAGATTAACAATTTTATAAAAGCATTACAGCATTAGATTAGATATTTTTACTATTTCCCCCAAACGGGAAAAACCCCAAAAACCTACTTTATATAATTTCACTAGTTGCAACATAGTCTAAACAAATTAAAAGCAAGTACAGCTTTTTAGACTATACAAAACCAAAAACTAGTGAGGTAAGTACAATAGGACTTACAAATGAGTAAAATGAATTATAGAGCTAAAGAAGCCTCAAAATATTTAGGAGTGGGATTATCTACAATATGGCTTTATGCTAAACAAGGAAAGTTAAAACCTATAAAGTTAAGTGATAGAGTAACAATCTTCAAAAAAGAGGATTTAGATAGCTTTATAAATAGTAAAGTTGAGGTAACTCAATGATAAATAATATAGTTATGATAAATGGTAAAGAAGCGATTCTGACTTATAGACAATCTCAATCTACCCACAAAGAAGAAGCAAAACTATATACACACAAAATATATAGAGTGCTTGAAGAGTTATTAAAGGGAGATAGAAACAAGTCATACAAAAAAGGTATAACGATACTTAATTCATTTAATAATTTAGAGGGTGCTGGGTGGGGAGATACTAGACCAAGTAATGCTATTGTAGAACTTAGAAAAGTAATCCCTAAAAGTGGATTGATAACATTTCACTATATAGGTCAATTAGATAGATATGCTCTTATAAATGATAAAGAGATTATCAAATTTTCAGATGAGTTATTATCTAAAATACTAGAAAAATTATAGCTAATAAGTCTTAATAAATAAGAACGAGGAAAGGGCTTTAAGGTGCAAAAAAACACCCCTTATAATATATATCAAGGTAGTCTAATCTCATAAAGAGAAAAAAGCATTAGTACATCAAAGCCCCTATTTATTTAGGGCTTTGATATAGTTGGCTATGGAAGCTTAAGAAAATAGTCCCATAATATAGAAGAGAGAAAGGATATAAAAACTTATGAATATCTTAGAAGAGTTAGAAGAATTTATCAGAAATTTTAATAATGCTTATGATGAAGATTTTCAGATAGATACTATAAGGATAGAATTTAGTAAACAATACAAAATTAACCCTATAAAAGATATAGGTAAGTGGAGTAAGATAAAAAATAACTCTCCACTAATACCCAAACTAAAGAAAAGACTTTTAGAAGATGAGGTAACAAGTGCATATAGATTAGAAAATTATAATATCTACTATTATAACTCTAATGCAGATGCTCCAAAATATAGAAAAGCAATATTAGTTATTTTTGGTATGAAGCAATATCACAAAGACCCACCACCAAGAAAACTAATATCTAAAATACTTCAAATACTAAAAGATATATCAAGTGTAGATATATGTTTAGATTTAGCATACAAGCCAAACATAGAAACAATCAAACAATATTTTACATTAACACCCTATATAACTAAAGATGGAGTGATAACAGATACTCACTATATCAATAATACAGATATACCTATGATTGATACTATTGTCTTTTATAATAAAGCATTTAAGAACGGCTTAAAAGGCACTCTTTGGAGAATAGAAGCAAAGATAAGCATACCAAACTTTAGAGCCTTAATACTACCATTGTATGAGTTTAAAGAGGTAACAGACCTAGCAAGGATTAAAAATGACTAAAGATGAGGTAATAGCCAAAATAAAAGCGATACTTGCTAAAGATAAACAGTTCAAAAATACAACTATACAAGTAAAGTTTTTAGATAAAAAGGAATTTAAAAAATGACTAAAAAAACAAGGACAAAAACAACGATAACAAAAGAGATAATTGAACAGGTGGAAGAGTTAGCAGAACAAGGATTTAATAATATTTTAATCGGACAATCTTTAAACATAGCTACACAAACACTATCAACAAATACAAAACTAAAAGAAGCTATTCAAAGGGGTAAGCTAGAACTATCAAAAAAAGTAACCTCAACGATACTAGAAGCACTATCAATGAATGCAACTAATCAACAGTTTTTAGTTAAGAGATTAGGGTTATTCAATCCAGCGATTAATATCAAAAAGCCAAACAATGCAAAAGATGCAATAGAGAATTTAGCAAATGCGACAAAGCAGTTTGCAGATGGTTTAATATCTGAAAGCCAACTAAGGACGATCGAAGCCGTTAGCAATAGCTTTACCAAGAGTTATGAGATAACAGAACTAGAAGATAGAATAACAGCATTAGAGGAGAAAGTAAGCAATGAAAAATAGACAAAGAGTTATAAAACTTGAACAATCAACAACAGCACAAAGCCCACTTACCAAAGAACAGTATCAAAAAAAGTATGAAACATTTAATGAAAGAAAGGTAGAAATTTTTGGCTACTCCCAAAATCAATTAATACCTTTTGATGATGCAATGTATGAAGAGTATTTAAAAAATTATACTACTCCTATAAAAATGACTTCAAAGGATAAAAGAGCATTTTTTAGACAAAAAAAACAAGAGATAATAAGTTATCTATTACAGAATTAAGGAAAGTAAGCAATGAAAAATA
>JAMONX010000006.1 GCA_027066435.1 Campylobacterales bacterium
CTGCTTGTTTTCTGATACCTGCATCGTTGTTTTCCAAGATAGACTGTATCTTTACTATATGCTTTATGAGTAAAAGTTTATGCTCATCAACCAGTAAAAAACCCTCTTTAAGAGCTTTTGCATAGCGATTCACCTCTTTTGTAGCTTGTGAGATGTTTGAGCTATCAACCGTGGAGATATAGAGTTCATCATGAGTTGTGATGATGTTTTCTATCTCTGAACTATCTTTTGCTTCTTGCAAGATGAGAGTATTTATGATGATGTTTTCATTTGGTATGGTTTTGGCAACACCGTTTAAGTTTGCCAAGGCACGGCTGGCAGAGATGGACTTTTTGAGTATTTTTTTTGTTTCATAGTCTTTGGTAAATGAGAGTTTTTTTAGGTTAGTTTTGGTCATGAGTGTTCCTTTTTATTTTCCTCATTTTGTTTTTTTAACAACTCAAACATTTATCACACTCTTCAATAATAAAATAAGGTATTACATCATATTTTAATGGATTTAGTTGTGAAATTTGTTCATTTTCTATATGATAAGTTTCTTTTACAAATTTATCTACTGTTTTATTTGGAATTTTAATAGCTAACAACCTAAAAATTTGTAGTTTTTCATAGTTGTTATTACTTGAAAAGTATAATACTTTGAGTTGTTCCTTATCTTTTAGAACTGATAAAATATTTTGATAATCAAAACCACTCATCATTATTTTTATGTTTCTTGTTGCTTCTTCTTTTTCACTATCATTCATATCTCTTGAAGTACCACTTACTTGGATTGTAGGATTATCTCTACAATGCTGTAAACTAGAAAGCATTTGATATTCTAATCCTTTATCATCCATTATTTCATAATATCTTCTTAAATAAATTGTTTTTGCAATATCACTAATATTACTAGATAAGTTAGCTTTACAAACTTGAGAAAAAGTCATCAAATCACTTTTTTTAATCTCTATTTCTTCTATTATCCCATTTTCTAATTTTAGAAATGAAGCTTTAGGCAGAGGTTGAAATAAACCACTTTTTATTTTTATAGTATCTATAATAGGTTCTATATCATGAGTTAACATTAGAAGTGTTTGATTTTTTAAAGATTTTTCACCTATAAATAGTCTATACATAATTGCATATTTTTTATTTTTATCAAAAGAAGATATAGGGTCATCTAATATAATTAAATCAGGCTTTTTAGATAAACACTCATACATAAAAAGGATTAAAGCAAAAGCATTTCTTTCTCCAAAACTTAAATGTTGAGAACCACTTTTAATAAACTCTGAATAATCAAGATGTTTTAATTTTAACTTATACTCTTCATTTTCTTTTTCAAGAGTTATTTGATATTTATAACCTGCCATCTCTAAAAATGAATTTATATCTTTTTCATGACTTAATATTGTTCTTTGTATTTTTTGTTTTTGCTTATGTATTTTACCTTTTAATTCTCCTATGCGATTTAGTATATTATCTAGTAATTCGTTCATTGGATTTACAATTTGTTGAGTTTCATCAGAATTAAGAAATGGTATGGAACCTAATTTTATTTTTAAATCTTTTATTTTTTCTTCTACAGTATTAATATCATCAAAAGAGTGATAATTTAATTTTTGAAGATTTATTAATTTTTTTAAAAGTGTTTCTATCTGTTCTTTTACCAAAATAAGATACTTAATTTCTTCTTCGCTTAAACCATCACTATTTGAAATAATAGAATTAAGCTCTTTTTTTACATCATCTGTAAAATATTTATCTAACCTTTCAAATACTCCTAACATTTGTACTAAATGATTTATTGCTGTAGCGTCATATTCTTGGCTCACTTTTTCAATTATTTCTTTTTTTGGTGCTTCAACTATAGATGTACAATATGGGCATTTTTCTTCATTAATATTTAAATAACTTTTACTACCATCCATCTGCCATTTTAGCCATTTTACACTATTTTCATTATGTAAATAATCACTGTATTCTTCAAGTCCTTCAGGTATATTTTTAAGTTTATTACCATTTCCTAAACTTTTTGCTAACTTTCCTGATTTGGCATATCCACTTTTAGATTTTCCAAATGAACCACTTAACTCCTCCAAATCCTTAATAATAAGTTTTAATTCATCATTTTCCTCAAATAATTTTTTAACATCTTGAATTAATACATCTATAGCTTCTTGATTTGCAACATATTCAGAATCTTTTATAAATATATCAAAACTATTTGCTAATAATTCATTTTCCTGAAAAACAAATTGACTTATATATTCTTCATTAAATATTAAAATAGTATTAATATCATCTATGCCATTGATAGTAGGTTTTATATTATCTGGATTTTCTTCTAAATATTTAAAGGGAATCAAACTATCTAAATCATTTTTTAGTGCAATAGATTTTGCTATTGTACTCTTTCCTGTACCATTGATACCATATTTTATATTTAAATGATTTTTCTCAATATCAATAGTCGATTTTTCAATATTGTTACAATTTTCTATTATTAATCTCATATCAATTTCTCCTTACACACTCACAACTTCATCAATCCCAAACTGCTTCAATATCTGTAAAGCATTGGTCTTGACAACTGCATCTTTAAAACTTCCATCTTTAAATACTATTCTTAAGATGTTGCTTTGATACTCATCTTTTAGTTTGGCTATCTCTTCTACCACATCTATGGTTATTTCATCATCCAAACAAACGATTAACGCTCCATATCCTATGACAAAGACTTTTTTGCCCTCTATGAGTTTTTCTTCTATCGGCAGGGTTAGGTCTAAGCCATATTTTAGGAGTATCTCATAGAGTAGGTCTTCGCTGGTTCTGTTTTCTTTGATGTTATCTACTGCATCCAAGAGGTTTGCTTCAAGGTTATCAAAATCGCTATCCCACTCTTTGATGTTTGAGCTGTCTAGTTTGAAGACTTTGAAACCTATGTCTAGGTTTGATAAATCTTTATCTGGATTGTCTGCTTTTATCTTCTCTCCTGCTCTTCGGATTCGCTCTTTTCCTATTTCGCAGATATTTTTATATCCTGATTTAAAAGCTTCACTTTTTTCATCTGTTGGCTCTGGAAGTTGGACTAAGATATATTTTCTATTACCTTTATCTTCAGCATTTAGCTTCATAACGGCATGAGCTGTTGTGGCTGAACCGCTGAAAAAATCTAGTATTACATCATTATCTTCAAAAGTTTTTTTATCATTTATTTCAAAACTTATTAAATATTTTATTAATCCTAGTGGCTTATTAAAATCAAACACTTTTTTTTCAAATAATTCAGCTAACTCTTTTGTCCCATTTTGTGTATAAACTTTATCGAAAAAAGTTGTTGGTTTGCCTCTCCTCATAAATCCATTCTCATCTTTGAGATATTGTTTTGAATTAACTGCGACTGAGCCATCTTCTTTTTCCATAAAATCTACATTATTATTTTTAATGGCTTCCATCATTCTTTCTTTTGACCAAACCCATTGTTTGTTTGGATATATCATTTTTCCATTATACTCAATGGGATACACTAAATTAGGTCTATCATCCATGCTTCTAGTCATTAAGGGCTGTATCCTATAACCACCTCTAATTTCATATTTTTCGTCTTTACGAGTATGTTTTTTTACTTCTAGTTCACTTAAATCTGATGTTATATTGGTTAATATTGTTTTAGAAAAACAAATTATATATTCATGTACTCCTATAAAACCACTAGTTTTTGCACCTGAACCAAATTTATTTTTCCATATTACTGTACCAATAAAGTTATCTTCACCGTAAATTTCATCACATATTTTTTTAAGATTTTCATATTCAACTTCATTAATAGAGATAAATATAACCCCATCATCTTTAAGCAAATTTCTAGCTAGTTTGAGTCTTGGATACATCATGTTTAGCCAGTCACTATGATACCTACCATTTGTCTCAGAGTTTGTACTTAGGCGATTTCCCTCACTATCTACTTGACCTGTTATCTCAAGATAGTTTTTGATGTTCTCTTTGAAGTTATCTTTATAGACAAAGTCTTTGCCTGTATTGTATGGTGGGTCTATGTATATCATCTTCACTTTTTTATGATAAGACTTTTGCAAGAGTTTCAGCACTTCGAGGTTATCGCCCTCTATGTAGAGATTTTGTGTACTATCCCAGTTTTTACTATCTTCCTTGCAAGGTCGAAGAGTTCCAGATGAAGGTGTTTGGGCTATCTTCTTGGCATTTTGTTTGCCGTTCCATGTGAAGTTGTATCGTTCACTACTTGTTTCTGTAAACTCACCTAAGCTTTCATGAAGCTTTTCAAAGTCTACTTTACCCTCAGAAAAAACTTCAGGGAAAATCTCTTTTAGTTTTGTTACATTTTCACTCACAATATCCAAACTTTTACCGTTTAATCTCTTCATCTACCCATACCTCTTGATTTTTTTCTGTTTTTGTTGTATAATGCTTTCACAATTCGCCTTCGGGCACACCCACCTTTTACTAGGTGGGGCCAATCAAACTTTTTACTTTATTGAG
>JAMONX010000007.1 GCA_027066435.1 Campylobacterales bacterium
AAATAGGAGGAACTATTATGAAAGATGTTATGCATGCAGTTATTTTTGGTTTTAAAGAGATTCTGCATTGGGATGTTATGAAGTATGCACTTATTAGCGGTCTGTTAGTTAGTGTTTTATGGGGTGTGATTGGTTATCTACTTTGGGGAGTGCTTGTATCGATAGGAAGTAACATACTAGAGCTTATACCCTTTTCGATGATTCGCTCAAACGGTGCTTGGATGCTCTCCTCCTTTCTTTGGTTTCAACTAGTTTTATTGACCTTTGCTTTGATTTTTGCATTTTTTGGGAATCTCATCTTGAGAAGTGTTTCTAAGGATAAATATACCTCTTTTTCAATAATTATTATCATTTCTAGTGCAATTTTTTGGTCTGTTATATGGTTTTTTCAAGGAGATTATATCTATAGCCAATTTTTACAACTTTTAACTTGGCTTCCATTTGAAACGATAGAAAAAGGGATAGGTTATATGATAGCTGCTTATCTTATCTATAATGCTATCGTTATAACGATGGTGTTTGTTGTAAATATTTTTAGCAAGCCTCTAATCAAAGGTGTTCAAATGAGACATTTTCCAGACGATGAAGCAGTAAAAAATCATGCGATTAAAACCATAGGTTATACGATAAAAGATAGTGTTATCTTTGTCATTCTATCACTTATTTTATTTCCATTTCTTTTTATACCTATTATAAATATCATCATTTTAATTGCTTTATGGGTTTGGCTTGTAAGAGATACCTTTAGATATGATGCTGCTTCTTTGTTATTTGATAAAATAGATAAAGAGAAGTTAAAAGAGCATAACTTAGCGACATGGGTAATTAGCTTTATCACGGCACTTTTTAACTTTGTACCTGTACTTAATATCTTTGGTCCGTTTTTTGGTGAAATATCAATGTTTCATTATCTTAAAAGTAAAAAAATTAAAAGGAGTTTGTGATGAAAAAAATTATCGCAGTCTTAAATGATTTCAAAACCGCTGACGATGTACTTGAAAAAGCTTTGGAGTTATCTTTTAAGCAAAGAGCTATGTTGGAAATACTATATGTTCATGAAGAGCCTCTGTTTGATATACCTGATTATTTTCGTTCAGATGAAAGTATAAAAAACAATCTTCTAGACAAAGATAAAATTAAAAAAGAGATTGAAAATAGAGTCTCAAAAATCAAAAAGGATCACGACTTTGCAGTTTTAGTCTATATCAATGATACAGCAGATAGATTAGCAACACTGATAAAAGAGGATAGTGATGTTTTTGTCATAACAGCATATCATGAAAAAATCACAAAAAAACTGCTAAAAAAGAGCCATTTTCCAGTGCTAGTTATAAAAAATAGTACAAAAGAGTATAAAAAGATAGTTATACCAGTTGATTTAAGTGAAAATTCATTGCCTTGTATCAGTTTTGCACAAACTTTATTTGAAAAGGACAAGATGCAACTTCTGTATGATTATCGTTATATTATTGATGTCTCTTTAATAGACGCAGATTATTTAGGAATTTCAACTTCAGCACCAATAATGGACACACAAATTAATCAACAAAGGGAAGAGGATGATAAAAAAACATTTGAAGATTTAAAAAACAAAACAGGATTAAAAGGTGATTTTATAGAAGAATCTCTATCTGTTGAAGAAGATTTATCTCAGTTTATCAATGTAAATCATTCTGATTTGACAATTTTGTGTTCAGATGAGGAAGATTCTCTTTTTTCAAAATCAATCTCTTTTACATTATTAGGAGTACTTATGACTGATATCTTAATTTATAAACATCATACAAAATAAAGGAAGGGGTCTGACTTCTGACTTTCTAAAAATTTAAGAATAAAAAGTCGATTTTCAAACCCCGTTGACTCCACATTATTGTGAATATTTAAATTTTAATCCAGAAAAATTGAGCACACCATCTTTAAAACTAACTGTTTCCCGTTTCCCTCTCCCAAGACCTTCATTAATGGCTTCATCATCATTGATAACTCTTAAAATATCTGTTGATTCTTCCTCACCTAATACAGATTTTAAGAGTAAAAATCCATCTTCTATGAAAAGAAAGATATCTGGATATTGAGAACTTTTAGGCTCATCTTGATTTATGATGGTATATTTCCCCAAACGATTTTGCCATGCATCTGGTATTGGGTGCTGTACTACTTTTACTGCAACTATAACAGTTTGTTTGTTTTCTACAATAATATCTTCTCCATCGATATGCTGTGTATAAAGCTCTAACCCTTCTAAATATACAGAGATATAGGTTCCATCATCTGTTTTTATCAATGGTATGGATTCACCTGATGCTTCAATAGAATAGGTCTCATTTGAGTCTTTAATTATGTTGATTTTACCACCAAGGATACTTGATATATAGGTTCCTTCAATTGAAAAATCACTGCTTACTTTCTCGTTAGCGGTATCAAGAAGAAGTTTTTTACCTGTTTTTGTCTCCCACGCTTTTTGTAGTAGTGTTGTTGCTATCTCCTCAGCATTTGCATTTGAGCTGTTGGTTAAAACAACGACACCAAGTTTAGAATCAGGTGCAACCATAAAAGAAGCACCATGAGCGATAGTGTCTCCATCATGCTGATAGACAGCCTCGTTATCAGGTAATATATCTGTTTTGATAAACCATGATAGACCTATTTTTACTATTTTCATATCAAGGTCAAGTTTAACATCCCTGTTTTGGATGATAAACATCTTTTTCAAACTATCTGAAGTTATGACCTGTTTGCCATTGATATTACCTTGATTATTTACCATTATAGCTAATTGACTCAGGTCAGTTACTGTTGTGTTTAATGCTCCTGCTGGAACTGAACCAAGAGGATACTCTCGCACTTCTTCGTTTTGAGTGTAAGCTTTTGATGCCATCTCTCCAGTAAGCTCCATTTCAAGATCTGAATCATGCATACCCATAGGATGGATAAGAACTCTTGTTACATAATCAGCATAAAGTTCACCAGATGTCTCCTCAATAGCACTTCCTAACAAACTGACCCCTAAATTTGAATAGCTAAAAATCTTGTTTGGTTCATAGGCAACATAACTATCCTTAATCACATCAACAAGTTGATTATAGGGAAGTGGATTTTCAGCAAACATTCTATCTTCCCAGTCAGCTGGCAATCCAGAATGGTGTGTCATAATATTTCTAGGTGTGATTGCATCAGTAGAATCAAATCTACTTTTTATACTAAATTTGGGCAAATAAGTTTTGAGAGGGGTATCGATATCCATTTGCCCCTCTTCAACAAGCTTCATCGTTGCCATCCCTGTAAATAACTTGGTAATTGAACCTGCACGGTAGCGTGTTTTTGGTGTTGCTTCTATGTTGTTTGCCTTGTCGGCATATCCAAATCCTTTTTGCCAAACAATCTTTTGGTTGTCAATTAAGGCTATTGAAAGACCTACCGTTTCATTCTCTTTCATATGGATTGGTATATACCAATCCATAAACTTTTCAACAGAGCTATAATTGGTATTGTCTGAAGAATTAGACGATCCACAACCTATAAGTAATGCCGTAATCAAGGTTAATAAACCTATTTTTTTGATTTTCATCTGTTTTCCTTTATCATTAAATTTTAGATAGGGGTATTGTAATTGAATAAAATGTGAAAAAAATGTGGTAGAACAATGTGCAAGATTTAAGTGTAAACCTCCCCTAAATTAGATCTACTCTAAACAAAATAATTTTTTCTTAGGTATATTCTAAACAAAACCTTTCATTATCATGATAATTATTACAGATATCAAATCAAAAGATTTGATAAGATAATATTATAAGTCTAAATATGAAAAAGGCTTTTGCACATGAAAATTTATGATATTCAATTATTCCAAGAGTTAGATGAATCATTAATAGAGGAGATTAACCAATGTGCGAAACTTGTTGGATTTAAAAAAAAGCATCCACTCTTTTGTGGAGATGAATTGTTAAACTATTTTTATATTATCATCAGTGGGAAGATGAAAACTTATCAACTAAATCTAAACAATGCAAAAGAACAGACAATTTTTATCCTCAAGTCTGGAGATATGATTGATACAATTACCCTCCTAGATGCAAAACCACATGATGTTATGCATGAAGCTTTAGAAGATATCCAGATGATACAACTCCCCATAGAAAAAGTGCGAAATTGGATTAAACACAATAAAGATTTTGGTCAAAAGTTTTTCTTATATCTTGCTTCTCAGATGCGTCATATTGAAGAGTTAGCCACTGATATATCTCTTCACAATACATCACAGAGATTAATAAAACTACTTGTACACAACATAGACCCAGAAAATAAACAAGAGTACAATATCATGCACGGTCTCTCCCATAGTGAAATTGCTAAACTAACAGGAACAGTTAGAAATGTGGTTGAACGCCATTTGCATCAATTAAAAGATGAAGGAATCATAGAGATAAGTCATAGAAACCTTCTCATAAAAAACATACAAAAACTTTTGGAAAAATTATAAAATATGAAAATTTATGATATTTATCTATTTCAAGGATTAGATGAATCACTAATAAAAGAGATTAATGAGTATACAAAATTAGTAGAGTTTAAAAAAGGAGAACCGCTCTTTTGTGGGGATGAATTGATGCATTATTTTTATATTATAGTAAGTGGAAAAATGAAAACTTACCAACTTAATCTAGACAATGCAAAAGAACAAACAATTTTTATCCTCAAATCTGGAGACATGCTTGATACAATTACACTGCTTGATGCAAAACCTCATGATGTTGTACATGAAGTTTTGGAAGATATACAAATGTTGCAAATACCTATAGAAAAAGTGAGAGAATGGATAGCAACTGATAAAACTTTCAACCAAAAATTTTTTCCATATCTTGCCTTACAAATGCGTAGTATTGAAGAGTTAGCAACTAACATGTCTCTTTATAATACATCAGAGAGATTAATAAAACTACTTTTACAAAATCTAACCCCAAATAACAAACAAAAACACAATCTTATACACGGTCTCTCTCATAGTGAACTTGCTAAACTTATAGGAACAGTTCGACATGTGATTGAACGCCATTTACATCAATTAAAAAATGAAGGTATCTTAGAGATAAATCACAAACATCTTTTTATAAAAAACATGCAAAAACTTTTAGAAAAGCTATAATACCACTTAAGCAGTATTATCTTTTGTCTCTATTTGATATAATTGAATCAAGGAGCTTAAGATGCTAAACACCATTAACAATGTTCTCGTTGTTTTAAATGATTTTGAAGAGCTAGATGATATTCTTAAAAAAGCATTAGTGTTTTCTATAAATGAAAAAACTATTTTAGAAATATTATTTGTATATGAAAAATCATTATTTGATGTACCAGATTATTTTCATCCAAAAGATAGCTTTATAGATAAAGAAAAAATCAAAACAGAGATTAAAAACAGACTTTTAAAACTTGGAAAGAGTAATAATTATGCAATCTTAGTCTTTATTGATGATACTATAGATAGAGTATTAACTCAAACAAAAAAAACAAAAGATACACTTATTGTTACCACTTATAAAGAAAATATCACCCAAAAGTTAGTCAAAAAAAGTAGCTCCTCTTTTTTAATTATAAAAAATAAAAGTTCTTTATATAAAAATATCATCTTACCAGTTGACTTAAGCAAATATTCTCTTAAATGCATCAATTTTGCAAAAACAGTTTTTCCACAAAGTCAAATGAAGCTCTTGTATGATAACAATATCGTTTTAAATCAAAAAATCCAAGCAGAAAAAAAAGAGTTATTTGAAAAATTAAAAAAAGAGACAAACCTTGATGGTTATTACACAAAAGAGCATATTATTAGTGAAATAGATTTTATAGAAGAGTTTTATACTATAGAGAAACATTTAGCATCTTTTATAAACAAAGATGATTTTAATTTGACTATTTTGTGTTCTCATCACAAAGATTTTGTGTTCTCTAATTCTCTCTCTTTTGATATGTTAAAGATGTTAAAAAATGATATATTGATTTTAACTACTAACCCTCTTTAACAAGTTTGTAATAAGTAAGTACTTACTTATTTTTTATATCTTCGTTGGAACATATGACCTCTAATATATCTTCCATATATCAACTCAAATAGAAGTGAAATAATTATAAAAGTACCAAAAATAATAACCGCATGAGGATTAGAACTATAAGTATGTAACATTAAAATCACTAAAGCAGTCAATGTCATAACAGATGAAATAATAGTTACAATTGATGAAGCACCAATCTCTTGGTGCAACTTATAAGCACTGATATTTACAATAAAAAAGAGTAAAAGAAAACTAGCACTTCCAATAATTGCAATCTCTGTTAAGTCTATACTATTGGCTAATATAAGACTTAAAGTAGTTGTATAGATAACACCATTAAAGGGTATATCTTTCTTCGAGCTCATAAGAAACTTTGGAAGCTTTCCATCTTTTGCAATCTTATAACCTAATCTTGCATTACCATAAATTGTTGCATTAATAGCAGAAAATGTTGAAAGAAGAGCAGCCAAAGAGACTATGATAAATCCCGTATCTCCAAGTGCTGGTTTTGCAGCTTCAGCTAAAGCATAATCTTTAGCTTTCATAAGAACCTCCTCACTAACACTTCCTACAGTTATGATAGATATAAGAATATAAAGCACTATAACTATAACTACAGAAAGATAAAAGGCTCGTGGTAAATTCTTAGTTGGATTTTTAATATCTTCAGCAGCATTAGCTATCAATTCAAAACCTTCATAAGCTACAAAAATAATCATACCAGCTACAACGATAGAAAGAGGAGCTGACCAATGAACTGGTGACATCCTACTTGTATCAATGTAAGAAAACCCCATAACAATAACCAAAACAAGCAATGATACTTTTATTATAACAATAACCGTTTCAGACTTACCAACAAAAGAGGCACTCACAAGATTAATAATAGCTGGAATTATAATAGCAACAGAAATAAGTATATGTGTAAGTAAAGTACTATTTTGTGAAAAAAATGTTGCACCGTATGAGGCAAAGGCAGTTGCATAGAGAGAAATAGTGACAAGATAACTTAGCCATAACATAAAATTTACTGAGCCTGAAAGGATATTATCACCAAATGCTTTATCTATAAATGTAACAGTACCTCCACTGCTTTGAAAAGCTACAGAAAGTTTTGCATAAGAGTATGCAGTAAAAATTGCAACCAATCCAGCAATAGCAAAAGCAATAGCTGTAGCTCCGTGTGCTAATGATACAGCTTCACCAAGTACAGCAAATATACCACCACCAACCATTCCACCAATACCAATGGAAATCGCCCCTAACAATCCTATACTACGCATAAATAATCCATTTTTTATATATCATTTTTGACGGATTAATTATATCTATACATAGTTAAACAAAAATAAAGTAAGAAATCTCTATAATTTCATAAATGACCAATGGTCATTTATCTATATAAAAGGGAGTCTATTTTGCCAATAATTGTAGATAAAGTACAAAAAAAAAGAGATATTGCATATAGTTGCAAAGAACTTTTTATAGAAAATCATCTTAGAAATATCACTATTTTAAAGATTGCACAAACAGCAAAGATTGCAAAAGGGAGTTTGTATGATTATTTTAAAAACAAAGAAGATGTTGTTTTTGAACTAATTCACATATTAATTGAAGAACATAACCAAAACAAAGAACAAGAGTTAGCAAGAGTATCTACAATACAAGAAAAAATCAAGATTTTTTTTAAATTTTTCTATGAAAAAGAGAGCCAAGATTTACGAAAGTTATATAAAGAATTTATTGCTATTTCACTTACTAACCCTAGCGATGAGATTATCACTTTTCAAAGCAACTATTTTAACTACTATTGTGAGTGGTTTGAAAGAATTATTAAAGATAGTATTGATAAAAAAGAGTTAAAACCAATTGCGTTAGAGCTTATTATGGGGATTTTTGCGGGAATAGAAGGTATTTTTATAAACAGTTGTAAAACCAATGTTATAAGAGATGTAGAGAAAGAGATAGATAGATATTTAGATGCAATATTTCAACTTTTAGAGGAGAAAAAATGAAAAGAGTATTATTAGCTTTAACCTTACCAATATACATATATGCCCAAAATTTAGGAGTTTTAATAAAATCTGCACATAGCACAAACTATATGTTATTATCATCAAAATACAATATACAATCAAAAGCAAAAGAGTTGGATTCTCAAAAAAGTAGTTATTATCCGACGATTGATGTAGGAGCTGCTTATCTTAGTTTTGATAAAGTTTCACCTTTTCAGGCAGGAAATACACTCAATATTTATGTAAAAGCTAGAGTAGATATTTTTGATGGATTTAGAAAAAGTTCACAAGTTGAGCAGAAAGAGAGTGCTTATAAAGCTAGTGAATATGATTTGATATATGTGCAAAGAACTCTAACTTTAGATATCATACAGGATTTTTACAATACCAAAAGTGCAGAGGCTTCTTTAGAGGCTTTGAGAGAAAAATCAACGCAACTTCAAGCAGATATAAAAAAAATAAAGAAATTCAAAGATGCAGGCTTAGCACCACAGGATTTTGTTGATAAACTCCAATCTGCTTATGATGCAAACAATTATGCATTAGAATCTTTAAAGCTAAATATCAAAACACTCAAAAGTTATCTATCTCTTAAAACTGGTGTAGACATAGATATTCTCGAAGATGCAACACTAAAAACACCTAAAAATCTACAGTACAAACCAAGTGAAGCTATCAAGTCTATGCAAGAAAAGGCAAAATCCATTGAAGCTGCAGCAAAAGCTGTCAATGCTGCTTATTATCCAAATGTACAGCTTGAAAATAGCTATGGATTTTATGATTATAGTCGTGATGATAGTCTAAAAAAGATGGGAATTGAACAAGTTGATAAGCAAAATAAAATAGCTCTTATGGCAAATATGCGACTATTTGACAAGGGTAGCATCAAAAAACAGAAACAAGCACTTATTCTTCAAAAAAAGGCTTTAGAGGAGCAGATAAATTTTCAGACAAAACAAGAAGAGATTAGACATAAACTATCTCTTGATAGGCTCAAAACTGCACAACTTAATATCAAAAGTACTCTTAGTGCAAAACATGCATCTCAAAGTGTTTACAAAAGCATCAAAGCCAAATTTGATGCAGGAATTGTTGATCAAGTAACATATCTAGATGCATTAAGCACTCAAACAGCAAGTCTTGCCCTCTATAAAAAAGCTCAATATGATTATGAAATTGCAAAAGCAACTTACTATTTTACTTCAAATAAAAACATAGAGGATTACATCAAATGAAAAAGATATTAACTATATTAGTACTATTAGTTGTTAGTACATATGCAAAAGATATTTATGCAACATTTACAGTTTCAGCACAAAAAAGTGCAAATTTAGCATTTAGCTCTAGTGGTATAGTTGAGAAAGTTTTAGTTGATATCGCATCTGAAGTTAAAAGAGATGACATATTAGCAAAGTTACAAAATGATGATTTAAAAGCATCTTTGGGTATCACTCAAACAGAATTAAAATATGCTAAAAAAGATTACAAAAGAAGAGAAAAAGTAAAATCAATTATAGACCAAGCAGAGTTTGATAAATTTGCTTCAAACTATGCAAATGCAAAAGCACAATTGGCTTATAAACAGGCATTACTTAATAAAACTATTTTAAAAGCACCTTTTGATGGCATTATATATGAGAAAAGTATCGAAGTAGGAGATGCAGTAAGTGGTGCGATGATACGAACAGTTTTTAAAATTCAAAGCAAAAATGAGAGAAAACTAGTTTTAGAATTTGATCAAAAGTATTGGAATGATGTAAAAGTAGGCAATAAATTTTCTTATAAAGTAGATGGAAGTGATAAAACATATGAAGGAGTTATATCTAAAATTTATCCTTCAATTGATAGTTCAAAACGAAAGATACAAGCAGAAGTAAAAGCAAAAAAATTTATCGTTGGACTTTTTGGTGATGGCACAATCATCACAACGGAAACAAAATAATGTATAAACTAGCCATAAACAGACCTATTACTACGCTGATGTATGTCTTGACTCTGATAATATTTGGTTCTATAAGTTTCAAATCAATGCCTTCAGCTCTTTTTCCAAATATTGACTTTCCTATGGTTACTGTACAAACTCTCTATCCTGGAGCAGAAGCTAGCACGATAGAATCTCAAGTAACAGACAAAATAGAAGAAGCAATTTCACGAATTGGTGGTATAGATTCTATCACTTCCTCAAGCAGTGAAGGTGTGAGTGTAGTGATGATCAAATTCTTTTTGGAACGAGATATAAATGAAGCAACAAATGATGTGAGAGATAAAGTAGCTGCAGTTATCTTACCTCGTGATGCAAAAACTCCTCTAGTTAGTAAACTAGATATCGGAGGGGCTTCAATCATCAATATCTTTTTAACGGCAAAAAATGATAGTGTCAAAAACCTGATGCTATTTGGGGATGAAAAAGTAAAACCCTCCCTTCAAAAAATTAATGGTGTTGGAGCTATTAAAATTATAGGTTACAAAGATAGAGAGATAAAAATTTATCCCGATCCAAACCTGCTAAATAAGTTTGGTATCACAGTCATTGAACTCAACCAAATCGTAGCTCGTGAAAATGTCAAAATCGGTGGTGGTAAATTAATCTCTTCAACCAAAGAGTTTACACTCAAAACAAAAGCAGATGCACGCACAATTGATGAATTGAGAAATATCATAATAAAAGATGATATCAAACTCAAAGATATCGCAACCGTAAAGGATAGTTTAAGTGATGCAAAAAGTTATGCCTCCTTCAATGGAGTAGAAGGTGTGATGCTTGAAGTGCAAAAAATATCAGGCACAAATACCATCGATATAGTACAGAAAGTAAAAGATACCCTGCCCTATCTTAAAGAATTAGCAGGAGATAGATTTGAAGTTAAAACTTTAAATGACACCTCTCCTTTTATTATAAGTTCACTAGAACATGTAAAATTTGATTTAATTTATGGAGCACTTTTAGCTGTAATAATTATCTTTGTTTTTTTGAGAAATATGACTATCACTTTAGTCTCTGCTCTTTCGATTCCTGCTTCTATATTTGGTACTTTTGCTTTGATGGATTATATGGGTTTTGATCTTAATAAGATGACTTTGATTGGACTTACTTTGTCTATAGGAATTATTATCGATGATGCTATCGTTGTTATTGAAAATATCTATAAAAAACTAGAAGAAGGTATGGGCAAATTTGATGCGGCTGTTGAGGGAGTAAAGGAGATGGCATTTACTATTTTAGCTATATCAGCTATGCTTTTGGCTGTATTTATCCCTGTATCATTTATGAGTGGTATTGTCGGGAAGTTTTTTGAGTCATTTGCAATGACAGTTGGATTTGCTGTTATTATCTCTTATACTGTTGCATTAAGCTTTATACCAAGTTTGAGTGCAAGGGTTTTAAAAAAGAGAGAGAGTAAGTTTTATAATCTTACCGAGCCAATATTTAGAGGATTAGAGAATATTTATGAAATTACTCTAAAACTTGTTTTAAGATTTAAAATCATTACTTTGATTTTGATTTTTGGTATATTTTTTGGTTCACTCTCTCTTTTTCCAAAAATTGGTATGGATTTTATTCCAAAAGAGGACAAAGCTGAATTTGAAATATTTATAAAAGCAGATGCTAGTATTTCATTAGAAGAGATGATAAAAAAATCAAAAGTTATAGAAAATATGGTAAGAAAAAATGAGAATGTCCTCTACACTATTTTAAATGTTGGATACAACACTGCAAAAGAGAAACATAAATCTAAAATCTATGTAAAATTAAGTGATAGAAATAAGAGAAAACTCAATCAAGAACAGATTATCCAAAACTTAAGAGGTAAGTTAGAGCCATTTAAGAAAGATATGTTTATAACTGCCGCGGCTATACCAGCTATCAAAGGTGCTGGAGTATCTGTACCCTATCAAATTGTATTAAAATCTGACTCGTTTGAAGATTTAAAAGTTGCTACAAAAAATTTGACTAATTATCTAAAAAAGAGAGAAGGTTTTGTTGATGTTGATACAAATTTAGATGATGGAAAACCACAAATTGATGTCAATATCAAAAGAACAAGTGCCAATAGATTAGGCATATCAGCTTCACAAATAGCAAATGCTATCTCCATAGCATTTTCAAGTGATTTGGAAATTTCCTACTTTGAAGAGAAGGGAAAACAGTATAACATCACGCTAAGATTTCCAGATAAGAATAGAGCTTCTATTGAAGATATTAAAAAAATACAACTTAAATCTAGCGATGGTCAGTTAGTCTATCTTGATGGCTTAGTTGAGCTTTCACACTCTAAGGCACTTGCAACTATAAATCACTTTGATAGACAGAGACAAGTAACTGTTTTTGCTGATTTATTTGGACTTGATTTAGGTAGCTCCGTGGCTTATACACGAGAAGGGATTGATAAGCTTTTACCTAAAGGTGTCACTTATAGATTTACAGGGTTTGCAGAAGAGATGGAAAAAACAGGTAAAGCTTTTGGAGCGGCACTTGGGCTTTCTGTTATTTTAATGTTTATTATTTTGGCTATCTTATATGAATCACTTATTCAGCCTATAATTATCATGATGGCTCTACCTCTTAGTATTATCGGTGTGATGTTGGCTCTGTATCTTAGTGGTTTACAATTTTCTCTATTTGTCATGATTGGATTTATGTTACTAATGGGGATGGTTGGGAAGAATGCTGTTTTACTAGTAGATTTTGCAAATGCTGCGATGCAAAAGGGAAAAAATGCTGATGAAGCTTTGATAGAAGCTGGTGAAAAGAGACTTAGACCAATTTTGATGACAACTATTGCTATGATATTTGCAATGCTGCCTCTTGCCTTTGGATCTGGAATTGGAAGTGAAACAAATGCACCAATGGCAATATCTATCATAGGTGGTCTTTTGAGTTCTATGATATTAACTCTACTAATAGTACCTGTGATGTATAAGATGATTAATCCTATCGATAGGTGGTTTAAAAAGTTTTATGAAGGAAAGATTAAATAGATTTATGCAACATAAGTAACAAAAAAAGGTAGCAAGAATAGTTATAATTACCAAAGGAGAGTAGAAATGCAACTTATAAAAAAATACTCGATTTGGATAGTTATGGCACTTTTACTAGTGGGTGCATCTGTGATGATTTACACAAAGTTGCATCCAAAGACTTTACCAAAAAACTTGATAGAGGGAACAGGACGCATTGATGGTGATTTGATTAACCTCAACACAAAATATCCAGCTCGTCTAAAAATAATAACAGTAGATGATGGCACTTCCGTTCAAAAAGGAGTGCTAATTGCCAAACTAAGAAGTGCTGAACAACAGGCACAAAAAGCAGAGATTGAAGCACAGATACGAGCACAAAAAAAGATGCTTGAAGCTAAAAAACTAGAGCTGGAGATTTCAAAAAAAACAATTCCCTTAGAACTAAAAAAGGCAGAGAGTCAATTTTTAATCAATAAGTCACAACTAAAAGAGCTTATAAACAATATTAACATACAAAAACAGCTTTATCAACAAACCAAAAAAGATTTCTCTAGAAGCCATATGCTATATAAAAGCAACTCAATAGAGCTACATAGTTATGAGTTAGCAAAACTAAAACTAGATACTCAAAAGAACAAACTAAGAGCACTAAAAGATAAACAAAAAGAGGTCTCTTTGATGATTGAACTTGCTAAAGTAACTGTTTCAGAAGCAAAGGCATCACAAAAAAATTTAGAAGTTTTGAAAAATATGCTTGAATCACTCAAAGAAAATGTTATAGCCCTTGAAGCATCCAAAAACGGTATAGATGCAGTACTTGATGAGATGGTATTAAAGTCACCAATTGATGGATATGTAGTTGAAAAGATTGCCAATATCGGTGAAGTCATTGGTGCTGGAATGCCCATAGTAACACTCCTAGACCCATATTCACTCTATCTTAAAATATTTGTTGATACCCTGCAAAATGGAAAAATCAAGCTAGGCGATAAAGCAGTCATATTTTTAGATGCAAATCCTACTCATCCTATTCCTGCTAAAGTGGTCAATATCGCAATGAAAGCAGAATTTACCCCTAAAGAAGTAAGTGTTAGAAGTGACCGTATACAGCGTGTCTTTGCCGTGCATCTTAAGCCACTAGAGATAGAACCGTTACTAAAGCTTGGTATCCCTGCTATTGGAGTTATTAGTATTGATGGCAAAGGATTGCCCAAGTCATTGGACGAATTGCCACAGTTGTGATAAGTAATGATTACTAATTTAAAAGTAAAAGATATTACAGTTAGATATAAAAAAAAAGTAGCACTCAAAAAAACCTCTTTAAGTGCCTCCTCTGGTGAAATCATTGGATTTATTGGTGCTGATGGAGCTGGAAAAAGCTCTTTGATGCATGCAATTGCAGGTGTGCTTCATTTTGACGGAGAGATTATATATAATGACTATACTTACCACTCTCCCAAAGAAGCAGAAAAGATAAAATCCCAAATTGGTCTAATGCCACAGGGAATCGGCTTGGTCTTGTATGACACTCTAACAGTTGCTGAACATTTGCAGTTTTTTGCTGATATCCGTGTGATTAAACAGGATAAAACACATTATAAATATAGAGAAAAACTATTGCATATGGCAGGGCTAAGTAACTTCACCAATAGAGAAGCAGGAAAACTAAGTGGAGGAATGATGCAAAAGCTCTCTCTTATCTGCACCCTCTTACACCGTCCAAAATTATTGATACTTGATGAACCTACAACAGGAGTAGACCCACTTAGCCGACTAGAACTTTGGACAATACTCGATACTATCAGAAAAGAGGAAGGTTCCATCATCTTAGTCAGTACTGCTTATATGCAAGAGGCTGCAAAGATGGATAGAGTATTTCTTTTTGATGAGGGTGAAATCATCGCAAGAGGCAATATAGATAAACTGATAGACTCTGTGCGTCCTTATACATATAAAGAGACACCATGCAAAGATAACAACTATTTTTCATTTGATAATAGAACTTATAGTCTTGAGGCTTTGGATGCATTAAAAGCTAAGCCAACACTTGAAGGACTCTTTTTTGTCAATGCCCTAAAGAAACATAAAGTATTACAAAGTATTGATATCAATAAAAGAGAGAAAGAGGAAAATATACCTGAAGTTGTGATGAAAGCTGAAGCTGTTAGTAAGCATTTTGGTGATTTTATCGCCAATAGCCGTATCGATATGGAGTTAAAAAAAGGTGAAATACTTGGTCTTTTGGGTGCTAATGGTGCAGGTAAAACAACCTTTATCAAGATGTTACTTGGACTCTATGCTATAGATGAGGGTAAACTCACACTTCTTGGGAAAACAATCAAAAGTGGAAGAGATAGGCAAGAACTTAAAGCCAAGATTGGATATGTTAGCCAACACTTTGCACTTTATAAAGATATGACGGTAAGAGAAAATCTTCTATATTTTGCCAATATGCATAAAATCCCAATGCATACTGCACTCAAGCGAATAAAACAATATGCTGATGAACTTGGTTTTTTGGCAAATATGGATGATATACCTGATAAGCTTCCTTTAGGTGTAAATCAGCGGTTTTCTATAGCTACGGCACTTTTACATGAACCTGTGGTACTTTTTCTTGATGAACCAACTTCTGGAGTTGATACTATCGCAAGAGCACAATTTTGGCAACTACTGAACAAGCTCAAAGAAAAATGGGGAATTTCTATCTTGATTACAACTCACTATATGAGTGAAGCTGAGTATTGTGATAGAGTGGTACTGCTCAAAGATGGTAAAAAAATCGCTGATGATACAGTTTCCAACTTTTATGCTACACACCCAAATGCTAATACATTTGAAGATATTTTCCTAGAATATTACAGGAGTAAGCTTTGAAGTGGAGGACAATCAAAGCCTATATGATTAAAGAGTTTACTGAACTATTTCGTACACGCCTTATACTTATGGTCTATATTATGCCAAGTATGATTGTTCTTCTTTTTGGATATGGAATTCGAATGGATGTTTCTCACGCTAGAATCCTCATTGTCGATAATGACCAAAGCAAATACTCAAAAGAGTTAATTTCTAAGTTTGAACATAGCAAATATTTCAATGCCACAGTAACACAGATGAGAGAAAAGGATGCATTGAGACTTATCAAACAGGCAAAAATAGATGCAATACTTATCATTCCAAGTTCTTTTGAAAAGCGTCTACTACATGGACAAAAAAGTGAACTTGGAGTTTTTGTAGATGCAGCTTTTCCCACGCGAGCTACAACGATAGAGAGCTATATACAAGGTGCAGTATTTAGTGTTGCAAGTGAAACTCTCTCAAACATAGGCATGAAACCAACAGGTATGATTGTACTCAATACTCGTAACCTTTTCAATCAAGCAATGCGTGATGAAGATGCTATTATTCCAGGTCTTATAGGACTTGTACTTTTAGTTGCTCCTGCTATTTTAGCGGCTCTTCTTATTGTAAAAGAGAAAGAGAAGGGAACAATTTTCAACTTTTATACCTCACCAATTAGCAAAGGTGAGTTTCTATTAGCTAAACTACTTCCTGCTTTTTTGTTACACTCTATCAATATTTTTATTCTTCTTTTATGGGCACTCTATCTGTTTGAAGTACCATTTAGGGGAAGTTTTATGCTCTATTGGCTATCAAGTGAACTATACATATTGATAAGTCTCTCCATAGGAATGCTTATCTCTGTTATCACAAAAAGACAAATAGTCGCCATAGTTTTAACTGTAATTGTTACTATTTTACCAGGCTTCCTCTACTCTGGAATGTTAATGCCAATATCCTCTATGGAAGGAGAATCCTATATAGAAGCTCATATGTTTCCAGTGATGTACTACAACCATATTCTCTATGACACTTTCCTCATAGGTCAAGGAATTGACTCTTTTAAAATCATACTTTATTTATCTATTTTGGTTGGATTTTTACTCTTATTTTTTATAAGTGGCATACTCCTTTTGAAAAAGGAGATGAAGTGATGCATACTTTTTTCATAGTGCTAGGCAAAGAACTTGTCAGTTTTATGCGTTCTACTATGTTGGTAATCGTAATACTCTACTCTTTTACACTAGATATTTATATAGCAGGAGAAGGGATAGAGATAAAACCACGCAATATTGCCATAGGATATGTAGATATGACAGGAGGAGGTATCAGCCAAAAAATCCTCTCAAGACTCCATAGACCCGAATTTATGCCACCAAAAAGGTATCTTTCACAAAAAGCTTTAAGTCAGGCAATCTTTAATAAAGAGGTGATTGTGGGAATGGTATTTGACTCTAATTTTGAAAAAGATTTCAGGCAAGGTAAAAATTCACAACTAAACCTCTTACTAGATGCTACTGCTGCTTCACAAAGTTTTACAACACTAGCATACATACAAAATATCGTAATGGATTTTCAATCAATTGAGTTCCCTATAATATTTAAAACACATAAACTTTTTAATGAAAATGCAAATAACCATACTTTTATGGCACTCACTGAACTACTCTCACTCATAACAATGTTAGTTATCATCCTCACTGCGATAGTTTTTGTCAAGGAGAAAGAGGAAGGTACATGGGATATAATGCTTTTAACGCCTGTAAATCCTAAGATAATAATTTTGGCAAAAAGTATTTCTCAAGTTCTTATTGTCTTAGCGGGAACAATCATAGCATTAGGATTTATTCTTTTTGGAGCTTTTGATATTCCGATGAATGGTTCATTTTGGGCATTTATTCTTTTAACTTTTCTTTATGCATTTTCAAGTGCTGGTATCGGTCTTTTTGTTGCTTCTATATCAAAAGATATTATGCAAGTTGCTCAACTCTCTATCGTTATTATGATGCCTCTTATATTCCTAAGTGGAGCTTGGACACCAGTTTATGCGATGCATCCGATTTTTCAGAAACTTTCACTTTTTTCTCCTCTTCGTTATTATATAGAAGGAACAGAGAGTATCTTTTATAGGGGAACAGAACTTATAGATCTTTTACCATATTTTAGTGGAGTAACTCTTCTTGGTATAATATTGTATTGGTATGGTTTTCATAAAATAGGAAAGTTATTTTAATAATATTTAATTCCCCCAAATTTAAATGCCACTTAAGTAGCAATCACTTTTTAACACTTTTGATACAATTTCAACATCAATAGATGAGCGAGGAGCATATAATGAAAAATGAACATAGTGTAAGCATCGGTATAACTCATATAGGGGAAGAGTTTTTTTTGAAGATAGTTGTGTGTGGTACTTTAACCCATGAAGATTATGAGAAGATGATTCCTATTGTGGAAAATGCACTTGTAGGTGTGAAAAAGCCTAAAATAAAAGTGTTAGTAGATGCACGAGAGTTTAATGGGTGGGATATGAAAGCTGCTTGGGATGACTTAAAATTTGGTCTAAAACATAACAAAGAATTTACAAAATTAGCTTTTGTGGGAAGCAAAAAGTGGGAAGAATATAGTATCAAAATCTCTAACTGGTTTATGAGTGGTGATATGAGATATTTTGAAGATATAGATGATGCTACAATATGGCTAAATCAAAAAGAGGAAAGCTATAAAGATATGGATACAGTAGAAAAAGAGTTTTACAAACGAAAAAAAGAGATTAGAAAAGAGCTAAGATTTATTTTTAAAGCAAATATGAAAATCACTGGTTGGGATATTCCAGAGCCTGACAATAAAAAAGCTGCTGGAATTTTAGTTGGGATTTTACAAGATAGTCTTGATGAAATTAAAGAAGATATTAAAAACAATAAATTTACCTATTAAGGATTTTCTATGGCAATGATGCAATCATTTGGTGCGGCAGAGATAGTTACTGGTTCTTGTCATTTGCTAACACTAGAGAATGGACAAAAAATTATGGTTGATTGTGGGATGTTTCAAGGCAAGCATGAAGAAAAGAATTCCCAATACTTTGGCTTTAATCCAAAAGATGTTGATGTTTTGCTGATAACTCACGCTCATCTTGACCATGTTGGGCGTATCCCTAAACTTGTTAAAGAGGGTTTCAAAGGTAGAATTATCACACTTCGTTCGACCATGGATTTGGCAGAAGTTGTACTCTTAGATAGTGCGCATCTTATGAATGAAGAGTATCAAACCCAGTTTAGAAAAGCACAGCGTCGTGGCACAGAAAAAAGAGTGCAACAACCACTTTACACGCTAGAAGATGTAAAAGCCGTCTATAATTTATCTATTCAATATGCCACCTATAATGAGATTATATCTATTTACAAGGATATTGATGTAATTTTTAGAAATGCTGGTCATATTTTAGATTCTGCAACTATTGAGATAGATTTTA
>JAMONX010000008.1 GCA_027066435.1 Campylobacterales bacterium
AAGAAAACTTTTCATTCTATTAGCTATTGCTTCCAAGGCTTTTTTATACTGTTGCATCTTCTTCTCCATATTCTTTTAATAATGTTTTAAAGGTAAATTTTGTACCTCTATTTTTTTCACTTACAACCTCTATGGAGCCATTAAGTTTATCCAACTCTGCTTTTACAGCACTTAATCCTATGCCTCGACCAGATAGTTCACTTACACTATCTTTGGTACTTACACTCTCAGCAAATATCAATTTTAATTGCTCTTTATGGCTAAGTTTTTCAACTTCTTGAAGAGTAAATACCCCTTTTTCTACAATTTTAGATTTTAAAATATCAACATCTATTCCTTTCCCATCATCAGATATTTCGATGACAAGTTCATCTTTATTTTGTGAAAACTTACAAGAAATACTTGCCATCTCATCTTTGCCAAGCTCCATTCTCTCTTCCATACTCTCAACACCATGATCTACACTATTTCTAAAGACATGAACCAAAGATTTGATAAAAGGTTTATGAGACACTGGTACTTTCACAGACCTCTCACCCTCTATCTCAAAAGCATAAATTGGCTTCTCAAGCTTTTTGGATATTTGTTGAGTTAGAGTTGGATAACTAGAGAGTAAATCTTTCAGTGAACTAGCCCTAAAACTTTTAAGTTCACAAATTACATTATCAAACTCACTATTTTGCTCTTTAAATTGTTTTGATAAAGAGATTATTTTTTGCTCTATTCTTTCAAGTGATGAAAGGTCAATGGATATCTTATTTTTATTATTTAAAAAATCATCTCCAAGCACCTTTATAAGTATCTTCATATCTTTTTCTAGCCAAGTTTCAAATGAAGCATTATTAAGAACACTTGATATTGTCTCTTTTGTGCAATTATTTTTGCAAGAGCTAATTTGAGACTCTACTAAATGAAGTCCTTGTACTAAATTAACCATCTCTTTTTGGGCAAACAGACCTTTAAAGGTATGAATTTTCCTATAAAGTTCAGATATTGAACCTTCATCTGCAAACATATCTATCTCTCTGATAAAAATCTTATACTCTGATATCAAATCAAAAAATTCATCATAGTTACTTACAGCTGCAACTACCATCTTTTGAACTCTATCTTTATTTTCAATCTTTCTCTCAAGAACTTTTTTATCAGATATATCACTAATCACTAGCATAAATCTATTATTTTCAAGGAGCTTATACTCTAACTTTAGAATTTTATCTTTAAATATAAGCTCTTTTTCAAGCAAAGAGATTAGCATCTCTTTAGAGAACTCATCACCTTCTGATACAATATTTTTTATAATATCTTCAAATAAGACTCTTTTTTTATCATCCTCAGCATATAAAAGTTGTGCTATATTTTTACCCGCTATATCATCTCCGAGTAGATTTAAAGACTCTCTTGATAGAGTATTTTCGATAATTAAATCACTATCAAACGATAAAAACCCCTCTCCTGCATTATTCAAAAGATTAGCTATCTTATCACTTAAAGTTAAAACCTCTTTTTGATAAGTTATATCTTCTCTGATAGCACTATAACCTATCAACTCTTTCGTATTTTTATCATAATAGGGAGATATATTTGCTTTTACCCAATAATAAGTACCATCTTTTTTAAGATTTTTAACTTCTCCCTGCCAGGTATTTCCAGCTTTTACAGTTTCCCATAACTCTTTGAAAGCCTCTTTTGGCATATCTGGATGCCTTATTATATTGTGGGGTTTGCCTATAAGTTCACTTGGCTCATACCCTGCAATTTTACCAAATGCTTCACTTATATATGTGATAATCCCCTTTGGATCAGTTCTAGATGCAATGACATTTTTATCAAATGCATCCATCATAATGTTAAACTCATAATTTAACTGTTTTATCTCTTTGACATTTTTATCAAACGACTTTTTTTCTAAAATTTGGTTAACACATTTTGAAAGTACCTGTACAATTATCTCAATATCAACAGGTTTTTGTAGAAAGTAGTTAACACCCATATTGATTAGCTCCGAAAGCATATGTGACTCATTGTGTGCAGATATGATTATAATAACCTGATGAGCATCTCTTTTAAAAATTGCTTTACTCATCTCTATGCCATCGATCTTTGGCATGTTTATATCAGATATAACTAAATCAAAAGTATCTGATTCATACTTTGTTAAACCATCTTTGCCATCTACTGCAATGGTCACCTCATCAAAAAAATTCTCTAACAAAAGAAGTGTTTGATTTCTTGCATCTTCATTATCTTCAACATAGAGTACTTTTAAATCTTTTGCATCATCTGCTAATTTCTTTATTGCCTCTTTATTCATATTTTTCCCTTATATTTTTTGCTATAAAGTTAGAACATATAGAGAATCGGCAAGAGTTGAAAAAATTTTAATTATTAAAAACTATAATAACTATAAGGCATTTGATAATAGTGAAAAAACCTTTCTGCCTTTTTACTTACAGGAGCTAAAATATAAGAAAAATTAATACCTATCGCAACATAAGGATACCTATCAATTTTTCCACTCCCTTTTCTTGCATAGTAGCCTAAATGAAATTCAAAATATTTTAAAAAAGTATCTTGAAAATTTTCAAGTGCGTTAAATTTTACAGCTGTTAAAAACTTCATTCCATTATAATCAGTCAAAACATCAATACTATCACCACTCCTGATTTTTTTAGTTGGTTTATACTCTAATCTAATATCTATAATATCATTAACCGCTGGATGCATAAGAAGATAATACCCAACATATGAACCTAAAGCATTAACAATAAAATCTTCATAAGAGAAACCATAGCTACTAAATGAGTCTCCAACTTCCATCACACTATTTAAAATCAGTGATGAAATTGCCCCTTGTTTAATTGCTTTATTTTTTTCATATCCAAAGCCAAGGTAGAGATTTGCAAAGTAGTGCGAGAGTGCAAAGGTGGTGTAAAAATGACCTAGCTTATCCATGCCTCCACTTTTTGTATCTTTACCAAACCACCCTTCACTGGAAGAGTGCATGCCCCTTTTTCCATAATCCCAATTTAAAACACCCCAAGTTATTATCGTTGCACTTCCAATAAGATTTGTATATAGGATTTTACTCTCTTGTGGTTCCTTGGCTGATAAAGAGAAAACTAAAACCAAAGTTATCATTAAAATTCGCATGTTTGTTTCCTTGTGATACAATTATAACAAAAGAGGCATGCCTATGAACTTAGATATTATTATTGAATTTGCCACACTTCATATCATCACTATAATCACATTTTTTTTAGCATTTTTTACCCTCACACATATGCTCTCTTCAAGAAAAAAACCTTCACATATGATTGCTTGGACAGTTGTTATCATCGCAGTTCCTTATCTTGGAATAATTATATATCTAATCTTTAATGGACGAAAAATAACAAAAACTGTTGCAAATAAAACAAAAGTAGAACTTCAAAAAATTGCTGAAATAGATAATGATTTTAACTTACCCATAGAGCACTTTTTAAGATGTTCTAAAATTGCCGGTGCAACTAGTAAAAATAAGTTTTATCTCTGTAAAGATAGTGTTGAAAGTTATGAAAAAATAGTAACTACTCTTTTAAATGCCAAAAGCTCTATCTATATCTCTACCTACATATTTGGAAATGATCATATCACCAAAAAACTAATCAAAATTTTAACTCAAAAAGCAAAAGAGGGAGTTGAAGTTAAATTACTTTTTGATTCCTTTGGCTCACTCTCACTTGAACTTTTCCCAAAAATTTTACAACCACTAAAAGATGCAGGTGGAAAATATAGCTTTTTTATGTCTATCCTTCGTCATCCCATTAAAAACAGACTAAACCTTCGCAACCACCGAAAAATGATTATAGTAGACAACCACACAGTTATAAGCGGAGGAGCAAACCTATCCAAAGAGTATCTCTCAGATGTAAAAGGGCAAAACACTTGGACTGATTTGACTTTTATCATCAACGGTACTGCTACTTTTCACTATTATGAAATATTTAAGTATGATTGGGAATCACAAGATAAAGAAAGACTTACCTCTGTAGAAAAAGAAAAAAAAGAGCAAAACTCCACACAAAGTATCATTCAAGTTGTGCCATCTGGTCCGGATGTTGATAATGATGCACTTTATGAGTCAATTTTATATGGGCTTTATCTGGCAAAAAAAAGAGTATGGATTATAACACCTTATTTTGTACCTGATAGTTCACTTATGGAAGCACTTATCATCGCAAGGCATAGAGGAGTTGAAGTAAAGATTATCTTACCAGATACTTCTGATCAAATCATAGCAGACATCAGTAGAAGCGGATATCTTAGAGATTTAGAAAAAGAGGGAACAAAAATACTTCTCTATAAACCCAAAATGCTTCATGCAAAAGCACTACTCATTGATGATGATGTAGCTATGATTGGGAGTTCAAACTTTGATGTAAGAAGCTTTTTTTATAACTTTGAAGTGATGAGTTTTCTATATAGCAAAGAGGATATAACAACTATTGAAAAGTGGATAAAAACATTTTTTAAAGATTGTGATATTGGGCTAAAACCTGCTGGCAAAATTCGTATTATTTTTGAGAATTTTTTTAAAATGCTCTCACCTGCACTATAACGATGTATAGAAAACTACTTCCCTGGCATATTGATCAGAAAAATCATACACTCTGCATCAAAGAGGTACAAAAGAGATATTTTGAAGAAGAGAATATAACTCTCTTAAATTGGAATGTTCATAAAAATAATCATAACTTTAAGTGGCTACATGATTTTGAACAAATTTTGCACTATCATGCACCTAATCTTATAGCCTTTCAGGAGTACAAAACAAAAAGTAGAAGAAGTATTTTAGATAACCACAAAAAATATGGTTACGGTTTCTTTTCAAATATAGAGATGTATGGACATGACTTTGGATTGTTAAATGCAGCTACTTGCACGATTGAGGAATTTAACCCTATTTTTAGTGAACATTTAGAACCCTTTATAAAAACACCAAAAATCAATCTTTTTACACAATATAAGGTTATCAATAATCAAAAAATAACTCTTGTAAATACACACTTAATAAACTTTGTGCAAACAAAAAAATATCTCTCACAAATCAAGCAAATTGAAAAACTATGTCAACATGATGATAAACTCATACTTGCAGGTGACTTTAATACCTGGAGCAGTAAAAGGATGAATATTTTAATGAGTATGACCAAATCTTTAGGACTTAGTCAAGTTGATTTTGAAGTCGATTATCATAAAAAGAGTTACCTTTCTCACCCTCTTGATCATGTTTTTTATAAAGGAATTAAACCTATAAGGAGTGAAATTTTAAAAAATATAAAAACCTCTGACCATAAACCTATCATTGTAGAATTTATAACAAATCTCTAAAAAAATCTAAATATTTACCGATACTGCAATTAGAATATAATTTTAAAGGCTTAAATATGACAACAGAGATGATTTTAGAAAAGGTAAATGCATTCCCACCGCTTGATGACACAGTTACAAAAGTGATGAGTGTATGCAATGATGTAAATGGCTCAATAGGTGACTTGGCAAAAGTGGTTCAAAATGATCCAATGACTACAGCAAATATCTTAAAAGCTGCAAATAGTCCTCTTTATGGATTTAGCAGAGAGATAAAAGGCATCACCCAAGCAGTTTCAATCTTTGGGATGGATACAGTTAAAGGCTTTGCATTTTCATCATTTTTACAAAAAAAACCTGATTTAAATCTTGAACCTTATGCCATAGATGCAAGAGATTTCGCATCCATATCAGAACAACAAAATGCTTTTATAGCAAAATGGTATAAAGGCAAAAAAGATATGCTTGATGTTTTGTCATTAACATCATTTCTAATGGAAGTTGGAAAAATCGTACTTGCAAGTGTTGTTGTAGAACATGGAAAAACTGCTGAGTTTAAAGAACATATAAATAATGCCTCAACTATTGAAGAGATTAAGGATATTGAAACAAAAGTATTTGGAATCACAAATGAAGAGGTCACTGCAATCTTGTTAGAGGAGTGGAACTTTGAAGATGCTATGTTTAACTCAATAAAATACCTACACAATCCTGAAAATGCAGATAAATCAATACAAAAATATTCACAAATACTTCAAGTGGTAAAAACTCTAATCTCTACTCACAATTTTGGAAAAGAGCCCCAAGTTGAAGCGGCACTTATACTTGTTGAGAAATTTGGCTTAGATAAAAACCGTTTTGAAGAAGTTATATCAGAACTCTTTAATTTAGAGAGCGTTTGATATAATTGCCCTTTATAAAAAGGGATACAATGTTTAATTTTGAACACTTTCATACACTTTTGCCACAAAGTATAGGCTCTAAAAGTGGTGCAGTTGCACCAACTATCACTCCCTCAGCTGCTTTTGCATATGAAGATGCACAAGAGGCTGAAGGGATTTTTACAGGGGAGATTGTAAAACCTCTCTATGCAAGAATGGGAAATCCAACAAATGCAAAACTAGAATCAATTCTCTGTAAAATAGAGTCAGCTCACAGTGCTATAGTAACTTCTTCTGGCATGGGAGCCATCTCTATGGTTTTAACCGCATACTTAAATAGCGGAGATAAAGTTCTTTGCATCGGAGGTTTTTTTGGTGGAACTTATGCTCTTATGACTGAAACTATGCCTAGATTTGGAGTGAGTGCTAATTTTTGTGAAGTTGATGATTTAACTACAATAGAGACTAAGCTTCAAAATGGTATCTCTTTGGTACTTCTTGAGAGTGTTGGAAATCCAAATCTTAAAATCCCAGATATTTATAAAATATCCGCATTGTGTAAAAAATACAACACGCTCCTAATGGTAGATAATACAGCAACTCCACTTCTACTCCAACCTTTGAAAATCGGTGCAGATATAGTTATACACTCTACTACTAAAAATATAAGTGGACATAGTGCATCTCTTGGAGGTGTTGCACTCTTTAGAAAAGTTGAGAAAGAGGATAAATTAAGGGATAAAAAGTATAAACATCTACATAAAATTATAGAAAAGATGGATAAAAATGCTATGGTTGCGATCACCAAAAAGAGAGCTTTAAGAGACTTTGGAATGACAGCCAATGCATTTGGTTCTTTTATGACTTTAGTTGGGCTTGAAACGCTCTCACTTCGTATGGAGCGAGTTTGCAAAAGTGTTGAAATTATAGCTAATGGGCTTAATGACAAATTAGAGAATATCACAGTTAGACATCCAAGCATAAGCTCTCACGAACATCATAAACGCTACAAAGATATTTTTTCAGCAGGATGCGGATCTCTTTTGACACTAGATGCAAAAAATAAAGAGGAAGCATTTAAACTTTTAAACCATACAAAACTTATAACTCAAACTGCAAATATCGGAGATAACAGAACCTTAGCACTTCATATGAAAAGTACAATTTATAGAGATTTTGATGAGAGTTCTCTAAAGTGTTTAGGTGTAACCAATGGGCTTATAAGAGTCTCCATTGGACTTGAAAATCCAATGGATATTATTGATGATTTTGTACAGGCAAGTCAAAAAATGGTATAATTACAAAAAACAAGGAGGACATCATGAACAAAGAACTAAAAGAGGTTTTGGAAAAATCAAGCAAAGCAATCGAAAAGCTTCAAGATAAAGTTGAAGATTTTAGTGAAGATTTTGCAGAGGATGCATCTGAACTTTGGGCAGACATAAAAAAGAGTTTTGCAAATACAAATGAAAAGCTCAAAAGTGCTGCAAAAGATTTAGACCAAAAAAGCGACGAAGCAAATCTTCAAGCACACCTAAGCACGATGGAAGCACATGACAGGATTGGGAAGATTAAGGATACCATAGATGAGTTTTCACAAAAAGTTTCAGCAAAAGCAAGTACAGAGCTTGACATGGTATCACTAAGAGCTCATCTTGCAAAAATGGAAGCAGAAGATTTTTGGGATAAAAAAGGAGATGAAATCACTAAAGATTTTAACCAGTCAAAAGATAAAGTTCAAAAACTCGCAATTGATGCAGCAGGAGAAATCAAAGAGTATTTTGAAAAACTATCTGATACTATCTCTAAAAAAAGTTAATCTACATTAGAGCTAGCAGTTTTATGCTGGCTCTGCGTTGATATTTGCGAAAAAGACTCAGCGATAAATTGCTTAAAAATCCCCGATACAATCTTTTGTTCAGCCCTTCCTGTATTGCTATAAAAATAACCCATAATACTTTTAAGTTCTTTGTTTGTAAAGTTTCTATAAGCATAAAATGAATTTGCAAACATTGTATCTCTGATTTGTTCAGATATACTATTCATAATCTCTTCACTCCTTTCACCAGATACTACAAGTTGAGCATTGATGGATCCTAAAAGTTCCCCTATGAGATGCACTGCAACTGGTGCAGATTCTAATCTATCTGTAAAAGCATTTAAGACATTGAGTCGCTTATATGAGGGAATATTATCTCCAAGCTTTTCATAAAAAAGAACTTTATCTTTACTATTTTTTGCATCCATCGCATCTATACTGCTGTTTTTAAATTTTTTCCCTATTGGAAGATTATAAAATGCTATTATTTTTTTAAGAGTTACATCATCAAATCGTTCTGCTAACTCTACTCTAAAATACTCAATTGTATGGTTAGAATCAAAACTACTTTTAATATCTATATTTTCCATATTTTTATATTTTATATTTTCCAAGTACCCTTTTTCAATTTGAGAAGGAAGAGATAAAATAACCTCCTTTGCTCCTGATATTTTCAAATAGGTATCAATTAATTTTAAATCAGCTTTTGCAAAAATAGAAGATGAAAAAATAATAGTTATGCAAATCATCAAGATAGTTTTTTTCAAGAAATTTCCTTTTGAGTGTTATCTATGGTATATCGGCAAATTCAAAATATTTTTTGATATAATCACCAAAAAAATTGAAAGTATTTATTAAATGAGATGGCGAGATGTAAAACAAAACAGAATACCAGAGCAAGAACCTAAGACTAAACAAAAACAATCCCTACCCTTTGCATCGCATCCTGACAAAATAAAAGCTTTTATTACTGACTCTTTTTTACTTGCTATGCCTATATTTTATGTTGTGATTTACTTGGTCATGGGGGATTTAAAGAGTTTTAATAGTGATATGCTAATGGGCTGGATATATATCATCGTGCCACTTGGAATTGTTAATATACTTTTTTACACGATAGCTGGACAAACTCCTGGAATGAAAGCTTATGATATAAAAGTTATTGATATAAAAACAAAAGAAAAACCTAGTTTTATCTTATCATTTTTACGATTTTTCTTTTTTAACATGACTCTTTTAACTATTTTTGGACTTTTTATAAGTTTTTTTAGAAAAGATAACCGAGGAATTTACGACATACTTAGTGGAACTACTCTTATAGTAACCAAAAAAGGGCAAAATGATACAAAGGTTCTTTAACACTTCTGCATTTTTCTTTTTCTACTTCTCTATTGTTGGGGTTTGGGTCATATTTTTGCCAAAGATGCTTCAAAATATGGACTATACACCAGCACAAATTGGTATAATATTTTCTATCCCACCTCTTATGCGATTTTTAACACCTTTTTTCTTTTTAAAACTTTTTGATTTAACTAAAAATGTACTTCATATCACTCTCGTGATGATGGTTTTGGCGATTCCTCTTTTGTATCTAACTATAGATAATTTTTATCTATTTTCTCTTTCAAATATATTTTTTGGTATCTCATTTGGATTGGTTTTACCTTATATGGAAACTTATGCACTTAGTGTACTGAAAAAAGAGTTGTATGGAAAATCAAGGCTTTGGGGGTCTATCGGTTTTGCACTTATAGCACTTGTATTGGCACAGATATTTGATAATAAAATAGGGCTTCATTTTATTGCAGTTTCTATTGTTTTAAGTGCAATATTTGCTTATATTATCTCTCTTGATGATGTACATTTTAACAAAGAGAGCGATACACAAAGAAGTTCATTTAGCATCTCAAGTCAAGCCTATTTATGGATAAGTATATTTTTGATGCAAGTTAGTTTTGGAGCATTTTATAGTTTTTTTACGATTTATGAGACCCAACATGGAATCTCACTCCAGCAGGTAAGTTATCTTTGGACTTTTGGTGTATTATGTGAGATAGTACTCTTTTATTTTCTAGCTCATATCATAAAGCTTGATCTTTTAAAGCTTATCAAGTTTAGTGTATTTATAACTGCTATTAGGTGGCTTATGCTTTTTGCCTTTCCAACATCTTTGCTTATATCGTATATCTCTCAAAGTTTTCATGCTTTTAGTTTTGCTCTATATCATACAGCCGTTTTGAGTTATCTATATACTCTTTATAAAGATAAAAAACTCTCTGCTCAGTTTTACTATGGGTTTGGTTTTGGGCTTGGTGGATTTGCGGGAAGTTTGTTGGCTGGAGCAGTTTATGGAGAGTATCTCTTTTTAATTTCTGCGATAATTGCATTCTTAGCATTTTTATCTTTATGCAGAAAAAGCTTGCCATAAAGGCAAACTTTTTATAAAAGATCTCTATGGCTCTTATATTCAATAGTATTTATTGGTTTTATCTCTCCATTTTCTACTTCAAAAACATTCCAAACAACTCCCGGCTCATTGGGTACATTAAATTCTGCTTCAAGAATAGAACCTTTGTAAACTTTTATTTTGGCATTAGAGTTTGCAAGTGTCGTACTATTTGATGATGTTCTATCTGTATAGTTATGTACATAATATCGATAAATCCCATCTATTTGATCTTTAATTGTAATAGTTTCAGGTCCATAACTTCTTTTATCATCTAAATCTAGCTTATTTTTACCAACTTGTATATTAGAAAAATAGACATGAAATCTATTATCAAAATCTTTTTGTGGTCCTGTCAAATGACTATCCAAATCCATTGGATGCTCTCCCCATGTTAATATTACACGAACTATTCCATCATCAAGTAGAGGTGTTAGTGCATGATCTTGATTTGATATCTTCTCTCCCTCATTTAGAACAATTGTAAAATATCCAGAGATATAACCATCTGCAATAATTTCTAGTGTATATGAACCAGGTCGTAAATTTTCTATAAGATAGTCTCCATCTATTTCGCTTACTAAATTTGTGATTATAGCTCCTGAACGAACATTTATTCCTTTTCTTAAGTTCATTATAGATGCATTAATTCCTCTACCATTTACTGCATCTATAACCTTTCCACTAACACTTACTAAACTATTATCTTGAATCTTCTGCATATAAAGTGTCTCTAAATTTAATAATTCATTTAACTTTAGTTCAATATTGTCATATTCCAGATCTTCATATCCACTTTTTTTAGCGACTAGTCTATAAACCTCATCTCCTTTGATATTTTCAAAAATATAAGTACCATTTTCATCAGATAAAATATTTTTTACAAATCTATTATCTACATATAAGGTTATATTTACTCCTGAAAGTAGCGCACTATTATTGCTTAAATCTTTTACACTCCCTTTAATTGTACTATTAGTAGTTAAATTATCATCATAAAATCTTTTGTGTACAATGATAGTAAAACTCTTTGATGCTGTAATTCCTCTATCGTTAGTAATAGTTAAAGTTTTAACATACCTAGTTGTGCCATTATTCTTGAAATCATATCTTGAGTTATAATAGAGCCTCTTTTTTAGTACTTCATTTGTACCAATTAAATTATTATCCATATCTCTCCACTCATATTTTACTATCGAGCCTTGTGGGTCATAGCTTCCATCATCCCAAATATGTACAAAATCTCCATCCAATATATCTAGTGCATCTGCTTGTGCTTTTATTATTGGCTGATCGCTTTGAGATGTTTTATTTGATTTTGTAACAATAGTATCATTTAATGATATTTTTTCATCCAAAATCATTTTATTCTCACCTTGTGAACCCGTACCACAACCACTTAACACAAAAAGCATTATAACTGTCAGTAAAAAAATAAAGTTTTTTTTAATCATTTTCATATCCTTTTTAAAAATAAATATATCTACAAAGCCAAATCGGCAATAAATCATAATAGTTTAAATAAATTCTTTTTTTAGCCGATTATGTATGTATATAATCAACTTACGATATGGAGTTTTAAAATGAAAAATTTTATACTATTTTTGTGGATGTTTTCCATCAACCTTTATGCTTCAGTCTCTTTTATCTATACAGGCTTAGATAAAGAGATGATATATTTTGCAACAGATAAGAACCCTGGATCTATCATCATACAAACAGACGAAAAGAGGCTCTACTATATTTTAGGAGATGATTTAGCATATGAATTTCCAATTGCTGTTGGCAAAAAAGCAAAAGATAGATTTTATGGTGAATTTCCAATTTCAAGAAAAGCTAAGTGGCCTTCATGGAGACCAACACAGAAAATGATTGAAGAAAATCCATCACTTCCTGATGTTGTTAGAGGAGGAAAAAGAAACCCTTTAGGTGCAAGAGCTCTCTATCTTGGAAATTCTATCTTTCGCATCCATGGCACAAATAACCCAAGCTCTATCGGTAAAGCAGCTTCAAAAGGATGTATAAGAATGTACAATGAAGATGTAAAAGTGCTTTACCAACTTGTTGATATCTGGGATATGGTTTATGTGAGATAATTACTCATAAAATTTATTTTTACTCACTATCTCATAGGATGTTTTATCTGTACTTTTTAAAATACTCAGTACCTTACCATATTCAGATGCATAGTATATATCTGCTGTTGAACCATCTGTAGCTCCACAATATACATGTATGACATTGGAGTAGTCAAGATTTAGATTGGTATCTCTATTGTTTAAATCATTAAAAATATTTTGCGGTAGTTTATATTCAAGATTTAAATTGGCTTCAAAATCCTGAAAAATACAAGTTGTAGTTTCACCATTTATTGTAGTTTGCGAAACTAATTCATTTTTTTGTATCCATAATGGATAATCTATGGTTAATGAAACAATCTCATTTGCATCGTATTGATAAGAGGTAATTTTATTATTATATACTACATCTTCACTAATGATTTTAGAATCTATTGTTTGTGTAACAACTAAATTATTCTGTGGATCTCTACTTTTTATAAAAAGTGATGTTGTTAGACTATAATATGAATATTCATCATAAAGATATGTCTCTTTGTTAATCCTATCAAGAGCATAATAGAGATAATTCTGAAATTCTAACTCCTCACCCACACCCTCTTGCACTTGAGGAACAACACTACCTTGATATAGAGTATCATCCCCAGCTTCTCCATCAGGCAATTCCCCTGTACTTCCACATCCTGTAAATCCGATTATCATTCCACTTAATAAAATTGTCGTTAATTTTTTCACTCTTCTCTCCATCCTTTATAAAATTTTTATGCTACAAAAGTCATCCAGTACAACATCCAACCTGTAATAACCATCAGAACTATATCCCAAAAGAGAATTTTACCCCATTTTTTATGATCAAAATCAAATGCAGCTGGATATCTTTTTGCTGATTTAATTATAAGCCATAACCACCCCAAAAAAGAGCTAATCGCAAAAATAAGATGCACTATAAATAAAATTGTTAGCTCTATCGTCCCAGAATAAGGACTCTGTTTACTTATATCAGAAAGCCCACCAAACTGGATGCTAGTTTCCAAAGCAACAACCAAAATCAAAACAGTACTAAAAAGAATAATTTGCAAATATTTATGTAAATGCTTTTTTCCAATTGCGGCTAAATAAAAAGCAAAAAGCATAAAAAATGGCAAAAAACCAGATATCGTCATAACTAAATCTATTACAAAATTACCTCGTGTTCCTAAAAAGCCTTCCATTATTGCAATATTTCCTCTATTTTTTTAGCTTATTATACCCAATGCTTTGGTAAAATACCTCATGCGTATTTTTAAGACTATTTTATTGGCTATATTGATTTTATTTTTAACCTCTTGTGCAACTACAGAAAAAGTAGCCACTATCAACAAAAAAACATCTATTGCTAAAACAAAACAAATTCCAAAACAAAAAGAGATTCTAAGCTTAGAAAAAAGCTTAGAAAAGATAGATGCAAAAGTGGGTAATCCTATATTTATAAGAATATTCAAAAAAGAGAAAAAACTTGAACTTTGGGTCAATCCAGATAAAGAGTTCAAACTCTGTAAAACATATGAAATCTGCACCTATTCTGGAGATTTAGGACCAAAACTAAAAACAGGTGACAAACAAAGCCCCGAAGGTTTTTATACAGTAAACAAATATCAACTCAAACCAGATAGCAAATATCACCTAGCTTTCAATCTAGGATTTCCAAACCAGTATGATAAAAATCTAAAAAGAACAGGTAGCTATCTTATGGTGCATGGAGAGTGCACTTCAACAGGCTGTTATGCGATGAATAACCAACAAATGGAAGAGATTTATAAGATGGCTGAAGCTGCACTAAACAGTAGTCAAAAAAAGTTTCAAGTACATATATTTCCATTTAAAATGATAAAAAAACATATGGAACAATATACAACAAATAAGTGGTACCCCTTTTGGATAAATTTAAAATTAGGATACGATATATTTGAAAGATATAAAGTTATACCTATTATTAAAATGCCAGAGAAGAAGTATAGGTTTTATATGAAAAAGATATAATCCTATAAAAATATTTAAGGGTTTCAAATGGGATTAAAGTCCGATGGTTGGATAAGAGAAAAGTCACTAAATGAAAAGATGATAGAGCCATTTTGCGAAGAACAAGTTGGTAAAAATGTTGTTAGTTATGGACTTAGTAGTTATGGGTATGATATCAGGGTAGGAAGAGAGTTTAAAATCTTTACAAATGTAAATTCAACTGTTGTAGATCCAAAAAACTTTGATGAAGCAAATGTGATAGATGTTGAGGCTGATGTTGCTATTGTTCCGCCCAACTCTTTTGCCCTTGCTAGGACTGTTGAGTATTTTAGAATGCCTGATGATGTTTTGGCTATTTGTCTTGGAAAGAGTACTTATGCAAGATGTGGGATTATCGTAAATGTTACACCTTTTGAACCAGGATTTGAAGGACATATCACAATAGAGATATCAAACACAACTCCGCTTCCTGCAAAGATTTATGCAAATGAAGGGATTGCACAAGTGCTATTTTTTCAAGGAGATGAGCCTTGTGAAGTTACTTATGCGGATAAAAAAGGAAAATACCAAGCACAAACAGGCATAACCCTTCCTAGGATTTTAAAATAATTTTATGAAAAGGTCTATTTTAGTTCAAGTCACAGAACATCTAAAATCCTATAAAAAGTTCAATATCATAGAAAAGGTAGATGACACTATCATAAAAATTGGTTTTGATAGAGGGACTCCTTACTTTTTTGATATGCATCGGGGCGATTCTCATATATTTAAAAAGGAGAGTTATAAAAAACTTAGAAACTATAATTCCCCTTTTGATGTGTTGCTATCCAAACGATTTACAAATGCTAAAATTCAAAAGATGGAAGTACAAGAGGGAAACAGAATCCTTAAAATCTTTGCATCTTCAAGCTCAAAATACAAAGCTCAAAATTCTATTTTACAATTTGAATTTACAGGTAGAAATACAAATGTAATCATACTTGATGAAAATCTTGTCATCTTAGAGGCATTTCGCCATATAGATGAAAGAACCTCTTTTCGTGAAGTAAAAGTAGGAGTTACCCTAGAGCCTCTTCCGCCTAGAGAGTTTAAAGAGAGCGATGAAAAAATAGAAGATATTGAAGATTATCTTCACGGTGAATATAAAAAAAGAGAAATATCCCAACTCACTGTTATAAAAAATCAAAAACTTCTAACAACTTCTAAAAAGCTAAAAAAACTACAAAAGCTTTATGATAGATTGGAAAATGAAGAAAAACTAAAAGAACAAAGTATAAAACTTCAAAATGATGGCAACTTAATTTTGTCAAACTTACACGATATGAACAATTATCAAAAAGAGCTTTTGGTTGTAGATTATGATGGAACCCCTAAAACTATCAAGCTCCCAGATGATGTAAGAACTCCAGCCGAAGCTGCAAATAGACTATTTAAAAGAGCTAAAAAACTAAAGCAAAAAGCAAAAAATACCTACTTAGAGAGAGAAAATTTATCTTCAAAAATCACATTTTTACAAAGGCTACAGCTTAGTATCAATTCTTCAAAAAGTATTGATGAAGTGAGTTTATATCTACCAAAACAGCCCAAAAAACTAAAAAAACGGATAAAAGAAAATGCAAATATCGAATCATTTTTCATAGAAGGATACAAAATAAGCCTTGGAAAAAATGAAAAAGGTAACATAACCTTATTAAAAGAGGCAAAAATGAACGATATCTGGATGCATATAAAAGATATCCCTTCAACTCATGTTATAATACGAAACGATAAAAAAACAGTCGCAGATGCAGTGTTAGAGTTTGCATCTAAACTTTGTGTTCAATTTAGCTCAGTACCAGAGGGCTCTTATCTGATCGATTATACATATAGACGAAATGTCAAAATGCGAGACGGAGCAAATGTAAATTATATAAAATATGACACGATAAAGGCTACCAAGGAGTAATCTTATGGCTATCACTCAACTTCACGGCATCTTATTTGCAAACCAAAACATGCAAGTAGTTGCATCTAAGCAGATAAGTTTACAAGGAAGAGTAGACTTTCAAAACCTAGTAGCTGCAGCTGCTGCAAATGATAAACAACGAGAGATTGACGAAACAAGAGCAGCAGAAGAGGGCAAAGGTATAAATCCAGACAGAGAACACAACAAAGAAAAAGCTGAACAAGAGATGGGAGAAAAAGCCCAAGAGACTAAAATAAGAGAGAAATCACAGAAAAAAGAGGAAGATGAAGAACTAAGTACCACTCGTATTTTAGATATAAAAGTTTAAAACAGATGTAAACCAAGCAAATTTGCTTGGCGTACATAAGTACTTATCCTATTGTACAGGTGTTTGATCAACTAGTTTTGCCTCTTGATCCTTCATATAAGATTCACTATACGGACCAGCGGGCAAAGTATATACCAATTTACTATTTGCTACATGTGCATAATCAACATAATCAGATGTAGCAGTACTTACAGCTGTTGCAACTGCATCAATTAGTAATCCAGCTAAACCACCCGCACCGCTATTAGAACTTAAATCCACTACAACTGTACCTGTGTATTTCCATAACTCTTCACTAGTTTTAGTAGATACAAGTTTTGCTTCTATAGAGACCGTAAGATTTGAAATAAGCACGGCATATAAAAGATCCCATTTTTTAATTTTGGTAAATAATACAGCATCTGCTCCAAAATATTCATAAAGTTTATCAAGTGGCATGTTGTATAGTAAATCAGTATCATATACGCCTTCTTGTTTCATTATTTCACTAACCATTTCAACAGGAAATATATAATAACCCATCATGGCAAAAGGCTCTTCAACAGTTGTCATATAATAGTCTTTGGCTTCAGCATCTGTACTTTCATTCATTGGCGGTAAAATCAGTATTGATTTAGGCTGTTGATCATACATTCTTGGAAACTCTTCACCTTTTGTGATATATTTTGCACTGCAACCAGAAAATATAAAAATTGCAACAACTATTAAAATCAACTTACTAAAGTTCATTTTATTCATTATTTTTTCCTTCTGTTACTTCAACTTTTTTTATCATTCTGTCCATAAAATGAGTTGCCTCTGGATAAGTTGTTTTTTCTTTTGTAAAACTTTCAATAGCTTCACTAGATTTTCCAGCTTTTAAATAGAGATATCCAAGATTAGCATACATACCAGGTGGTACTCGCTTGGATAAACTATTTTTAGATTCGGCAATAGTTTTTTCCATAGCTTTTTGAAGCTCTAAACCTGCCTCATCAGTTTGATATTTTTTTAGATTATAATAACTTTGACTATAATTGCCATAGTTATACAGATATTTTTTTGGCGAAGTACAACCAATAACAAGGAAACCTACAATAGTTACAATAAATAATTTGTATATTTTCGTCATTGAATTTCTATCTCTTTGGCAATACCATCACCCACATAAATATTTCTGTGAATAACTAAATTATTATCTCTATATACTTTTATTTCATGTTTGCCTGGTTTAATTTTATATTGATTATTTTTACCAGATTGAACTTCAAATAAAGCTCCATTATCAACAGAAACTTGAACATTGTTTACATCACCTGAAAAATAAAGAGATGATTTTTGTCCCTCTGTTAATACACTTTGTTTATAACCGCATCCAGAAAAAGTCATTAAAAAAATAAAACTTATTGCTATTAAAATTAATTTCATCTGTTTTCTCCTGGTTGAATATATAGTTGAGAATAATTTCCACTGTTAATATAAGATTGAAGATTGCCTTCAATAAGCTTTGCTAATGAGACTTCTTCATCTACACTATTTCCCATCGTTGTAATAATTTTAATCATTCCAACTTTTTTGCCTGGTAAAGTTATCATACTATTTGTCTGTGGATTTTTAACCTGTTTACCTTTTTTATAAATATCAAATATATCTCCTATTTTAATATTTTGACTTTTCCCTCCTGAAGTAATAAAACTACCATCTTCATATCCCAAAATATAACCTCTCCAAGGTTTATCAAGCATATTTTCAATGATATTTGATGTTAAATCTGATATCGCAGCACTGATTGCTTTATCATTGAGCTGTCCATCGTAACCTGCTTTTGCTCCAACACCCATAACTGTACCAGCTTCACTAGATGCAACACCTTTACCCTCTTCTGAATAGATAATTAAGCCTGTACTAACATCAACAATTCTAATATGCACTTTGGCAAAAGTCTCCTGTTTTTTAACTCGACTAAATACACCTACATCACTTGTCTCTTTACGACCAAATTCAGAAATTGACCCTAATATTAAAAAATCAGCTGCATTATCAAGCTTCTTCCCACTACCACCAATTTTAAGTTCTTTCTCTATTTTTGAGAGATCTGCTCTCTCTAACATAATAAATCTACCTGATTGATATAACTTTGTTGATAAAATAAGTAATCAAACAAAACTATTTTCATAATTTATCAAAAATATACTAATATCTAAAAATGAAAGATAACAATACAATAGACCAAGAAATTTTAAAAGAGTTAGCAGAGTTGAGGAAGAATGGTTTA
>JAMONX010000009.1 GCA_027066435.1 Campylobacterales bacterium
ACATTGAATTTTAATTGTTTACATTTCCGATAATCTGGTAATCCTCTGAACTCTTCTAGTAACTGTGCCATTTTTGACCTTTTTTGTTAAAGATACTTCCTTTTGGCTTAGTTTTGCATTACCGTGTTTTTTATAAAGGACATTATTAAATTTGATATAATACCTTTAAGTTTAAGGAGTTGGCATGATAGAAAATAGAGACGGTTTAGTAGATTTTCATATCAGTAGAGAGAAGCAGGGAACTTGCTTTTTTAAGTTGGTCTCTCTTTTGTGGTTTCCTTTTTTAATTTTTTTAGGGGTTATTGCTGGATATTTTGAGAAGATTTCTTTGAAAGTAGAGCTTCATAGTGTTATTATGATTGGTACTATTTTTATCATATATCTCTTTTTTATGAAACACAATGCTTACTATGCAACTTGCAAGTTTAAAAGACGAGATGAAGAGATGCAAAATGTTTTGTCGTGGTATGTTAAAAATAATCAACTTACTATCGGTGATGTTACAAAAGCAAATGCTCCGATAGAGACATTTCTCAAAGATTTCTCTGCAACTTTAAGAAATAGTAATTTTTCCTCTGTGGCAGCTAGTGTCTTTCCTACACTTGGTATTTTGGGGACATTTATCTCTATTGCTTTGTCGATGCCTGATTTTTCATCTCAAGATTCAGCACTTTTGGAAAAGGAGATTTCACTTTTACTTGGTGGAGTAGGGACTGCATTTTATGTCTCTATTTATGGTATTTTTCTTTCGCTTTGGTGGATATATTTTGAAAAAAGTGGTATGAGTGATTTTGAGAGAAATATAGATACTATCAAAGAAAATATTAAACATCATTTTTGGTCAAAAGAGGAGATAGAGCAGATTCATTTTCAAGAGAGTATGAAAAACTTTGAAAAATTAAACTCTGTTTTTTCAAAAATAACATCAAATGAATTTATCAATGAGATGCACGATTCTATCGGTAAAAGAGTTGACCTCTTTGATAATATCATAAACCATGAACAAAATGTTTTGCAAAAAGCATCTGCACATTTTAATGACCTTTTAAAAGTAAGCCAAAAGGGTATAAAAGAGAGTGATAAGTTTATCAAATCATATGAAGATATCTCCTCGCATCTTCAAAAAAGTAGTGAGATTTTAAGTATTGTGCATAAAGAGCTTTTGCAAAAAGATGATAAACTTCAAGATGTCACCCGTAATTTAAATCAAAACATAGCACAGCTAAATCTCACACTTTTAAGCTTAAGCGAAGAGTTAAAAGAGATAAATAGTAAAAAATCATGATGTATAGAGATGATAAAAATAACCAAGAACAAAACTTTTGGATTTCTTATGCTGATTTGATGGCGGGGTTATTGTTTGTTTTTATTTTGTTGGTTGGGGCTATTGTGGTTCGTTATATCTATGTTCAGCAAGATTTGGCACAAAAGAGAGAGGCACTTGGGCTTAGTGAAGATGCTCTTAGTGATAAAAATGAAAAGTTAAAAGTTTTAAAGAGAAGACTTCAAGATAGTGCCAACAGACTTAGTCAGAATAAATACGAGAAAGAGAATTTAGCTAAAGTATTGCATCTTAAAGATAATGATATTAGTAAGTTAAAAGATTTGATTTTGGATTATGAACGAGGTGTAGATAAGATGCAAGAAGATTTAGTTAAAAATCAAAATATTTTAATCTTAAAAGATGAAGAGATAGTAGTTTTACAGGACCTATTGCTTCAACAAAGTAAGGCACATCAACAACTTGTAGATGAGTTAAATATAACAAAAGTTAAAATTAAAAACTTAACAGGAATCCGAATCAAAGTAGTCAAAAAACTAAAAGAGAGACTTGGAGACTCTATCACGATAGATTCAAAAAGTGGAGCGATTCGCTTTTCTTCAAATATCCTTTTTAACCAAGGTGCATTTACACTAAAACCAGAAGCAAAAAAAGAGTTAAGTGTGATTTTGAAAAAATATATCCATACACTTTTGTTTGATGAAAATATACGAAAATATATCGATAACATCACGATAGAAGGTCATACAAACACAGATGGAACTTATCTCTATAACTTAAAACTTTCTCAAAAAAGAGCATTAGAAGTGATGAAGTTTTTGTATGAAAGTGATAGTAAAAACAGAGAACTCTATAGCAAATATCTAAGTGCCAGTGGTCGTTCATATGCTGATTTGATACTTGATAAAAGTGGCGAAGAGGATAAAGATGCATCTAGAAGAATTGAGATAAAGTTTAGGATAAAAAATGAGAAATCTATCAAAGAGTTAGAGAAGTTCCTAAATATTCGTTAAATTATAATCAACTATCTCGCCCTCTAGTGTCTTTAAAAACTCTACAATTTCATCGATTTGCGTTTTAGTAAAATTTATACCAATTTGATGTCTACCCATAATTTTTACAGCCTCTTCAATCTCTTTTACTGCACCATTATGAAAGTAAGGTGATGTTTTGGTGATATTTCTAAGGGTTGGGACTTTAAAAATTTGGTTATTATCTTTGCCTAAAAAACCACCTTTGTTTTCAAAAGGAAACCTTTTATCAACTATCTTTAGCTCAGGGTTTAACTCTATATTTGGACGCATATCGTAGATTGATGCGTCTTTTCTAAGTGGAAATCTCTGTAAACTTTGTCCTCCAACGCCCATGCCAGTGTGGCATCCTTTGCAGCCTTTTTCTATAAATATAGTCATTCCTCTTTTTGCTTTTTCACTTATGGCACTGTTGTCACCCTCTAAAAATCTATCATATGCTCCATAGGTAAGTAGTGTTCTCTCATAAGCACCTATCGCTTTTTTTACATTTTCAAAGCTTATATTACCAAATACATTTTTAAATTTTTCAACATAATCGGGACTATTTTTTAATCTTTGTTCTATCTCAATAGGTGTCATATTCATCTCAAAATGAGCTTGAATTGGACCTCCTGCTTGCTCTTCAACATCTTTTGCACTTCCATCCCAAAACTGCCTAAAGGCTAAAGCTGCATTTAAAACTGTTGGTGAATTTAAGTGAGATGGATTTTTTTTGTTATCATCTCCAATTGCAGTTGGCATGTTATCATCTCCTCCATCTTTAAGTTTGTGGCAGGTTGCACAGCTTATATCTTGGTTTCTTGATAAAAGTGGATCAAAGAAGAGCTTTTTTCCAAGAGCAATTTTTTCAGGAGTCATTGGATTTTTAGGATTATCTACAACTTTTAAAAGTTCTTCATAAGTTTTTGGAATAGGTAGCATGTTAGTTGAAAGAGCTACTTCTCTTAACTCTTCATCACTGTATTTTATAATTGGTTTTTGAGGCAATATAAATGTAAGTGATAACAAGAAAGATATGACAACTATGGCGATTAAAATCGGATAAATAAATTTTCTCATAATGTTCATATTGTAACAAATATAATACAATATGAGAAGATATTTTTATCACAAAAGGAATTTTGTTTTAGCACTAGAGGGTTTTTAGTAAATCTTTTGGGTAAATTCCATAGCTTTTAAAGAAAAGTTTAGAGAAATGTCCTTGATGTTTATATCCCACCTCTTTTGCAATTTGACCAATAGTTAAAACTTGTTCTTTTAAAAGTAGGTTAGCTTCTTCTAATCGAAGTTTTTGGGTATAGCTATATATTGTTGTTTTATAGACTTTTTTAAAAACTTTTTTTAGCTTTGATTCATTTGTAGCACAAAGATGCGATAGGGTTGATATAGTTGGTGGATTTGTAAAACTTTTTAATAAATAACCTTTTGCTTTTTTAGCTATTTCTAACTCTTCTTGGCAGATTGTGGGGTCTATAATATCAAGTAGTGACAATCTATGTATCATAAATTCAATTACATTGTGTTCGCATCTGATACTATTCATATTGTTGTTAAGTTTTGTAATTTTGTTGATGATATATAAACTTAGTGCATCTATAGGTTGGGCATCAACAGACTCTAAAGATAGTTCGTCTTGGGTTTTTTGATATAGAAAATTAATAGGTTCATTTGGATTTATACACAGATATCTTTTTAGAAAAAAATCAGCGATAAATAAGATAAAGATGTCTCCTTTTGCATCTATGCTAAAATCCTGCCTTGATGAACAGTAGATTTTCATATTACTATTTTTAGAAATGAACTCTTTTTTAGAGATATGTTCATTTATAATAAGTTCACCTTTTTTTGTTACAGTTATCATAATCATTCTATCAAGATTTTTTATATGAAGTTTAGCTTTTTGTTTTATATCTAAAAAGACGATGCCATTTGATATATCGACTCTATTGTAACCTTGGTATGGGGTTATTTTGTAACTTCTATCAGTTATATTAAAGAAAAAACTTTCCATTATAAATTGTAGTATTCCCTGACTCGTCTCTCAAAATCTTCATCACTAAGCTCTTTTTTCATAGGAATAAATTTACGAGCCTTATCTCCGATAGTAGCGTGTGAAGGGAAATTTTGATTTTCTATGATTTGCTCTATTATTTTAGCAACTTCAATCGCATCGTTTCCGTGGTTTATCTGTTTGATGATTGTGGGAGCTAGGTTTGATACAATACTGGAGTAGGGTGAGTTCTTGTCAAAAGTTTTAGGGTTTGTTACTAAATTATCCCTAGCAAAGTTTGTATCAAAAAATCCAGGTAAGATAGAGTGAACTCTGATATTAAAATCTCTCAATTCATATCTTAAAGAGTCTGTAATCCCTTCAACTGCATATTTACTAGAGTTATAAAAAGTGAGAAGAGGTAGTCCAATCTTGCCTAAAAAAGAGCTTATATTTATGATGATACCGCTTTGTTGTTTTCGCATCATAGGAATAACTGCTTTGCAAACTCGAAGCACTCCAAAAACATTAATGTTAAATTGGTCATACATCTGTTTTTCATCCATATTCTCAACGGTTGAAACTAAGCCATAACCAGCATTGTTTATAAGGATATCTATTTTTTTTATTGAATTTGTTACTTGTTTAATATTTTCAGAGTTAGTGATATCAAGTTTTATTGGTTTTATATTTGGATGTTTGATATCTGAGAGTTTATGGGGTGTTCTAGTTCCAGCATAGACAAGAAAATTATTTTTTGCTAAATACAGAGCGGTTGCTCTACCCATTCCTTGACTAGCACCAGTGATTAAAACTACTCGTTGCATCTCATTAAGTCATTTTCATAAATAGTGCTAATGATAGAGCAATTAGAATTGTAAATATAAGCATAAGAAGATTTTTCATTTTTTCTGAGAGTTTTGTCTTTTTCTCTATAAAATTTACAATTTTGATTGCAGGAAATATAGAAAAAGTTAAAAATGCCATCATAAAGACAAGTGTTATAACTGTATCTATCATTTTTTAATCTTTAAAAAATCTTCTACACTTGTTTTTTCATAAAAGTTCAAATTTTTCAAACTTTGCATGCAGTTTTTAGGTTCATTACTATTTTTGCATTTTTGATTAAATATATCAAGCCCAAAAAGACGAGGATAAAATTGTCTGTTTTTATTTATGTAGTTATATTTACCAACAGGTATGTTACAAGGATAAGAGGAGAGTTTTTTGAAGCTTTTTGTATCCCAAACTTCGATAGAACCATCTTTCTCATAGATGCTAAGATAAGTATATTTGCCATCGCCTGTAAACTCTGCATGAATATATTGTTTGCCTTTAACTGGGGTCATTTTTTTCATTGAAAAATTATTTTTATCAATAAGTACTAATTCATCACTGCCATTGTCAATCCAGAGATAAGGAGTATTTGGATGTGTTTTTACAAAAAAACCATCTCCTCCTATCTCAATTTGTTTTTCAAATGCCCAGTCATACATTTTCCATATAGTGATATAAGGTTTTCTTAAATGAGGAGTGGCAAAATAAAAATTTCCATCTTTATACCAATATGTTGCAGAAAAGAGATGTGGCATGCCCTCCATCTTATGTTCAAATACAGGTTTTAAGTTTTTAATATCATAGACTCGAAGTACTTTACCACCTCTTGCAGTTGCTATAAGAAACTTATCAAATGGATCAATAAAAAAATCTTCAATAGGCTCTTTGATTTTAGTATATTTAACTTCAAATGTTTTGCTATCTACAATGCCAACCAAAGGTTTATCTCTGTAGGTAAATATCATCTCATCTTTGGAGTAAAATTCATATAAGGCACTCACTTTTCCATCAAGCTTTATAACCTTTTTTGGTGAGAGTGTAGTGCTATTTATAACTACCATCTGTTCTGGGAGTAGGCAAGTAGCTAGAACATTTTTTCCATCACGACTTAAGGATAGATTACGAAGGTTGATACAAGGTCTTATTTTCGCGACTCTTCTTCCCTCTTTTAGCGAGTATCTCATTATCCATCCATCTCTTGTTGGTATAAAGATATTTTCAGCTTCTGGAAATTGATACTTTATGCCTCCGTGAACATTTTTTAATGGAAATTTATCAAGGATTTTATCATTTTCCATAATCCAAACATATCCACCATCTCTTTCAACGACCGGTAAGAGTTGTTCAATATTTTTTATTCCAATATCCTTTGGTTTATCATTAAATTTGATCAATGATTTCTCTATCTCTTTTTTGTTCCAACTATAATCTTTTACAGGTCTTTTTATATATCTTGCAACTTCTAATAACTCCCAAGTTGTTAAAAATTCATAAGAGGGCATAAGAGTCTGTGGAAAACCATTTCTGATTTTAGGTACTAACTCTTTTAATTGATACTTTCTTAGAAATGCAGGGATGAGTGGAGGCCCAACAATTCCGATACGATCTTTATGATGACAATCCATACAATATTCTTCATAGACCTCTTTTCCAATATCTTTTTTAGGTTGTGCTTCTACCATGTGACCTGCTGCACTGTCTAAGGCATTTGCAGGTTGTGAAAAAAAAAGTGTGAAAAAAAGTGTAGATAGTAGTAAATGGACTCTCATTATAAATCTCCTAGTTGATAGCTATGGTTAGCAAGAAAATGATAATACCAAGCCAAAGCTTGATATTATCTAAGAGTAACAAATACTAGTAAGTATCATTCATCGTATTTGTAACATTAAACTTACCAGTTGGAGTGATAAGTCTTTTATCATCAATTACACTTTTAAGTTCAAGTGTATTTGAATCATAAACCAAAATTACAGATGGCGTAAGCTTGTTACCCCAAATACTTGTCCATACTTCTGAACCATCAGCATTGAACTCAAAGTGTACAGGTCCTCTCATAGCGACTTTAGGATCAGCAGACTTAAGATATTTAGGATCAATTGGAAGAGTTTTAACAACTTCTAATTTATCTTTATCTATTACATAAATCTGAGTCTGTAGTTTTCTATCTGGATTTACAGGACGATCTGCAAAGATATATTTGCTATTTGGATGAGTTTTAACAAATAAATTACCTCCACCTTCACCAGGAAGTGCAAATTTCTTAACAACTTTCCAAGCATTTTTAGGATGACTTACTGGATCTGTACCAATTGCAACTATATCATTAGAACCGATATGACCTGTAATCCAAACTGGACCATATTTTTTAGAGTTAACATTTGCTCCACGACCTGGATGTGGTTTAGTACCTTGTGAAGGGATATTTTTAACTAATTTACCCTCTTTTGTATCAATAACTGATATTATATCTCTAGCATTTGCAGCGGACATAAAATATCTTTTTGATGAATCCCAGCCACCATCATGTAAGAATCTTTCAGCATCAATCATTTTGATTGTTGGATTTTTTACATCAGAATAGTCATATAACCATACTTGACCAGTCTCTTTGATATTGATAATCCACTCAGGTTTTATATGAGAAGCAATAATCGCTGCAACTCTAGCCTCTCTTGTAAATACATTTTTATCATAAGTATAACTTGCAGTAGAGACAATTTTTAGAGGTTCTAGTGTCTCTGCATCTACAGTTACGATAGATGGTGGCCAATAACAACCAACAACAGCATATTTATCTTTCCATTTACCAAATTTTGATGTATCAATACTTCTTGCATCATTACATGGTCTAAACTCTGCAACATTTTTAGGCTCACTCATCCAAAGATCTATTACAGATGCTTTTCCATCTCTACCAATTACATACATATATCTACCACTTGCACTAGTTCTTGTTATATGTGTTGCATATCCCGAATCAACAACAGAGATAACTTTCTTAGTTTTACCATCTATAATTGCAATCTTTCCAACATCTCTTAAAATTACTGCAAAGTAATCTTTCCAATTTTTAGCCCCAGCTTCTGGTGCTGTTGGTCTATCTTTGACTGGAATTAGCACTTTATGACTTGCTTTCATATCTGCCATTGATTTTTCTGGTGGCATTGGTGCTTCTATTTGAATATACTTAGCCATCAAGTCAGTTTGAGCAGGTGTTAACTCTCCTGATTTACCCCAACCTGGCATACCGCCTGGTGTTCCATCGTTGATAATCATCTTAAGTGCTTCAGTTCCCATACCCTGTGATTTTTTAGGCTCAAGAGATGGTCCTAAGGCACCTTTTCTAAGCATTCCATGACAACCTGCACATCTATCAAAATAGACCTGAGTTGCTTCCTTCATCTGTGCATCTGATAATTTTATATCACTTGCCTGCAGTCCTATAGTTGCAAGAGTTGCAACAGAAACTAAACTTAAAATCTTACTTAACTTCATGAATTCTCCTTTGTAAAGTTAATTGTTATAAATAGTATTATTTTCACTCATCACAGTCTTAAATAATTCTATTTTCCCTCTTCCAGTTTTTTCTTTTCATCCCTATACAACCAAATCATTGGAAGTATAATAATGACATGAAGAAAAATTGTTAATAACATTGGAAATTGATTTAGTGTTCCAAAAAAACTAGGAACTATATCCGAAAATGGTTCAAACATTGTATCTCCTTAGATAAATATTTGTCGGGAAAAAAATTCCCAACATAATTAAGCTTTCGCCACCGTTTCACTGAGTTTCGCATTCTTACCGATTGTAAGTAAATCAATGATAAGAAAAATAAAACCAACTAGCATTACTGCACCCATTGCAAGTCTCCATCCCATGCCTTGGACAAACCAAATTGCATTTTGTGAGATAAAGAAACCTTCCCAAGTTGCACCAAATTGTGCTCTTTCAACAAGTACTTGTCCATATCCAGAGATAAGAAGTGCAACAGTCATCCCCAGCATACCTCCATTTAGAAGCCAAACTGCCATTTTAAAATTAAATGTTGCCTTCATAGTTTTTACACCATAAGCTCGTTGAAGTCCCATATAAAACATACCAATTAGTATTGTTGCATATGCTCCCCAAAATGCCAAGTGTCCGTGTGAAGAAGTAAACTGTGTACCGTGGGTATAAATATTTACCTGAGGAAGTGTATGAAAAAATCCCCAAACACCAGCACCTAAAAAGTTACCAAATGCATTAGCCACAATCCAAACAAAAGCAGGTGTATTTGTCATATGTGCTTTTCCACCTTGTCTTCCAGCTTCTTTACCCCAATCATAAATAACATGAACTAACATTGCTACAAGTGGTACAGGTTCAAGTGCTGAAAATAGTGCACCAATTTCCCACCAGTATTCAGGAGTTCCTATCCAAAAGTAGTGATGTCCCATACCTAGTATTCCTGAACCAAAGAGCATAGCAACTTCAATCCATAACCACATTTCAACTATTTGTCTCTTAGCTCCTAATATTTGTATAAGTGACCAAGCGGCAACTGTTGCGACATAAACTTCCCAAGTTGCTTCAACCCAAAGGTGTATTACCCACCACCACCAAAACTGATCAACTGTGATGTTTGTTGTGAAAAACATACCCGCTAAATATAGACCTGCAAGGGCTAAAAGGTTTGCCATCATAACAGTTATAATACCTGTTCTTCTACCTTTAATAGCAGTTGCATAGACATTATAGATAAATCCTAAAACTACAACAACTATACCGATATCAGCCCATCTAGGTGCTTCGATATACTCTCTTCCTTCATGAATCAACCAAATACTAGCTTCAGTCCCTGCACCTACTTGTACAAAAATATAGACTAACACTACTACTGTTATAGCCGCTGTAAAAACCCAAAATAGAAGTTTACCAACACCTACTGCCACAGTCTCTATACCTGTTTCAGAAGGAAGCAATAGATAAACTGAGCCTATCATCGCAAATAGCATCCATACTACAAGTGCGTTTATATGCACCATTCTTGCTACTGAGAAATCAAAGATTTCAAACAAAAAAGCTGGATATAAAAATTGAATAGCTATTATCATACCCATCAAAAGTTGAGCACCAAGTAAAATAATGGCAACTCTATAGTACATCATTGCCAATTTTTCTGATTCATACTTAAATTCATTTTTTTTGATACTACCGACCATGAATTGCTCCTTCTATTTTGCCAAAGTTTCTTGGGAAACCGTTGGTGTCAATCGAACTCATGTGTTTTAAAAATGCTACAAGCCCAATTGCTTCATCTGCCGTGATACCCAGATTTGGCATCATTCTCTCATGTGTAGGATATTTTGAAGGAAATTGTAAGAATTCAGCTATTGCTTCTTCCCTAGTACTTTTCCCTGTCATTCCAAGATAATTTTCCCAAGCAGGATCAAGCCAAGCTTTTGTAAGATCTGGAGCATAATATGCACCATTTCCTAAAAGTGTATGACAGTTCATACAGTTTTTTGCTTGAGAAGTAAGTTTGCCAAGACGAAGCAAACCAGCAGCTTCTTCTTCACTCCACTCTTTTCCAAAAAACGGCTCTTTTTCTCCGATAACTGGAACTTCATGACCCCTTTTTTCACTCATCTCATATTTGATATTATAGTTAATTACTGTAGGAGCTGGAACTCTCTTAGTAATACCATTTTTTAGATCTTCATCACTTCCCATTGAAATTTGTGCTCCCGTGTCAAAGGTGAGCCAAATAAGTAATATTGCCGCAAAACCTGTAACCCAGCCCGCTGAACGCTGCCAGAAACGACCACTAGCCCATACTGAAGTTGGTCTCTCTTCCATATCTACCTCCTTAAATTTTTTTTAGTGTTCATATGCTTCGTGAGTCTTAGTCATTAAAAAGTAGATGAAATGTGGAAACACAAGATATGCAACCAAAGCCATCATTAATACTTTTTGAGTGAATGGATCACTCCCAATAAGACTGCTTAGAAGATAAAAACAGTAAGCAAGTACAACCCAAATAACATATGCAATTGGCATATAGTAACCTTTGAGTTTTTTAATCTTTACAAATGTAAAGACACCAACATAAGCAGCAGCAAGTAAAACTACTAAACCGCCTAATATAAAGACAAGCAAAAAATCATCAAGTGGAATTTCTGGTCTTAATCTTATGATCTCTCCCATAAAAATACTCCTTTCCTCATTTGTGAATAGTATTCATACCAAGTATTATAAAATTATTTTAGGTTTAATTCTTTGACATAAGTCAATTTATTCTTAAAGTTATATTAAAGATTGCTATTTAAAAAGTGAAATAAGTGTTTGAGAGTCAATTATATTAATACAGTGACTCTTATCTATGGAGATAATATCGCATTTTTTAAAACGGGTAAGTACTCTTGAAAGTGTTTCTGGTGTAATATTTAAAATTGAAGCAATTTGAGTATTCTTAAGGCTTTCAAATAATTCACTATTTTCAATGATGAATTTTGCTACTTTTGCTTCTGAAGTGAGTATCACTTCTGCATGAATTACATTTGAGAGAATTTTGATTTTTTTAGTAAGGGATTTGATAATAGCCATAGAGACCTCAGGATTATGAAAGAAATCCTTTTCTAGTTTTTTGAAGTCAATTTTAAAAATTTGTCCTTTTGTGACAAAGCGAGCAGTTGCTGGATACCGCATGTTTTCAAAACAGGCAAGTTCTCCAACTAATCCAATAGGGGTAAATTGGTGAATATAAATTTCATTTCCCTTCGTATCAGTTTTATAAAGCCTTAAAACTCCCTCAGTAAGTACATAGAGAGTACCAGGAGAATCTCCTTCATAAAAGACTATTTCATTACTGCCGTATGATTTAAAAGATGAAATTTTTGCCAAATTTTCTAAACTTTTTTCACTTAATTTTGAAAAAAGTGGTATATTTCTTATTTTATCCATCATTATTTCTTAATACCTGCCTTTTATTATGTTTTGTTAACTCTTTTCTCTCTCTTAAATCGGGAATGACTGATAGATGAGTTCTTAAAAATCCTGGAATTTTTCGCCCATCAACTTTTATAATATCGTCCAAAATTGTTTTTGCAATCATCTCTTTATCAAAACTCTTTTTATCTGTTAAATAATCAAATACAAACTCACTTAAACGATTTAACGATATTTGCCAGGTTGATTCACTCTGTTTATAAATCCACTGGCTAAATTCATAAAAGCCTTTAAAGACATCATCTTCAAATATATAATCCATTGTCTTTTGAAAATTACCACTGTTATATGTCAAATCCCAAAATCTAGCAAATCTCTTCATCTTTTGAATTGTTTCAAAACTTAAATTATCACTCTTTAGTATATCATAAGGAGGCTTATCACAATAGATTATACCAAACTTTTTATCATGGCGGTGAAGTGTTGTTCCTGAAAGTTTTTTCAAAATACCGATTTGTATCTCTGAATTTGTCATTGTTTTTAGGCGGTTTAGGTTTTTGGCAAAGCTCTCTAGTGATTCACCAGGAAGTCCAACTATGAGATCAACATGCAGGTGTGCTTTTGACTCTTGTTCTAAAAATAGTAGGTTTCTTTTTACTTTGTTTAAGTTCATTCTTCGATTTATGTTTTCCAATACCTCATTATTTAGTGTTTGGATGCCAATTTCTAGTTGCAAGTGATAGGGAGGAAACTGTAAAATTCTCTCTTTAAGGGCTTGTGGGAAATGGTCAGGTATAACTTCAAAGTGTAAAGAATAAGGCTCTTTTTTGGCTAGAAAAAAGTCCATAAGCATATTTGCATACTTGATATTTAGATTAAAAGTTCTATCGATAAATTTAAAGTTCCTTGCCCCTTTTTGCCAAAGAAGTTCAAATTCATTCAAAAGTATATCCATATCAAAATATCGCACCTTGTCATCAATCGCAGAGAGACAAAATTCACACTCAAATGGACAACCTCTACTTGCCTCAACATAAGTATAACGATGTTTTATATCATGTTCATTGTAGTGTTTGTAGGGGAGAGTTAATTCATCTAAGTTAGGCATAATTGCTGGGATGATTTTTGGGTTTTTATCTTCATTTTTTAGTAAGTCTACACACAATTTATAAAAACTAATCTCTCCCTCTCCTTGGATTATAAAATCAGCTTCATCAAACTTTACTCTAAAAGGTTTATGACTAACTTCAGGACCTCCTAGCACAATTTTTGTTTTTGGAGAGACTTTTTTTAGGATTTCTATAAGGTTTGATACCTCTTGTGCATTCCAAATATATACGCCAATGCCTACTATCTTTGGTTTGAATCGTAGAATCTTTTCGGCTAATGTTTGAGGTTGTTCATTTATCACAAATTCTAAGATTTGAGTTTTGTTTTGTAACTCTTTTAGATTTGCATAAAGATATCGAAGAGCTAAAGAACTATGTGTGTATCTTGAGTTTATTGCCACTAAAAGTATATCTGTCATAAGGTGAAGGATAACATGATTTTGATAATATTAGGGCAAACAAATCTAAAGGATGAATTATGAAAAAGTTTTATGCTATGGTTTCTATTTTTGCACTTCTTTTAATGATGGGATGCACACAAGAGACACAAAATAAATTAGGTAGAGCCATTCAAAACTGGACTGGAACAGATGGTATCTTGGAAGTGTATGCAGGGGATAAATTGGTAAAAAGATTTATGAAGATAGATAAACTTTCAACTGCTGTAAGTACACAAGGAGATTCTAATCGTCCTTATCGTTTTGGTTATGGAATACTAGATGCAAATCTTGATGGTATTGCTAACAAGGATGAAAAGAGAGTCTATTTTGAGTTTAGTGACTACTCCACATCTTATATCTTTTATGAAAATCCTTCTAAGTAGTTTTTGTGGATATCATAACACTATTTGATAAGTTGCTAACTTTTAAGTCAATAACTCCTCTTGATGATGGTGCATTTGATTTTATTGAGAGTTATATGAATGGTTTTGAGGTTAAAAGGCTTGATTTTGGAGATGTGAAAAACCTCTTTTTAGTTAAAAAGTTTGGAGATGGTGAGCATCTCTGCTTTGCAGGACATATTGATGTAGTCCCAGCGGGGGATGGCTGGGATAGTGATCCATTTTGTCCTACAAGGGTAGGGGATAAAATAGTAGCTCGTGGTACTCAAGATATGAAAAGCGGAGTTGCTGCTTTTTTAAATGCTTGTAAAAATGCTAAAGATTTCAGTGGCACACTTTCGATTCTTTTAACCAGTGATGAAGAGGGAGATGCGATATATGGAACAGTAAAAGTTTTAGAGTATCTTAAAAATGAAAATCTTTTACCAGATTTTGTTGTAGTAGCAGAGCCAACTTGTGAGAAAATATTTGGAGATGCGATAAAAATTGGAAGACGAGGCTCTATCAATGGAGTCATTGAAAAGATGGGTATTCAAGGGCATGCAGCTTATCCTGAAAAGGCTAAAAACCCTATCCATAAAGTAGCAGCTGTACTTCCATATATGGCTGGTGTAAATTTAGATAAAGGAGATGCAAATTTTGCTCCAAGTCAATTTGTTATAACAGATATTAGAGCTGGGATGGAAGTTACAAATGTAACACCAGGTAAGCTAAAAATGATGTTTAATGTTAGAAACTCAACAAAAACTGATAAGAAAGATGTCGAAAACTTTGTTTATAGATATTTTAAAGATATGGATTATATATTGACTCTAAATCAATCAGCAAAACCTTTTGTAACAAATCGAAACTCTAAAGTAGTTTCACTTTTAGCCGATGTTATTAAAGATGTTACATCTGTTGAGACAAAACTTTCAACTGCTGGTGGTACTAGTGATGCAAGATTTTTTGGAGAGTATGGTATCGATACAGTAGAATTTGGTGTGATAAATGACACAATTCATGCACCAAATGAGAGTACAACAGTAAAAGAAGTCAAAGATTTAGAAAAAATTTTTGAAAAGTTGATAGAAAAATTTTAAAATTGGAGTTATAATAATGATACAAAGTGAGCTTTTTTTTAAAGATGATGATTTGCATGTAGATGATATAAATGAGCTTTATGATGCAATTGTCCAAGAGTATGAGAGAGGGGATGTAGGATATTATCTTTTACCTGAGTCAAAAGAGTTTGAAAAAATCAGAGCTTTTTGTGATGGTTATAATTTTGAAAAAAAAGGGATAAGAAATGTTGCAATTCTTGGAATTGGTGGCTCCTCTCTAGGTACAAAGGCGATTGAAAAGCTTCTATCTCACATAGAAAATAGAAACGATAAAAAACTACTTTTCTTTGAAAATGTAGATCCTGTTGAGATAGCACAAAATCTTGAAGGTTTAAAGTTAGAAGAGACATTTTTTATAATGATTTCAAAATCGGGTTCAACAATTGAGACATCATCGCATCTGAAGTATCTTTTAGAACATTTTAAATTAACTCTTCAAAGTGAACAATTTAGAGAACACTTTTGTCTCATTACAGATGAAGGTTCGCCATTAGATAAATTTGGAGAAGAGTTTGGACTTTATAGATTTTATCTGCCACAAAATGTTGGAGGGCGTTTTTCAGTTTTAAGTGCTGTTGGGCTTTTACCGCTTCATATTTTAGGAGTTGATATAGAAAAATTGCTTCTTGGTGCAAAAATGTTAAAAGATTCATTTTTTGAAAAAAAAGAGGATAACCTTTGTAAAAAAGCACTCTATTATGCAAAAAATCAGCAAAATATGCCTATAAATGTACTCTTCTCTTATACTTCACAGTTTAAATATTTTAATGATTGGTATGTTCAGCTTTGGGCTGAATCACTTGGCAAAATTAACAGAGATGGAATAAGAGTAGGGCTTACTCCCGTTGGATTGATAGGTTCTGTTGATCAGCACTCATTTTTACAACTTATAATTGAAGGAGCAAATGATAAGAGTGTGACTATGATTAAGGTTAAAGATATGGGAATAGATTTGATAATTCCTGATATAAAACTTCCACATCTTGAAAAAACAAATTTTATAAACACTCACTCTTTTACCGCACTTATAAATGCTCAGTGTGATGCAACGATGCAAAGTGTGCAAGAACAAGGTGTTGCTGTTGATTTGATAGAGTTAGATTCTCTTGATGAGGTAAGTGTTGGTTATATGATTTTTTATTATGAATTGTTAACTTCTTTGACTGGGCATCTTTTAAATGTAAACACTTATGATCAACCTGGAGTTGAGCTTGGAAAAGTGATACTTAAAAAGAAATTTGAAAATTGAGTAGAGAGTATCTGATTTTTTCAGATCTTGATGGCTCTTTGTTAAATCATGAAGATTATAGCTTCAAAGAGGCAAAGCCAATGCTTGATTTTATAAAGCAAAATGGTATTGAGCTTATTTTTACTACTAGCAAAACTAAAAAAGAGTGTGAAACTCTTCAAAAAAAGATGGGAGTTTTTGCTCCTTTTATAGTTGAAAATGGTGCTTGTGTCTATTACCCTGATGGAGAGATAGATCTTTTAGGAATAGCGCATAAAGAGATAAAGACTTTTATAGATAGTGTTAGAGTTGAATTTAATATTTTATCATTTTCTAATATGAAAATTGAAGAGATAATGGAGTATACACTTTTTGATTATGAACAATCAAAGTGTGCCAAAAATAGAGATTTTTCAGAGCCATTTTTGATTTATGATGAGAGAAGATTAACGGAACTTGAAGTATTAGCAGAAGCAAATGGGATGAAAATTTTAAAAGGTGGACGCTTTTATCATTGTGTTGGTATAAATCAAGGCAAAGGTGAGGCAGTTAAAAAAACACTTATTAATTATCCAAATAAAATGACAATTGGTTTGGGAGACAACTATAATGATGTTTCAATGTTAGAAGTTGTAGATATCCCTGTGCTTATACCCCACCATGAGGGAAGATATATCGATATAGAGATAAGAAATCTTATAAAAGCACCACATAAAGGAAGTCTTGGCTGGAATGAAGCTCTAAAAAAGATACTTTTATGATAGATGATATAAAAGAGATTTATAGTTACGCAGTTAATGGAGTTAAGCCTGAAAATTTAATAGGAAATAATAGATATTTAAAATCACTAACAGATAAAAATATCTATCTTTTTGGTTCTGGAAAAGCTTCCGTTTCAATGGCTTTTGAGATGGAAAAACTTTTTGGAGATAAAATTATTGATGGAGTTGTTATCTCTCCTTATGATGATGAGAGTTTAAAGAGGGTAAAAGTTGTAAAAAGTTCGCATCCATTGCCCTCATATAAGAGTTTAGAAGCTGGTAAAATTCTTTATGATAAATTAAGCTCTTTGGAAAAAGATGATTTTTTTATCTATCTACTTTCTGGCGGAAGTTCATCACTCATAGAGTTATTGCATCCTTTAATTTCTCTAAAAGATTTGGAAGTTACAACAAATATTTTACTTCAAAATGGTGTACCAATAAAGGAGATAAATATCGTTCGTAAACATCTCTCTCTTATCAAAGGTGGACAATTAGGAGCTTGTACAAAAGCTAGCGGAGTTGTTTTAGTTATAAGTGATGTTATTGGGGATGATTTAGAAGCTATTGGTTCGGCCCCACTTTTTTTTGACAGCTCTACCATTTTAGATGCAAAAGAGGTGTTGCTTAAATATAAGTTATTTAAAAGGATTCCAAAAAGTGTAAAGGAGTTGTTTGAATACTCTTTGAACGAAACTCCAAAAGAGCCAAATAAAAATATTGAGCATATCATAATAGGAAGTAATAAAATTGCATTAAAAGAAGCTAGATGCAAAGCTTTGAGTTTAGGATACAGTTGTGATATTGTAACCGATTCGTTACAAGAAGATGTTAATATAGTAGCGAAGAAAATAGTAGAAACAATTTTACAAAGTGAAAAAGAGGTTCTTATATTTGGTGGAGAGTGTACAGTAAAAGTAACGGGAGATGGAAAAGGTGGAAGAAATCAGGAGTTAGTACTTAGAGTGTTAGAGCTTATAAAAGAGTATGAAAATATTACATTTTTAAGTGCTGGAAGCGATGGTATAGATGGAAATTCTAAAGCAGCTGGTGGTATAGTAGATAATAAATCATATAGAGGGGATTTACCTGTTTTTTTAGAAAACAGTGATTCATACCACTATTTAAAACGAGAAAATAACCTTTTAGTAACAGGTGAAAGTGGAACTAATGTTATGGATATAATGATTGCGATGAAAGGATAAATAGATGTCTGATTTTTTTCAAAATGGTGTTATAACAACGATACCTCGTTTAGGAAATAGGACTATTGAAGAGTTAGAATATGAACTTTTAAAACTCTCAGAACGAAGAAACATGGTACTTATATTACCCGCACTTTATAGTGAATTTGAGACTACTTCTATGCAAGGTATTGTTTCTGAACTTAAAAAAGTTAATTATTTGTATAGAATTGTTTTAGGATTAGATGGAGCTAATGAAGAACAGTTTGAAGAGGTAAAAAAGATTATGTCAGTCTTGCCAACTCAAGTTGATGTTATATGGAATGATGGACCTAGAGTAATGGCTTTGAAAGAAGAGTTAAAAGAAGCTGGATTTCAAAGTACTGATATAAGAGGTAAGGGGTTAAATGTTTGGATGATGTTAGGTTTTGTACTTTCAGATCAAGATGCATATGCTTTTGCTTTGCATGATTGTGATATTGTTAATTATACCAGAGAGATTCCTGCTCGTCTTTTTTATCCTATTGTGCATCCTGCTTTTGATTATGAGTTTAATAAGGGGTACTATTCTCGTGTGACAGATGAACTCCATGGACGAGCTACAAGATTGTTTTATACTCCGCTTATAAAGTCTCTTGAAAAAGTTTTTGGTAAAAGTCGCTATCTTGATTATATGAGTAGTTTTAGGTATGCACTCTCTGGCGAATTTGCTTTTGTTAGAAGTTTGGCTCGTAGTGTGCGTATCTCTCCCACTTGGGGATTAGAAGTCTCAACTCTTAGTGAAGTTTATCATAACACTTCAAAAAAACGTATATGTCAATCAGAAATTATGCAAACTTATGAACATAAACATCAAGATCTAAGCTCTGAGGCTGGGGGAGGAGTCTCTAAAATGACTAAGGAGATTGCTGAAACTATTTTTCGTATTATGTCTCAAAATGGAGTTATATTTTCAAATTCAAAGTTTAAATCACTTTTGGCAACCTATTTTGAAGAGTCAAGACACGCTATAACTCAATACAGTTCTGTTTCATTAGTGAATGGTTTAAAGTATGATAGACAAAAAGAGATAGCTGCAATTGTAAAGTTTACTGACTCTTTGAGTATTGCAAACGAAGACTTTAACAAAAACCCGATGGGAGTTCCTGCACTCTCTGGTTGGACGGCTGTTAGATCTGTTTTGCCAAGCTTTACTTATCAGTTTCAAGAAGCAGTCATGCTTGATAAGAAGCAGAAGTTATGATAGAAAGATTAGTGACTCTTTATGGTAAGAGAGATGGAAAAAAAGCAGTAGATGAGATTGAAAAACTTATCTCAAGGTATCAAAAACTTATAAAACCAGAGTATTATGAGATGAGTGAAAAAGATGTAATTTTGATAACCTATGGGGATCAAGTGATAAGACCTGGAGTTGAACCACTTTTGACACTTAAACATTTTTTGGATGATTATGTCAAAGATATTATATCTACTGTTCATATTTTGCCTTTTTACCCATACTCATCTGATGATGGATTTTCGGTGATTGATTATAAAGATGTATCTCCTAGAATGGGTTCTTGGAAAGATATAGAGAGTTTAAGAGAAAATTATAGACTTATGTTTGACGGGGTTATTAATCATATATCTCAATACTCATTTTGGTTTAAAAGTTTTTTAGCAAATGATAAAAAATATAATAGCTTTTTTACAGAGGTAGAATCTGGTATTGATTTATCAATGGTAGTTCGCCCAAGAACTCTTCCTTTAATTCATCAGTTTGAAGACCAAAACCATAGGCTTCGTTATATTTGGACAACATTTTCTAAAGATCAAGTTGATTTAAATTATGCAAATTATAAAGTATTGATAGCGGTTTTAGATGCACTTTTATTTTATGTTCAAAAAGGTGCTTCGCTTCTTAGGTTAGATGCGATTGCATTTATTTGGAAAGAGATAGGAACCTCTTGCATCCATCTACCTAAAGCTCATATTTTGATACAGCTTATGAGAGAAGTCATTCACAAAGCTGCGAGTGAAGTAATCCTTATCACTGAAACAAATGTTCCACATAATGAGAATGTATCATATTTTGGAAATGGAGAAGATGAAGCTCAAATGGTATACAACTTTGCTCTTCCTCCCCTTATCGCTCACTCTATGTTAAAAGGAGATTGTAAAGCGATTACAAAATGGGCTAAAACCCTTTCTCTTCCAAGTGATAAAGTTTGTTTTTTTAACTTTACAGCAAGCCATGATGGGTGTGGAGTTAGACCTGTAAACACTCTTATCAGTGATGAAGAGTTAAATGATTTGGTAAAGAGTGTAGAAAAAAGAGGTGGATTTGTCTCATATCGTGCAACAAGTGATGGAGGTAAAAGCCCATATGAGCTTAATGCTAGTTATATTGATATTATTTCAGATCCAAAAGAGGAGTTAACTATTCGAGTCAAAAAGATGGTACTTTCTCAAGCGGTAGCTCTTGCAATGCCTGGAGTTCCTGGAATCTATTTTCACTCTTTGGTTGGTTCGACTAGTGATGTAGATGGAGTGAAAAGAACGGGAGTTTTAAGATCTATAAACAGAGAGAAATTGAACTATGATAATTTAAAAGAGGAGATGACCCATATTGGAAGTTTGCGGAATATGGTTTATGAGAGTATAAGACATCTTCTTTTTATCCGAAAAAATGAGAAGGCATTTAATCCTTATACAAAGTTTAGTTTTATAGATATTGATGATGGTGTTTTTGCAATTTGTAGAAAATCGTTGGATGAAAAAGAGCAAATTTTTGCGATTCACAATTTTTCTGATAAAATGGTGGAGTTTACAATTCCAGATTTTGCTAAAAATAGTCTATATGAGCTTGTGAAAAATGAAAAATTAGATGATGAAATTATAAAAATAGAACCATATCAAGTTATGTGGATAAAGGATAAAAAATGATTAAAAAATGTCTGTTTCCAGCGGCAGGGTATGGCACAAGATTTTTACCAGTTACTAAAGCTATGCCAAAAGAGATGCTTCCAATCTTGACAAAGCCACTTATCCAGTATGGTGTTGAAGAGGCGGTAGAGGCGGGGATGCATACGATGGCAATTATTACGGGTCGTGGTAAACGAGCGATTGAAGATCATTTTGATATATCTTACGAGTTAGAACATCAAATCAAAGGAAGTTCTAAAGAGCATTTATTAACAGAAATTCGAGACTTGATTGGACAGTGTACTTTTACCTATACAAGACAAGTTGAGATGAAAGGTTTGGGAGATGCAATACTCAAAGGAAATGCACTTATTGGTGATGTACCCTTTGCAGTTGTTTTGGCTGATGATTTGTGTATCAACCAAAATGGAGCAGGGGTTCTTCAACAGATGGTAAAATTATATGAAAAGTATAAATGCTCAATTGTAGCTATTATGGAAGTGCCACAGGAGGAGATTTACAAATATGGTGTAATTGAAGGAAAAGAGATTGAAAATGGTGTTTATATGGTTTCAAATATGGTAGAAAAACCCGAACCAAAAGAGGCTCCATCAAATTTAGCAATTATAGGTAGATACATCTTGACACCAGATATTTTTGAAGTGATTAAAAATACAAAACCAGGAATTAATGGAGAACTTCAAATAACAGATGCTTTGATGAGTCTAGCAAAAGATGGAATGGTATTAGCTTATAAGTTTGAAGGTCAAAGATTTGATTGTGGAAGTGTGGATGGTTATGTTGAAGCTACAAACTATCTTTATGATTTAGAGAAGGAGTAGAGATACTCCTTAAAATTTGTACTCTGCTCCGAATGTAAGGTGATTCATATCATCTTCAAATTTCGTAAAATTTGAGTAAATTGCATAATTCTCATTGAAGTTATAAGTCATACCAACTCCTCCACTTAAGCTTATATCTGACTTGTCATTTATATCAATGGTTCTAATAGTAGATTTTATATTTTCAAAGACGACACCAATACGAGGCTTTATACTTAGGTTGTTAATTCTCCAAATATATGCACCATATAGACCTAAAGTCCAAAAATCAACATCTCCCGCATTTTCGCCTAATTTCCACTGTGCTTTTGAAATACTTGCACTTCCTTCAAGTTCAAGTGCTATATCACTATAAAGCATTTTACCAGCATTTAAAACAACAGCCAAACCTTTTTCATCGTCAAGTGCTGAGCTAAGAATTTCTGGATTACCAGGGCTTTGTAAAGTTTGCATAGCAACACCTACGCTTACATAATCAATATAATTTTCCGCCAAAACATGTGTAGATATTGATACACTTGCTAATAACGCTATAACCATTTTTTTCATAAATTCACCCTCACTCTGTATTGGTACAATTATATAATAATAACTTTAAAATAATATTTAATTGGTTATAATTTTGCATATCTAAAGAATAAAGGTTAAATGAAAATGAAAATAGTTACAACAAATAAAGCACCTTCTGCTATTGGTCCATATTCACAAGCTGTTAAAGTCGGAAATATGGTTTACACTTCTGGACAAATATCTTTAACTCCAAATGGGGAGTTGATAGATGGAGATATACATGACCAAACAAGACAAGTTTTAACAAACCTTCAAAATGTACTAGAAGCTGCTGGTAGTTCACTAGGGCAGGTTGTAAAAACTACAATTTATCTTACTGATATGGATGATTTTATCCCTGTAAATACAGTTTATGCAGAGTTTTTTATAGAAAATTTACCTGCAAGAAGTACAGTTGCTGTAAAGACTCTTCCAAAAAATGTAAAGGTAGAAATAGAAGCGATAGCTGTAGCAGCTGAGCAAGGCTACAGCTTTTAATTAAATATTAAATATAAATTGGATATAATCGCGACTTGATATAAAATCAAATTAAAATTTAAGGAACATGCAACATGTATGCAATCATCAAAAACGGTGGAAAGCAGTATAAAGTTCAAGAGGGAGATTATTTAAATCTAGACCTAATTGACGCTTCCCCGAAAGACAAAATAGTTGTCGAAGAAGTTTTAGCAGTAAATGCTGGAGAACTTATAATTGGTACGCCTTTTGTAGAAGGTGCAAAAGTTGAGCTTGAAGTGATAGCTCATGGTAAAGATAAAAAGATAATTATCTTTAAAAAGAGAAGAAGAAAAGATTCTAAACTGAAAAAAGGTTTTAGAAGACAATTTACAAGAGTTAAGGTTACAAAAGTATCTTAAAAGTTTTGGGAGGTCTTCTCCTCCCGTTAAACCTTTTTATAAATCTTTTTCGTGTTTTGCTAAATACTCAGCAACACCTTCAGTACTAGCTTTCATACCTTCATCGCCTTTACTCCAGCCAGCTGGACAAACTTCTCCATGTTCATTTGTAAATAACATTGTATCTACCATTCTTATCATCTCATCGATATTTCTACCAAGCGGAAGATCATTAATCACAGCATGTCTTACAGTGCCATCAGCATCTATTAGAAATGATCCACGAAGAGCTACCGACTCACCAAAAAGAACATCATAATCTTTTGATATCTGTTTTGTAAGATCTGCAACAAGTGGATATTTGACTCTTCCAATTCCACCTTGATCAACTGGTGTCTCTCTCCACGCAAAGTGTGAAAATTGACTATCAACTGAAACACCGATTACATTTATGCCTCTAGAAGTAAAATCTTCAATTCTGTGTGAAAAAGCAATAATTTCTGATGGGCATACAAATGTAAAATCAAGTGGATAGAAAAAAAGTACTGCACCCTTTTCACCTAAATTATCCATAAGGTTAAAATCCTCAACTATTGATCCATCTGCTAAAACAGCAGTTGCTGTAAAATCTGGAGCTTTATTCGTAACTAACATATATTTCCCTTTATTATAAAATTTATTTGAGGATAAAGTTTATCCAACTCTAGCTTAAGAACATATAATAGCATTATCTGTTTGAAAAAAAGTTTATTTTTGATAAGATGATTACTATTATTTTTTAGGAAACAAATTAATGAAAAAAGATTATTTATTTACAAGTGAAAGTGTTACAGAGGGACATCCCGATAAGATGGCAGATCAGATAAGTGATGCTATACTAGATTATATTATAAAAAGAGATCCAAATGCAAGAGTGGCTTGTGAGACACTTCTTTCAAATGGTTTTTGTGTGATAGCTGGAGAGTTAAAAACTACAGCTTATGCTCCGATGCAAGATATTGCTAGAGAGGTTATTCGTGAGATTGGGTATACAGATGCACAGTTTGGGTTTGATTATAGAAGTGCAGGGGTTTTAAATGGTATTGGAGAGCAGAGTCCTGATATAAATCAAGGTGTAGATCAAAAAGATGGTGAGATAGGGGCTGGTGATCAAGGGCTTATGTTTGGATATGCTTGTAAAGAAACTGATGTTTTGATGCCTTTACCTATTCATTATGCTCATAAATTAACATTAACTTTATCGGAGGTTAGAAAAAAAGGTATTTTACCATATCTACGACCTGATGGAAAAGCTCAGATAAGTGTTCGTTATGTTGATGGAAAACCAACTTTGATTGATACTATAGTAGTTTCAACTCAACACGCACCAGAGATTGAGCAATCTATGCTAAAAGATGCAGTTATTGAAGAGGTTATCAAAAAGAGTATTCCTTCTCACCTTATGGCAGATGATATAAAATATCATATAAATCCAACAGGAAGATTTGTAATAGGTGGTCCTCAAGGAGATGCTGGATTGACTGGTAGAAAGATTATAGTTGATACTTATGGTGGTAGTTGTCCTCACGGTGGTGGGGCATTTTCTGGTAAAGATCCTTCAAAAGTAGATAGAAGTGCAGCTTATATGGCTCGATATATTGCAAAGAACTTAGTGGCAGCTGATGTGTGTGAGAAAGTAACAATTCAATTGGCATATGCTATTGGAGTTGTTGAACCTGTTTCAGTTTTTATTGATCCTCATAATACTTCAAGTGTGGATGATGAAAAGTTAGAAAGTTGTGTACGAGAGGTGTTTAAATTGACACCTAAGGGTATAATTGAGAGTTTAGATTTGCTAAAACCAATCTATAAAAAGACAGCATCTTATGGTCATTTTGGTAGAGAAGATTTTAGTTGGGAAAAAACTGATAAAGTTGAAAATATTAGGGATTATTTTAGTCTATAATAAAAAAAGTAGATTATTTATAAAATTTTTGGTATAATTTTAACCGTGAAAATTAGAAATAAGGAATTAAAATGGCAGTAGTTATAAATGATACATGTATTAATTGTGGAGCTTGTATAGATGAGTGTCCAGTAGAGGCAATAGTTGATGAAGATGATAACCCAACAGGAGAAGAGATTTATTTCGTATATGAAGATAAGTGTGTTGAGTGTGTAGATCACTTTGATACTCCTGCATGTGCTGAGTCTTGTCCTACTGAAGGGTGTATAGTTTGGGGCGAAGTAAAAGATGGAATGACTCTTCAAGCTGATAGAGCTGCTGCGGGTACTCCTTGTATCGACGAATAATTATATATATTTGGGTAGGGATGTAAATCTCTACTCGATTTTTTTAGAATACTTTCAACATTTAAACTCAATTAAAACTACATTTCGGTATACTCCTTAGCTTTTATGTTAATGAATGTGAATATTAATAAAAATAGATAAAACTTATGGAGAATATAGTAATGGAACAAACTTTATCAATCATCAAACCAGATGCAGTTAAAAAAGGTGTAATAGGGAAAATCGTAGATAGATTTGAGTCAAATGGATTAAGAATTGCAGCAATGAAAAAGGTTCAATTAGACGCAAGTAAAGCTGGAGATTTTTATGCAGTACATAAAGATAGGCCTTTTTATGGAGAGTTAGTTGAGTTTATGACTAGTGGTCCTGTTGTTATTTTAGTATTAGAAGGCGAGGATGCAATGGCAAAAAATAGAGATCTTATGGGGGCAACAAATCCTAAAGAAGCAGCAAAAGGTACAATAAGAGCAGATTTTGCAGATAGTATAGATGCAAATGCAGTTCACGGAAGTGATTCTTTAGAAAATGCAGCAAATGAGATAAAGTTCTTCTTTAGTAAAGAAGAGGTAATATAAGCTTTTTAAATAGATATGAAAATAGTATTTAGAAAGATTCCATATACAAAGTCAAGTTTTTCTATCGAGGTAGAGGGGCTTTTATGTGATGGAGTTTTTTATAAAGAGTCAAATAAAATATCATTGTTAGATTTTCAAGTAGCTGGTAAAACACCTACTGAGTGTGACAGATGTGGAGTTTTGTTTGATTTATGTGTAAATGAAAATTTATCTATTAAGATTTGTGACGGTGTATCTGATAGTGAAGATTTAGATATTATAGAGTGTCTCGATCAAATAGTTGATTTTGATGAGATAGTTTATAGTGAGATTGCTTCTATAAAGAGTGATTATCACTATTGTGAAGAATGTAAAAATGAAGAAGGAAAATAGTTATGGCAGTACCAAAGAGACGAGTCAGTAAGACTCGTGCAGCAAAGAGAAGAACGCATTATAAGTTATCACTTCCAAGACCTGTGAAAGATAGTGATGGAACTTGGAGAATGCCTCACCATATTAACAAGACTACAGGCGAATATAAAGCAAGCAACTAGATGCATACGATAGCAGTTGATGTGATGGGTGGAGATTTTGGTCCCATACCCATCATAGAGGGTGTAATTCTTGCACTTAAAAAATCAAAAGAGAAGTTTAATGTAATTTTAGTTGGAAAATCTATCGATTTTTCACACAAAATTCCAAAAAAATTCCAAAAATATATTGAAATTGTTGAATGTAATGATGTTTTTTCTATGAGTGAAAGTGCGACAAATGTACTAAAGAGAAAAGAGTCAACGATATACAAAACTGTAGAACTTGTACGAGACAAAAAAGCTCAAGCTTTAGTATCGGCTGGACATAGTGGAGCTACTATGAGTTTATCAACTTTAAGACTTGGTAGGTTAGATGGAGTTACAAGACCAGCAATTGCAACACTTATGCCAACTGCGACAGGCGGAAGAAGCCTTGTTTTAGATGTTGGTGCTAATGTTGATTGTAAGAGTGAACATCTGTTTGAATTTGGGATTATGGGTTATGCTTATGTAAAAGATGTTTTAGGGGTAGAAAGCCCTAGAATTGGCTTGTTATCAAATGGTGAAGAGAAATCTAAAGGGACTGAAATCACAAAAGAAGCACATGAGTTATTAACCGTTCATCCATCTTTTATTGGTAATGTAGAAGGTGGAGATATTTTTAATGATAGTGTAGATGTAGTTGTTTGTGATGGCTTTGTAGGAAATATACTCTTAAAAACGAGTGAAGGAGTTGCAAGTTCCATTTCTAAGCTTATAAAATTAAATATAAAAAGATCTCCAACAGCACTTACTGGTGCACTTTTGATGAGAAGAGTATTTAAGCTTTTGAAAAAACAGATTGATTATGCTGAATATGGCGGAGCTCCACTCTTAGGTGTTAACAATTGTACTATAATTTGCCATGGGAAGAGTAATAAAATAGCAATTAAAAATGCAATGTACCAAGCAATATCATTTTTAGAATCAGATATTAGCGAAGATATAGAAAAATCATTAGCAAAATATCGCTAAAATAAGGAAGTTAATGTATTCATCGTTTAAATCAATTGGAGCTTATATCCCTTCAAAAAAATTGACCAATAAAGATTTAGAGAAGATGGTAGATACTACAGATGAGTGGATTAAGCAGCGAACTGGAATAGACGAGCGACCAATAGCTGAGGATAACCAATCTACAAGTGATTTAGCATATGAAGCTGCCAAAATTGCTATTAGTCGATCTGGTCTTGAAAAAGAGGATATAGATGCAGTTATTTGTGCCACAATAACTCCTGATTTTTTATGTATGCCTTCAACTGCTTGTGTTGTTGCTGATAAATTAGGAATTTCACATATAACTGCATTTGATATTAGTGCAGCTTGTAGTGGTTTTGTTTATGCTTTGAATATTGCAAAAGCTTTTATCGAATCTGGAATGAAAAAAAATGTATTAATCATAGGTGCTGAGAAAATGAGTTCTATCGTTGATTACAGAGATAGAACGACTTGTATCCTTTTTGGTGATGGAGCAGGAGCTGCCGTGATTGGTGTAAGTGATAAAAAAGAGGAGTCTATACTTGATATTCATACCTCTTCAGATGGTTCTTATAGAGATTTTCTAATCACTCCTGGGGGTGGTTCAAAAAATCCTTGCACACAAGAGACGATAGATAATGGACTTCAATATCTGAAAATGAAAGGCAATGAGACTTTTAAAATCGCTGTAAATACTCTCACAAAAGATGTAAAAAATATCTTAGAAAAAAATTCTCTAAGTAGTGAAGATATAGACTTTTTTATACCACATCAAGCAAATCTTCGTATCATTGATTCAGTCGCTAAAAAATTGGATTTTCCGATGGAAAAAGTTGTACTAACAGTAGAAAAGTATGGTAATACATCAGCCGCATCGATTCCAATGGCTATAAACAATTGGTATGAGAGTGGTAAATTAAAATCAGGTAATCTTATGCTTCTTGATACTTTTGGCGGTGGTTTAACCTGGGGAAGTGCATTGGTATATTTTTCTCAAAAATAGATGAAAATTTACGAAAATTCTTTAGTTTTTATAGAGATTGAAAAATCTGAAATCCCTTGGCTTAAAATTTTCACGACAAAACCTTATAAAGAGTTCTCAGATTGCCCACAAGATGTAAAAATAGAAATTTGGCGACTTTTGGACTTAATAGAAAAAGAGATGATACTTTTTTATAATCCAACAAAAATAAATATCGCATCTTTTGGCAACTATCTTCCACATGTTCATTTTCATATAATGGCAAGATTTGAAAATGACTCTTTTTTCCCAGAACCTATGTGGGGTGTGAGGCAGAGAGAGTCTACATTTGAATTAGGAAATTTTGATGAGTTTATAGATAGATTAATATTATGAGTGTTTTTTCAGCACTATGTTATAAACCAATATTAATTCCATTTCAAAACCCCTCTTGCAAAATCTTCCATAACCACCCAACCTCTTCATCATCTAGATGCAATGTTGAGGATGATAAAAAAAGATTTACCATTTTTTTCTTATCTACTATTGTTCCAAATAAGCATCTTTGGTGTGCTGGTAAAAAACTTCTTGTAATTGTAAGGTCATTTTCTATCTCACCCTCACATACAAAACATAAAAAATCATCATGTAATCTTCCCTCATGTGAGAGTAATTTTATATAAGATTCAACAGCAACTCTTATGGGGTTTTGTTTTGAAAACTTTTGGTTCATATCATCTAAAAGTTCTGTATAAAAACTATCTAACTCTTCTATATCTTTTAAGTGTTTAAATAGAAGCTTTATGAAATGTTGCCAGATAAAAAATCGTTTAGATTCACTCATCCATTTGTTACCAAGATGGAGGACATTTCTTAGCATAGAAATTGTACTTTTTGATGAGCTTATTGCTTCAAAGTCAATTTTGTATCCTATGTTTATATTGCCATGTCTTGCTCCATAAAATCTATATAGAGTTTTTAGTCTATTTTTGGTTAATATGGTAACAATGATGTCTTCATCTCTAACTTTGTTGATGTTTAATATGTAACCTTGCATAGGTTGTATTGTACCTAAATCAACGAATTTTTACTAATTTTTAGCTAATATAGATGACTTTTTAGAAAAGGTTCTTAATGGATTTACTCACTAGTTTTAAAGATAATTGTGGTTTTGGACTACTTGCTAGTACTAACAATGTTCCAACTCATCAAAATGTTGAAGATGCGATTATTTCGCTTGAACGAATGATGCATAGAGGTGCTATTGCAGCTGATGGCAAGAGTGGAGATGGTTCTGGTCTTTTGTTTGGGATGCCAGAAGAGTTTATGAAAAAAGAAGCACTAAAACTTGGTGTTTCTCTTCCTAAACAGTTTGCAGTAGGTATGATATTTATGCAAAACAAAAATCAAAAGATAAAGATAGATGAACTTTGTATTAAAAATGATTTAAAAGTTTTGCTATATCGTGATGTTCCTGTTGATACAAATGCACTCGGAGAGAGTGCTTTAGCAGCTCTTCCACAAATTGTTCAAGTATTTGTAGCTCCCAACTCTATCATTGCATCTAAAAGGTTTAATGCTCTTTTATATTTGACTAGGCGTGAAATTGAAGCTTGTTTTAAAGATGAAAAAGATTTTTATATTCCATCATTTTCAAGCTCTGTTATATCTTATAAAGGGTTGGTTATGCCAACTCATATCAAAGAGTTTTATAAAGATCTAAGCTCTAAAGATTTCAAAGTAGTTTTTGCACTTTTTCATCAGAGATTTTCGACAAACACACTTCCAGAGTGGCGATTAGCACAGCCTTTTAGAGCCATCGCTCACAATGGAGAGATAAACTCCGTCGAAGCAAATCGTTTTAATGTACAGGTCAAAAGTGAATGGGTAGAGAGTAAAGTATTTTCAAAAAATGAACTAAATCGTCTCTTTCCTATCACAAAAAGTGCACAAAGTGATAGTTCAAGTTTAGATAATATGTTTGAGTTTTTGATAGTAAATGGTATGGATTTTTTTAAAGCTACAAGAGCTCTTATCCCTGCACCATGGCAAAATGCCCCACATATGGATTCTCACTTGAGAGCTTTTTATGAGTATTTAAGTACCTGTTTTGAAGCTTGGGATGGTCCTGCTGCTGTTAGTTTGACTGATGGAAGATATATAGGATGTGTGCTTGATAGAAATGGTTTGAGACCTGCAAAGTATATTATCACAAATGATGACCGTATCATTATTTCTAGTGAATATGGAGTTTTGGATATTGATGAAGAGATTATAATTGAACGAGGTAAACTTCAAAGTGGTGAGATGATTGGTGTAGATTTGAAGTTTGGGAAAGTTCTTAAAAATGATGAAATTAATAACTATCTAAAATCCACAAATACTTATGCAGAATGGCTAAATAAAAATATGATTTATCTACAAGAGTATATTGAGTTACCATTTTCAAATACAAAAGAGTATGAATTAGAAAATTTAACTCTCAAGCAGAGAGTAAATAATGTTACAGCTGAAATTATCGAGATGGTGATTGAGCCGATGATGAAAGATGGCAAAGAGAGTACAGGCTCTATGGGTGATGATACACCTTTGGCTGCTTTTAGTCAAAAACAGAGATCTTTTAGTGACTATTTTAAACAAAAGTTTGCTCAAGTTACAAACCCTCCGATTGATCCTCTAAGAGAGAGGGTTGTTATGAGTTTAAACACAGGTTTTGGAGAGATTAGAAACATATTAGAAGATGATGCAGACCATGCGATAAGGTTAAAAGCAGTATCTCCAATTTTGATGCAAGAGAAACTAGATGTTCTATTATCCTTTGGAGATGAGTCAAGTCCTCGTTTTAAAGATTATTATAAAAACAGAGTTTATTCAACTCTATTTGACAAAGATTTAGAAACTTCTCTCTCTTCTTTGGTGAATGATATTGTTGATAGTGTCAAAAATGAAGGTATTCGTATAATAGTTCTTGATGATAGATGCATTGATAAAAATTTAAAACATATACCTATTCTTTTAGTTTCTGGAAGATTAAATCACGCACTTTTAGATGCAGGTTTAAGACACTTGACTTCGGTTATTGCAATTAGTGGAGAAGTTATAGATTCTCACTCTTGTGCATCTTTGATAGCTTATGGTGTAAATGCTATTTATCCATATCTTTTATATGCAACTATTTTAGATATTGCTAAAAAGAGAAACTTAACAGCAGTTGAACTTAAAAATAGTTTTAAAAATGGACATCAAGCTTTAGGTCTTGGTATTCTTAAAATTATGTCAAAGATGGGTATATCAACAATTGCATCTTATAGAAATTCATCTCTTTTTGATGTTATAGGACTCTCTTTAAAAGTTTCAAAAGATTGTTTTAGAGATTCTCATCTTCTTTTGCCAGGGCTTTGTTATAAAGATATAGAGAAGAGGCTAGATAGAGATTATGAAGAAGCATTAGAAATTTTGAGAATCAAAAAAATCATGCCATTAGAGATTGGTAGTTTTTATAAATATATTCACAATGGTGAGCATCACGACTATTCACCTGCAATGGTACAAGCAATTCATAGTGTTTCTATATACAATAACAAAGATAGTTTTGATACTTTAAAAGAGTTAACTGAAAAACGAGGCTTAAAAATGGTTCGTGATTTTTTTGAGTTAAAATCAGACAAAAAATCTTTTTCAATTGATAATGTTGAGTCAAAAGAGGAGATATTTAAAAGATTTGCAAGTGCTGCAATGAGTTTAGGTTCAGTCTCTCCAGAAGCCCACGAAGCATTGGGTGAAGCTATGAATAAAATAGGAGCTCAATCAAATTGTGGAGAAGGTGGTGAAGCTACTGAGAGATTAAAAAGTTCTAGAAGATCTAAAATCAAGCAGATTGCATCTGGTAGATTTGGTGTGACCCCAGAGTATCTAAGAAGTGCCGAAGAGATACAGATAAAAGTTGCTCAAGGTGCAAAACCAGGTGAGGGCGGGCAACTCCCTGGTCACAAAGTAACACCCCTTATTGCATCTCTTAGATTTACAACTCCTGGAGTTACTCTTATCTCTCCACCTCCTCATCACGATATCTACTCTATTGAGGATTTGGCTCAACTGATTTTTGATATGAAGCAGATTAATCCAGATGCAACCATAACTGTAAAATTGGTTTCAACAGCAGGAGTAGGAACAATCGCAGCTGGTGTTGCAAAAGCGTATGCAGATAAGATTATCATATCAGGAGGAGATGGCGGTACGGGAGCTGCTCCACTTACCTCTATAAAATATGCTGGAAATCCATGGGAGTTAGGACTAAGTGAAGCACACAATGCTCTTAAAGTAAATGGGCTTAGAGAGTTTGTGCATCTTCAAACTGATGGAGGACTTAAAAGCGGTATGGATGTAGTAAAAGCTGCGATGTTAGGAGCTGAGAGTTATGCTTTTGGGACAGCGGCTTTAACTGTGATAGGATGCAGGATTTTAAGAAGTTGCCATACAAACAAATGTACAGTGGGAGTAGCAACACAAGATCCAAACTTAAGAGAACATTTTGTTGGTACGGTTGATAGAGTTATAAACTATTTTACACTTTTAGCTGAAGATGTTAGAGAGATTTTAGCAACACTTGGATACGAGAGGCTTGAGGATATCATTGGCAGAAGTGACCTTTTGAAAGTTATTGATGATCCATTTGCAAAAAAGTTTGATTTCTCTTGTGTACTAAGAAGACTTGATGGAATTGATACTTGCCAAAAAGAGTCAAATGAGCCATTTGACAAAAATGAGTTTGAAAAAGATATCTTGAAAAAAGTATATAAAGTGATTGAAAATCCAAAAGAAAACATAGTAGTAAAAAGAGAAATTTGCAATTTAAATAGAAGTTTTGGAACTTTGATAAGTGGTGAAATTGCTAAGTATTATGGAAATGAAGGGTTAAAAGAAGAGAGCATAAAGTTTAAGCTTAAAGGAGTAGCTGGTCAATCTCTGGGTGCATTTTTGATAAAAGGAATATCTATCTATCTTCAAGGTTGTGGAAATGATTATGTAGGTAAAGGGATGAATGGTGGGAAAATTGTTATAGTTCCAAAAAAACAAGGAGATATGTTTTCAGGAGCTGGAAATACCTGTCTTTATGGAGCAACAGGAGGAACACTTTATGTATGTGGAAGTGTAGGAGAGAGATTTTGTGTTAGAAACTCAGGAGCTGTATCAGTTGTAGAGGGTACAGGAGATCATGCTTGTGAATATATGACAGGTGGAGTTGTTGCGATACTTGGAACCACAGGTATAAATTTTGGTGCAGGTATGACAGGAGGAATAGCTTTTATTTATGATAAAGAGCATGACTTTATCGACAATCTTAATCAAGAACTAGTAGCAGCTACTAGAATAGATACCGATGAATCTGATGAAGAAAGACACTTTATAAAAAAACTGCTCACAAGATATGTTGATGAGACTTCAAGTGAAAAAGCAAAATATATCTTAGACAATTTTAGGCATACTTTGCGAGATTTTTGGATGGTTAGACCAAAAAATATGACTAAAATGCCACTAAATCCAGATGAGGGGGATTAATGCAAAATTTTACAAATTTAGAGAGAATTGAGGCTTTCAAGCGAGGGTCAAATGAGAGGAAAAAAGATTATAAAGAGATTTACAATATTTTTAGAAATTCCGAAGCCATATCTCAATCAGATCGTTGCGTTCAGTGTGGAGATCCCTATTGTCACAATAAATGCCCGTTACACAACTATATACCTCAGTGGTTAAGAAGTGTTGCTAAAAAAGATTTAGAGTTTTCATTTAAACTTTCAAATGATACAAATCCTTTTCCTGAAATTACAGGTAGGATTTGTCCACAAGATAGGCTTTGTGAAGGTGATTGTACGCTAGAACAGGATGGATATGGAGCTATAACCATAGGCTCTATTGAAACTTACATAAGTGAGAATGGATTTAAAAAGGGTTTTAAGCCAGAGTTTGCAGATAAGATGAGCGATAAAAAAGTTGCTATTGTGGGTTCTGGTCCTGCTGGATTTTCTTGTGCTACTTATCTTATGAGAGCTGGTATAAATGTGGAAATGTTTGAAAAAGCAAACAGACCTGGTGGGCTTTTGACTTATGGAATTCCTAGTTTTAAATTAGAAAAAGAGGTTGTTTTTAGAAGATTTGATTGGTTGGTTGAAGCTGGTATGAAGTTGCATCTTAATATGGAAGTTGGAAAAGATATCTTTTTAAAAGATTTGATTGAGAACTTTGATGCAGTATTTATAGGAATTGGTGCCGAAAAGTCTAAAAAAGCAAATATCTCTGGAGAGAGTGGTAAGAATGTTTTCTTAGCGATAGAGTTTTTAAAAAATATTCAGCAAAAGAATTTTCAAGAGAGTTACGATAAAAACTATGAAGTGGCAGGTAAAAATGTAGTGGTCGTAGGTGGTGGAGATACGGCGATGGATTGCATAAGAGTTAGTCTAAGAGAGGGTGCAAAAAGTGTTAAATGTCTTTATAGAAGAGATATGGTTAATATGCCAGGGAGCAAAAAAGAGTTTAAAAATGCTAAAGAAGAGGGATGTGAATTTGTATATAATGTATCTCCCAAAGAGGTTCTTTTAAACTCAAATGATGAAGTTATAGGGATTCAGATGCATAAAACTTCTCTTTCAAAAAAAGATGGCTCAAGACGGCAAAGAGTTGAGATAATTGCAAACAGTGAGTATCGTGAAGTTGCAGATGTAGTTATATTTGCTTTAGGTTTTGACCAAGTAAATCCAAACTTTTTAAGTGAAAATGGTATAGAGACAAATAAATGGGGTGAAATTTCAGCAAATGAAAATCGAGAGTGTTCAAAACAGTTTGTTTTTACAGGAGGGGATTGTTTTAGAGGAAGTGACCTTGTTGTAACAGCTGCTGAAGATGGAAAAATTGCAGCAAGAGAGATAAGTAGAAAATTATTATAGAAAATTTTGAATCATTTATAAACTCTGCAATTGTTGCAAATGTTGAAATTTATAAAAACATATTAACAAATAAAACTCCTAAGTTTTATGCTTCTTCCACCATTGGTGCTGGTGGTGATGTAAGCATCGGCTTAGATATCATAGCTGAGAATATTTTCCTAAAACATCTCTCAAATTATGGTAAGATTGATTCTGAAGAGTGTGGAATTGTGGGAGAAGGGGATTATACAATTACTTTAGATCCCCTTGATGGGAGCGGTAATTTTAAATCTAATTTTCCATATTTTGGTTCATCTGTTGCTCTTGAATTGGATAATGATGTAAAAGTTGGAATTGTTACAAATTTTGCTACCGGAACACTCTATTTAAAGACAAAAACACTTTTTCAATATACAAAATTAGAATCTATTGAATTTTTTGATGTTGTTTCAAATCCATATGCAAGTATTGGCATTTTTGAAAGAGCTTACAATTCAAAAATATATGCAAAGAAACTTAAAAATAGTAATTATAAGTATAGAATACCAGGAGCTACTGCTCTCTCCTTGGCTTTGACAAATCAAGTGCAGTTTTTTGTATATGAAGGTGTGATGCGTTCATATGATATTAGAGCTGGACTCTTTATGTGTGATGGGCTTTATCAGCATAAAGAAAAGGATTTAACGATAATATGCTCTAAATTAAATCATTTTGAAAATTTAAAAAAAATACTTTTATAGAGGAGTTTTCTTGAACTTTGGTGATATGTTTAAAAACTTTAGAAAAACGCAACCTACAATAGATGATGCACCAAGTCATTGGATTAAGTGTCCTAAATGTAATTCATTGATGTATTACAAAGAGGTGGAAAATCTTTTTCATGTCTGCCCTAAATGTAAACATCATATGAGAATAGGTCGAGAGGTTCGTATTGATTTATTAACAGATAAGGAGAGTTTTGTTGAGTTTGACAAAGATTTAGCTCCTATTGATCCTTTGAAATTTGTTGATAAAAAATCGTACAAAAAAAGGGTGATTGAGGGTGAGAAAAAAACTGGTAAAAAATCTTCAGTTGTTTCAGGAGAATGTACGATAAATGGTATTCCTGTTCAATTAGTTGTTTTTGATTTTTCATTTATGGGGGGAAGTTTAGGTTCAGTTGAGGGAGAGAAAATTGTCCGAGCAGCTCATAGAGCAATTGAAAAAAAACATGCACTTATAATTGTTAGTGCTAGTGGTGGAGCTAGGATGCAAGAGAGTACTTTTTCACTTTTGCAGATGTCTAAAACTTCAGCAGCCCTAAAGAGAGTTTCTCAAAATGGATTGCCTTATATATCGATATTGACAGATCCAACAATGGGTGGAGTTTCTGCTTCATTTGCAATGCTTGGGGATATGATCATCGCAGAACCAGGAGCTTTGATAGGCTTTGCAGGTCAGAGAGTAATAGAGCAGACAATTGGTACTAAACTTCCAGAAGGATTCCAAAGAGCTGAGTTTTTACTTGAACACGGTTTTTTAGATATGATAGTAAAACGAGAAAATATGAAAAAAACACTTTCTGATTTATTAAGTTTTTTTGATACAAATATTAGTACATCTGAGAAAAATATATCGTATGAAATGAAGCGAAAAGATGATACTGATGCAATAGATGCATAAGATTTATGCTCTTTTTGATTTTGAACTTAATCTAAAAAAAGGGAAAACTCTTCAAGAGTTTGTCTCTTTATCTCTTAAAAAAAATGCTTCTTGTTTGCAATATCGAGACAAGGTTAATTCAAAAGATAAAAAGATAGAAAATATTAAAAAACTTCGAGAGTTATACTCAGGACTTTTAATAGTAAATGATGATATATCTTTAGTCCCATTTTGTGACGGTTTGCATCTTGGGCAAGAAGATTTGTTAAAGTTTGGTTCAGATGCAAGTGAATCAGTAAAAATAGTAAGAGAACAAATAGGTGATAAAATTCTTGGACTCTCAACTCATAATCTTAAAGAGATTAAAATAGCAAATAGATTAAATTTAGACTATATTGGCTTGGGTGCTTATAGAGATACAACTACAAAAGATATTTCAAATATATTAGGAGAGAAGTTAGCAGATTTGGCAAAAAACTCTAAACATAAAGTTGCAGCAATTGGTGGGGTAAAATATAGTGATAAAATTTCACATGTTGAATTTTTAGTTTTAGGAACAGATATATATGAAAATTAATATTTATATAATTGAAAAGAAAACTAAAGATGATTTTTCAAGATTAGTAGAAAATTATAAGAAAATGATACGAAAGTATGCACTAATTGAAGAAATATCACTTTTTAATAAAAAAATTACAGCAGCACAAAATAGAGATGCTATAATTGCTAAGAAGTCCTATAGTGAGGTATTTAAACCATATATGTGTGGATACAATATAGCATTAGATCCAAGTGCAAAAGAGATAGATAGCTTTGAATTTAGTGAAAATTTTGCTAACATTCATATTTTAAATTTCTTTATTGCTGGAGCTTATGGATTTGAGGATGGATTTTTAAAAAAATGTGACAAAGTTGTAAGCTTAAGTCAATTGACTTTTAGTCATAAGATTGCGAAAGTTGTTCTATATGAACAAATTTTTAGGGCTTTAAGTATTCAAAACAATCACCCCTATCATAAATAGGAAAAAGGAGAAATAGTGGAAGAAAAAGATTATGAGTTTTTTAAAAATGAATTATTAAATAGAAAAGCTAAGATATTAAAAATAGTGAGTGATAATGAAAAAGAGATGAAGTCACTAAGTAGAACTCAGGCAAGTGATGAAGTTGACCACGCTACTATTAGTGCAGATAGTGCGATAGAACAAGCTATTAGTAACAAGCAACTTATTGAACTCAAAGATGTAGAATATGCACTATTTAAAATAGAAAATAAAACTTATGGTATTTGTGAAATGTGTGAAGACAACATTGGTGTACAGAGGCTAAAAGTGAAACCACAGGCAAAATATTGTATTCTTTGCAGAGAGATTGTTGAAAAAACCTCTTAAAAAGGATTGTTAAATGGGTTTAAAAAAGTATATTTCTTTTGGTCTTATACTGATAGTTGCAATGGGTATTTTTGTTTATAGTCTTGAGGGGAGTTATTACTCTTTATCACTTGCTGGAATTACGGTAAATTTACCAATTGCAGTGTGGGTAATTTTACCCGCAGTGCTTCTTTTTCTTGTCACTATTTTTCATCTTATCTTTTATGGTACACTTGGATTTGCACGGATGAGAAGGATAAAAAAAGATTCTGAACGATTTTTACAAAATTCTAAAAATGCACTTTTAGGTAGAGTAGTTGAAAATGAGTATAAAACTGATATTTTCAAACTTCCAGGTGCTATACTTCCACTCTTAAATATTGATCCAAAAAGATATGCCGATCATAGAGTTTATGATGATGGAATTCAAGATATTCTTGATGTAAAGAGAAAAATAGGAGAGGGAGAAGTTGTTGACTTGAGCTCTTTTATGTTAAAAGATGATAATGCGTTAGTTCTTAAAAATCATGAAAATAGATTAAAAAATGATAAACAGTATGCGATAACAATTTTAAATAGATGCGATGATAAGTTGTTATGTGAAAAAGCTTATTTATCTTTAGCTTCATATTCAACTATGAATGATTTATCCAAATATGATGTAGCTCCAACTAAAACATTTTTTGATATTTTGATAGAAAGAATAAATGCAAAAGAGAATCCATTAGAACTTAGTGATGATGATATAGTTTCTAACATCAAGAAGTTGGACTTTGATACAAAAGATTTTATAAAGTTAGCAAAAAAATTAAAAACAAAATTAGATCCAGATAGATTACTCCGACTTTTTGAGAGGCTCTCACATGATTTTCCTCATGAAGCAGGAGAAAGTTATCTTTATGTTATGTTTGAACTCCAAATGATGGATAATGCAAGAGAGTTTTTGGCAAATTCTTCTGAAGATGAATATACAAAATTTAAATATATGTTGTTTTTAAAAGATAGTGGTAAAAATTTCGATACAGAACTTTTTGTGTAAGTTGTGGCTAAAGCTCTGATAGATTTTACAAAAAAAGATATCATTGCTTTAGCTCCACTTGCAGGATATACAGACCTTCCTTTTAGAAGAGTTGCTAAGAAATTTGGTGTTGATATCACATTTTCAGAGATGATTAGTGCTAATGCTCTTATTTATAACTCCAAACGAACTTTTAAAATGCTGGAAAAATCCCCAATTGAAATACCTTATATTGTCCAAATTGCAGCAAGTGACAAAGAGATAGCAAAAAAAGCAGTTCTAATACTTAACGAAATAGAGGGAATTGACGGAATAGATTTAAACTGTGGCTGTCCAGCTCCTAAAGTTGTTGGTCAAAAGTGTGGATCTTCACTACTTGAAGATTTGCCTAAGATGGCAGAAATTATAGAGAGTATAAAAACTCATTCAAATAAAAAGTACACAAGTGTTAAATCAAGAATTGGTTTTAATGAAAAATATCCAGAGCTTATCGCAAAAGTATGTGAAGATAACGGAGCAGACTTTATAACTTTTCACGGAAGAACTCGTGCTGGAAAATATAAGGCAAAAATTGATTATGATTCTATAAGAGTTGCAAAAGAGGCTGTTAATATTCCTGTGATTGCTAATGGTGATATAACTTCGCTAAAAATTGCTGATGAAGTAAGAAGTTATACAGGCTGTGATGGCATTATGATAGGAAGAGGAGCTATTGGTAATCCTTGGATTTTTTATCAAATCAAAAACTCTCTTGAAAGTGTTGACAAAGATAAAATAAAAGAGATAGTTTTAGAACATTATGATGCGATGATAGATTTTTATGGACAAAAGGGAGTTGGGATTTTTAGAAAACATTTACATACTTATTCCAAATCTTTTCCTCAGTCTTCAATATTTAGAGATAAAATCAATCGTATAGATGATAAGTTGCAGCTTAGAGTGGAAATTGAAACATTCTTTAGCGAATAATGGTATAATATTTGCTTAAAAATATATTATAGGGGAAGAAAAATGTTTAATGAAGATGATCAGTTGTTCGGGGGATCACCTGAGAAAAAGTATTTTGATATCATATTTAATGCTAGTAAGGGTTTAGTTGAAAATCAACTTATAACAAATTTAGAAAAGATAGTTGTGATGGAGAAGATGCTAGAAGATATTTTTCCAGATGAAAATATAGATGCAAAAATAAAAAGCTATATAGTAGAAAATCAAGATGAAGTTTCTGCTATGCTTACAAATCAATATATAGTTGATGTAGGGAATATTTTAACTCAAAATGAGTAAAATTTGGATAATTTTACTTATCTGTTCATCTTTGTTTGGTAAAAATGTCTCAATTTTTCAATATGAGAAGGTTTTTAAGTTAAACAAAGATGATATTGCTACAATATCAGTTATAAAAAAAGATTATAAAACACAGTCAGAGTTAGATGGAAAATTAAAATTTAGATGGACACTGTTTAAAAATGATATTTTAGTCTTATTAGTAAATTATGAAGGGTTCGCAACTCAACATGTCCTTCAAAAGATTTATAAGAGAGATACTATAAGTGTTTCTCTTATGGGTGATTATGAAAGAGTTCAGGCTAGAGTTTTTTTAGTTTTAAAATTTAGTGGCTTTGATGAGAAAAAAAAGATAGCAACTATAGAAGCAAAGATAAGAGATCCAAAAAATAGAGTTGAAATAACTTTTATTGATCCAAAAAGAGAAAAAAGGTAGGCATGTTAGAAGAAGTAGAAGCACTTATTGAAGATTTTGTGCAAGAAGTTGATGCTGAAGCAGCAAAACTGTATCAATCTTTTGCAAAAGGTAAAATGCTTAGGGCAAAACTTGTTTTAAAGATTGCAGGTAAGAGTAAAGAGTCTATAAAATTAGCTGCTGTTATAGAGATGATTCATGCCGCTAGTTTGCTTCACGATGATGTTATAGATGAGTCTGATACAAGAAGAGGGGTTGACTCTATCAATGCACTTTATGGTGACAAAACTGCAATTATGCTCGGTGATATACTATATTCAAAAGGTTTTTTAGAACTAGTCTCATATGAAAAAGAGATAGCAGAGGCAATTTCAGATGCGGTTGTCCAACTCTCTGTTGGTGAGATGATGGATGTGACACTTTCTGATTCTATTAACTATAATGCTGATAAATATTTTGAGATGATTTATAAAAAGACTGCCGTTTTAATCGAGGCAACTTCTAAATGTTCCGCGATTTTGAGTCAAAAAGAGAGTGTTGCATTTGCCCTTTATGGTAAAAATCTAGGTTTAGCTTTTCAAATTATTGATGATGTATTGGATATTACCTCAAGTGATGAAGAGTTAGGAAAGCCTGCATTGGCTGATTTTAAAGAGGGAAAAACTACCCTCCCCTTTATCTACCTTTTTGAATCACTGCAAAATGATGATAGAAAAAAACTTATATCGCTTTATAAAAAAGAGCTAAATGTCGATAATAAACTTTGGATAAAAACAAAAATGAGAGAGAGTGGGGCGGTTTTCCGCTGTATTGAGTTGGCTAAAGAGTTAGGAGAAGAGGCACTAGAAGCTATTAAAAATTATAAAAATAGCGATTTAGAGCGTATAATTACACAGATGATAGAGAGAGATTATTAATGCACTATTTAACACTAAGTTACACACATAAAAACACCTGTATTGGTACTAGAGAAAAGTTGGCTTTTGAAAATGATGAAAGTTTAAAAATATTTTATGAAAAAATACTTGCACTAAAGCAGGTAAATGAAGTTTTAATTGTTTCTACTTGTAACCGTGTTGAAATTTTTGCAAGTGTTAGTGAAGTTGATGAGATTTATGAAGTTGTTTTGGCAGAGCTTACGCAGCATAATGGTTTAAATGCAACAGAACTTATAGATAAAGGAGAAGTTCATAGAGATATGGATGCGGTTCATCATCTTTTTTCTGTAATTTCATCACTTGATAGTGTAGTGGTTGGTGAAACACAAATAGTATCTCAGATAAAAAATGCATTTGCATTTGCTTATGAAAATGGATATTGTGGACAAAAGATTGCAAGAGTTATGCATAATGCTTTTAGATGCTCAGCAAGTGTTAGAAGTGCTACTGGAATTTCAAAAAATCCTATATCAGTTGCAAGTGTTGCAGTTGCAAAAGCAAAAGAGATATTTGATGGCAATCTTGGTGGGTATACTGCTATTGTTGTCGGTGCTGGCGAGATGGGAGAGCTTACAGTAAAGCATCTTGCAAAAGCTGGTGCAAATATTATAATTGTAAATAGAGATACAGAAAAAGCTCATAAAATTGCTCACGATATAGATGAAGTTACGGTTACAGTTGAGCCATTTTCTGAACTCAAAAGTCTTGTAAATCATTATAGGTTACTTTTTAGTGCGACTGGTGCTTCATCTCCTATAATTAATGAACATATTGTTGAAGAGACTACTTTTAAAAGATATTGGTTTGATATTGCAGTACCTAGAGATATCCAAGAGAGCGGTTTTAATAATGTTGATATCTATTCGGTAGATGATTTAAAAGGTATCATGGATAAAAATATCAAAGAGAGAGAAAAAAGTGCTAAAATTGCTTATGGAATTGTTGATGAGTTTACGCAAGATTTTTTTAAATGGTTACAGACACTCTCAGTTGATCCGCTTATTAAAGAGATTAGGGGGATGGCAAAAACTTGCAGTAAAAATGAGATAGAAAAAGCTATAAAAAAGGGTTATATTGATAAAAAACAACAAAAGCAAGTTGAAAAAATCTTACATCAAGCTTTTAACTCATTTTTACACTCCCCTACAATAAATCTGAAAAAAATAGCAGAACAGCCTAGAGCTGATACTATAGTTCAATCAATTCAAGTATTTTTTGGATTAAATGCAAAGCAGAGAAAAGCACTTGATACTTATAAATGTGATTATCAAATTGAGAAAGATTTACAAAAAAAGGATGAAAATTGAGATTTTCAAAACTCTTTGCTCCAACTACAAAGGATGCACCAAAAGATGCACTTTTACCTAGTCATATCTTCCTTATTCGTGGTGGTTTTATCTCACAAGTTGGTAGTGGAATTTATAACTTCTTACCTCTTGGAAAAATAGTCCTTGATAAAATTAAAAATGTTGTTAAGCAAGAGCTTGATTGCATAGATGCACAAGAGACACAACTTGGTTTTATAACTCCCTCAGAGCTTTGGAAAGAGAGTGGACGATATGATAAGTTTGGAAAAGAGCTTTTAAGATTTAAAGATAGAAAGAGCAATGAATTTGTTTTAGGTCCCACTCACGAAGAAGCCATGGTTGATTTAGTGCGAAGCCGTGTTAAAAGCTATAAGCAACTCCCTTTGAATCTATATCAAATAAATATAAAATTTAGAGATGAAGCAAGACCTAGATATGGACTTTTAAGAGGTCGTGAATTTCTTATGAAAGATGGATATAGTTTTCATGAAGATGAGGAAGATTTAAAAAGAGAATTTTCTAAGATGCAACTTTGTTATGAGAATATACTCAAAAGATTAGGTTTAGAGTATAGGGTTGTAGATGCTGATAGTGGAGCGATTGGTGGAAGTGGTTCAAAAGAGATAATGGTTCTTGCTGATAATGGTGAAGATGATATTGTTGTGTGTGAAGGTTGTGATTATGCCGCAAATATTGAAGCTGCAAAAAGAAAAAAACCAGATTTTGAAAAAAGCCAACCAAAGCAAGGCAGTGGTAAAATTCACACTCCAGATCTTAAAACTATTGAAGAGATAAGTTCATTTTTAGAGATAAAACCAAGCTCGATGGTAAAAGCGGTAGTAAAAAAAGCAATCTATTCAGATAACGAAGAGATAGTCTTGTTTTTTATAAGAGGTTGTGATGTACTTCAAGAGACTAAAGCCCTAAGTGCTTGTGGTGCTATAGAGTTTGCTGATATTAGTGAAAATGAACTAGATAATCTTGGAATTGATGCAGGGTTTATAGGTCCAAATTCACAGAAGTTAAAAATGTTTGTAGATTTAGAACTCTCGAATGAGAAAGATTTTGTTTGTGGGGCAAATGAGAAAGATTACCATATAAGTGGATTTAGTTTTGTAGATAAAAATTTTGAATATGTTGATTTGATTATGGTGCAAGAGGGTGATTTGTGTAGCTGTTGTGGTAGAGAGCTAAAGATAACAAAAGGTATTGAAGTTGGACATATATTTATGCTAGGTGATACCTATTCAAAAGCATTAAATGCAACCTTTTTAGATAGAAATGGAAAAGCAAAACCATATATCATGGGAACTTATGGGATGGGAATTAGCAGACTTGTCGCAGTTATGATAGAGCAACATCATGATGAAAAAGGGTGTTTGTGGAGCAAGGAAAGTACCCCCTTTGCACTATCTATCATAGTTTCAAATGTAAAAGATAAAGAGCAGTTATCATTTGCCCAAACTTTGTATGAGAAGCTTCAAAATGCAGGGGTTGAAGTATTGTTAGATGATAGGGCAGAGAGATTTGGATTTAAGATGAGTGATTTTGAACTTTTAGGCTTCCCAAAAGCTGTTATCGTTGGTAAAGGCTTAGCAACTGGTGAAGTACAAATAGTTGATAGAAAAACACTTGAAAAAACAAGTATAGAAAAAGATAAAATTTTTGATAAGTTGATGGAGATATAATGCCGTATTTGATAGTTTATCTGTTTATCGAAGTATTAGTCAGTGTTGAAATAGCTGGTAGGCTTGGTGGTCTTTTAACTTTTGTTGAGATTGTTATATCTGCATTAATTGGCTTTTTTCTGTTAGCAAATTTTAGATATACTATCTCTAAGAGTGCCTCTTCATTAATGAGTGGAGAGATTAGCATTCAAGATTTCCAAAAAATGAGCCTTTTCACACTCATAGGAGCGGTACTTTTAATAATACCGGGGTTTTTTAGTGATATGATAGGTGTCTTGTTACAGTTTAGCTTTTTTGGTTCACTGTTTGCAGGTAAAGTTTTAAATTTAAAAAATAATAAAAATATAAAAAAAGAAGGAAGAGATGATGCGATTGATGTCGAAGTTATTGATATTGACAATACTAAGCAGTAGTTTAATTTTTGCAAAAACAGAGTTAAAAAATGAGAAAGTAGAAGAAGTTGGAAAGATTGAGAAGAGTCTTACTGATTATGTTAAAAAAGCAATTAGTGTAAACAAAGATTTTACCCTTAAAGATATTCGTGTTCGTCAAAGTAAAGATATTGAAAAACTTTCAGGTTGGAAAATTTACTTTTTAGATATCGATTTAGAAATTAAATCTCAAGATAATAAACTTTTAACAGTTCATGACAAGATATTTACAAATGGTGTGTTTATCTCAAGAGATTTTATAGATATTGCTACAAAGAAATCTTTAAAAGATAGAATTGTACCAGATATGGATGATTCATTTTATAGAAAAGATCGTTTGATATATGGAAATGAAAATGCAAAAGATAAGATTGTTATTTTTAGTGATCCTATCTGTCCATTTTGCCAAAATTATATGCCAGAAATTTTAAAAGCAGTTAAAGCAAATCCTAAAAAAATTGCGCTTTATTATTATCATTTCCCTTTAACAATGATGCATCCAGAAGCTCCAACTGTTATAAAAGCCGCTATGGCACTTGAAAAAAAAGGTGTAAAAGATGCTATTTTAAAACTATATGAGCAAAAATTTAAAATTGAATCAAAAGATGAAAAGGTAATTCTTGATGAATTTAATAAAAAAATGGGTTCAAAGCTAACGCTTGAAGAGATTAATACTCAAGAGATACTCAAACATTATAGTCAAGATTTAGAGCTTGCAGGTAAGATGATGATAGGTGGTACACCAACTGTTTACCTTAATGGAAAAAAAGATTTTAGTAGAACTAAATACAAAGAGATATTAGGAATAAAATGAAAAAATTAGTCATTGCTACAAGAGGAAGTAAATTAGCACTTTGGCAATCTGAACATATTAAAAAAGTTTTAGAAGATGCACATCAAGGTTTAGAGGTTGAGTTAAAGGTTATGAAAACTAAAGGGGATATCATCTTAGATACCTCTTTAGCAAAAATTGGAGGAAAAGGGCTTTTTACTAAAGAGTTAGAAGAAGCGATGCTAAGAGGTGAAGCACATATCGCCGTTCATAGTTTAAAAGATATGCCTATAGAGTTTCCAGATGGTCTTAAACTTGCTATCATAACTAAAAGAGAAGATGTAAGAGATGCACTTTTGAGTCAAAAATATAAAAGTATTGATGAACTTCCCCAAAATGCAGTCGTAGGCACAACAAGTCTAAGAAGAAGAATGCAGATATTAGCATTAAGACCAGACTTAGTTATCAAAAACTTAAGAGGTAATATAAATACTAGAATTAGAAAACTAAAAGAGGGTGAGTATGATGCTATTATTTTAGCAGCTGCTGGGATTAATAGACTTGGACTCTCAGGTGAAGTAAATTTTGTAACTCCAATTTCTACAACAGAGATGATACCTGCTATGGGGCAAGCTGCTTTGGGTATAGAATCAATCGATGACCCTAAAGTGCTTGAACTTATCTCAATACTTGGTGATGAAGAGGCGACGATTGAAACTACAATTGAGAGAGATTTTGTTGGTCTACTTGAGGGTGGATGTCAAGTTCCAATCGGAGTAAATGCTAAGATAAAAGGCAATGAAATTATAGTTCGATCAATTGTTGGTATGCCAGATGGAACGGAACTTTTAAAAGAGAAGAGTTTAGGTAAAAAGAGTGATTATCGTTTGATTGGTAAAGAGCTTGCAGATACAATGATTGAAAATGGAGCTATAAAGCTACTCAAAAGAGCAGAGGAACTTGCACTTAAAGAGATATTATAAAAAAGGAATTATTTAGGTTATGAATGAAGCTATAGAGTTATTAAAAGAACATAACCTGCTAAGAGTTATTAGTGAGGAAGTTGATATTGATTTGGAGATTCCTCATATTGCTTATATTGAAGTGAAAAGTAGTGACTCAAAAGCTCTGCTTTTTACAAATCCAGTTAGTAAAAGATTGGGTAAAAAATTTACAACACCGGTTCTTATGAATATTTTTGGTTCTAAGAAAGCTACAAATCTTTTTCTCGGTAAAGATGCAAATGATATTGCAAATGAGATAGAGTCTTTGCTTCATTTAAAACCTCCAGTTTCGTTAACTCAGAAATTTGGCTTACTTTCACAACTTTTTAGTCTCAAAAATGTTTTTCCAAAGAGAATTAAAAAAAGAGGTGCATCTCAAGAGTTTGTTAGTAAAGGTGAAAATGTAAATCTATACGATATACCAGTTTTAAAAACCTGGAGTGAAGATGGTGGACCTTTTATAACGATGGGACAGGTTTATACACACTCTTTAAATGGTGAAATTAAAAATCTTGGAATGTATCGCTTGCAAGTTTATGATAAAAATAGACTTGGTATGCATTGGCAAATACATAAAGATAGTGCAAATTTTTTCCAAGAGTATAAAAAAGCGGGTAAACTTATGCCTGTTTCAATAGCAGTAGGTGGAGATCCACTTTATACTTGGGCAGCAACTGCACCACTCCCTCATGGAATATTTGAACTTTTGATGTATGGTTTTATTAAGGGTGAAAGTGCAAGAATTGTTAAATCTTTGACAAATGATATCTGGGTTCCTGAAGATGCAGATTTTGTGATTGAGGGGTTTGTAGATCCTACTAAAATAGAGATAGAGGGACCTTTTGGAGATCATACTGGTTATTATACTTTAGAGGATGAGTATCCTGTGATGGATGTAAGTTGTATAACTCATAAAAAAGATCCAGTATATCTAGCAACAGTTGTTGGAAAACCACCATTAGAAGATAAGTATATGGGCTGGGCAACTGGAAGAATTTTTTTACCACTTCTTAAAACTACAGCTCCAGATTTGATTGATTATGTAATGCCTGAAAATGGTGCATTTCACAATCTTATCATTGCAAAAATGAAGACTTCATATCCAGGACATGCAAAGCAATTTATGCATGCATTTTGGGGTGTGGGGCAGATGAGTTTTGTAAAACATGCAATCTTTGTAAATGAAGATGCACCGGATTTAGATGATTATGAAGCTTTGAGTGATTATATTTGTGATCGTTTGATGGTTGAAAATACTCTTATTAGTGAAGGTGTGTGTGATGCACTCGATCACTCATCAGATAGTTTTGCATATGGTGGAAAGCTTGGCATTGATTGTACGGCTGATAATGTCAATTTTCCTAAAAAAACTACGATAAAAGATAATGAGCTTTTAAAAAAGATAGTTGAAATTGTCCCTGAAGTTTCAGAAATAAAACAGTACAAAACATATACAAAAACTCCAATTTGTGTTATAGCAATTGATAAAAAAGAGAAAATTTCAAAGATTTATAAAAAGTTAAAGCCTATAAAAGAGTATGTAAAGTTACTTATTTTTGTAGATAAAAAAAATAATGATGTAAATAATCCATATATGCTGATTTGGCGTGTAGCAAATAATATAGATGCATCTCGTGATATTTACTTAGAGAGAGAGTTTATAGGGATTGATGGTACAAATAAAGGCGAAATTGAGAATTTTCCAAGAGAGTGGCCCGGTGATACAAATTGTGATAAAAAAGTTATTAAATCATTAATAAATAGAGGTTTGATAACAGCTGACGAGAAGTTCTTAAAGAGGTTTTATATATAATACCTGCGATATCTAGTGATTTTTGTATAATATATTGTATAAGTATATGCAAAAATCAAATATAGTAGACAAAATTAAATTTAGTTTAATAATAAATTGTGTACTATGAATGATAAAATTTTTTTAAATTAGGAGTTTAGAATGAGAAAAGTTATATTGATGGCTGCGACTGCCTCAGTTTTATTTGCAGGTGCAGATATTGAACCGTTGGTTGATTATGAAGTTAAAGATGTTCAAGAAGCTAAAATTGAAGAGGTAAAGCAAGTTATCCCAGCACCTGTTCCTGCTCCTGTAGTAGAACCTACACCTGCTCCCGTTGTAGCACCTGTAGTAGTTGCTAAGAAGAATTGGTATGTTGGTTTAGACGCACTATGTGGAAGATTTGAAACAAACTCAGGAGCTTGTTCGTGTCTAGGTAATGTTGTCGCAAAGCTTGGTTATGATTTTAATAAATATATTGGAATTGAGGGTCGTGTAGGATATGGGATTACAGAAGCTGACCATGATGGTGGCGGAACATCAAAAATTAAAGAAAATTATGGAATTTATTTAAAACCTCAATTGCCTCTTGGTGATACTGTATCTCTTTTTGGACTTGCAGGTTATGCAAAAGCAAAAGTAGAAAGCAATGGTGTCTCTCCTGGATTTACAGGAACTCTTAATGAGGCGAGTCCTTCTTTTGGTTTGGGATTAGAGTATAAAATCAATGATAGTTGGAGTATCCTTGCTGAAGGTGTTAGACTTTTACACAGTGTAGAAGCATCAACTGGTACATATACACCAACTCCATCACCAGCTGAAGATGATATCAACCTTGATACCTACGGTTTTGGTGTTAATTATAGATTCTAATTATATCAAGGAGAGATTTTTCTCTTCTTGCCCTTATCTTACTTAAATTATGAAAATTTTTCTTTTTTTCTTTTTTTTCCTCTCAAATATTTATGCATTTATAGATATAAATACAACTTGTTGTAAGAGTGAAATTACACAGCAGTCGGTAGAGATAATATTAAATAATCCCAAATTAGTTAATAAGTTTTATCAAAACAATCAGTATAAACTTCATTGGGATGAGCGAGATTTAAAAGATTTCATAAGAGCGAGTGAAGATACAATAATGAACTATTTGGGAGTTGATTATCATCAGGATGAGATAAATCACTTGATGAGTTCGATTAATAATTATGATAAAGATATTCAAAAAAGTGTTTTAGCAAGAATTGAATTATTAGCTACGGATGGTTTCTTTTCATTTGCAAAAGATTTGAGTGTTGGTTTTATAGATTTTAAATATTTTCAAGAACTTTTAAAGTCTCAAGAATATGATCTTGTTTGGGAGAGAGACAAAAAAATATATAATTACCAAGAAGATTTAGTACTTGCTTTAAAAACAAACATGATTGAAGTTTTATTTCAACGATATTTGCCAATTTCAAAGGATTATAGAAAATTGGTAGAGGCTTATCATAGATATACTACTATAGAATTTCCAAAAGTTGATTATGGTAAATTGATGAAAGAGGGAGACTATGGATATCGTGCAACACAACTTAAAGCGTATCTTGTGCAAACTGGCGATTTAAGAGATGTTGATGAGAGTTATTTGGAGTTTCCGACATTTGATAGTAAATTAAAACAAGCCCTTAAGAGATTTCAAAAGAGACACTACCTAAAAGAGACAGGAGAACTTGATAGAGTCTCTGTACTCTATACTAGAAAGAGTCTTGAAAAAAAAATAGAACTTATAAAGCTTAATATTGAAAGGTATAAACTTTTCCCTCATATATATGATAAAGATTATATTATTATAAATATACCAGAGTTTTCGTTGAAGTTTTTTAAAAATCATGTTTTAATAGATGATATTTTTGTTGTTATAGGGCGAGAAGATCGTCCAACGCCTATATTTAGCGATATTTTGGAGTATATAGTATTAAATCCTTCATGGAATATCCCTAAATCTCTAGTTAGAAGAGATTACCTTCCAATGCTAATATCAAATCCTAGCTCATTAGAAGAAGAGGGGATATTTATACACACTTCTGCTTCAAGATATTCTACTAAGATAGATCCTGCAAAAATGAGCTGGGAAAAGTATCTTGATGAAGATATTAATATTCCATACTATTTTATGCAGTATCCTGGCGAGCAAAATGTTTTAGGCAAAATGAAATTTATCTTTCCTAACAAATATTCAGTTTATCTACACGATACAAATGCAAAGTCATTGACAGATAAAAAGTATAGACTCTATAGTTCTGGATGCATTAGGTTATCTAAGCCTTATGAATTGCTTAGTATCCTCTCTCATTATACGGCATACTCTTATGAGCAACTTCTTAATTTAATTGAAGGCGGAAAAACTAGAAAAATTCCTCTCAAAACTAGAATCCCTATTCATATTAGATATTTTACTGTATTTACAGATGAATATGGTGATGTATCCTTTAGAAAAGATTTTTATGGCTTAGATGCATTGCAACTAAAAGCAATGGCTACTCCTTAATAGTAGATATAAAATCCTTATAAATTTTTTCTAACTCTGCATCTCGTTTTTCGATATTTTTTTCTGTATGATTTTGAACTGACTCTTCCAAAACTTCAATCCGTTTTGATAAGTACAAGAAGAGTTGCTTATTGATGTCTGGTAGTTTATTGTGGCTTAGTTGACTTTTATCTTTTCCTCTTGCTATGACCCTTGCAGGTATGCCTATGGCTGTAGAATTTGGAGGTACTGATTTTACTACAACAGAGTTTGCTCCAACTCTTGCATTTTCACCTATGGTGATATCGCCTAATACTTTTGCACCTCCACCTATTACCACACCTCTTTTTATAGTAGGGTGTCTTTTTATATCTCTTTCAAGGGATACTCCACCAAGAGTAACTCCTTGATATATTAGTACATCATCTTCTATGATGGCAGTCTCACCTATAACTACACCAAAACCATGATCTATAAAAACACCTTTTCCTATCGTGCATCTTGGATGTATATCAACATTTGTAATTGTTTGAGCAATTCCCATAATTATTCTAGCAGATAGTTTAAAATTTTTTTTGTAGATGATGTTGGCAATTCTATAGGAAACTAATGCCCAGACACCTGGATAGTTAAATAGAAGTTCAAATTTTGAGTTAATAGCAGGATCACTTTTCCACGCAGTTTCAAAATCTTTTTTTATAGTTTTAAAAAGCCCACTTTTGCCCATATATATTACCTACTTTATTGTCTTTAGATAGCCATTTTCATCTAAAAATATATTTAGTTTATCTTCTATCTTCTCTTTTAAACCGTTTTCAATTTTTGATAAATTGATTTTTTCATAAAGAGCTTTTTTAATTTTGTCTGTATCATAATTTAAATCATCTAAGATATTAATTATAGAGGGTGATTGTATAACTTTTTCTATTGTATATCCCTTTTTATCTATTAAAATTGTAGCTTCTGTGGGATGAGAGAAGAGATTATGGTTCATTCCTAATACTTCTTGATATGCACCAAGGAGAAAAAATCCTAAAAAATACTCCTCTTTCTTTAAATCAATACTATGTAGATATAGATGGTTATCTCTCTCAAATTTTATCTCCCCATCACTATCACAAGTTATATCCCAAAGTGTTGCAGACCTTGTTGGTTTGATATCTAGTTTTGCCAAAGGCATAACAGGGAAATGTTGTTTTAACCCCCAAAAATCTGGCATGCTTTGAAACATAGAAAAGTTTATAAGATATTTTTCTTGGATTAAATCTTGAATATGCAAAAGTTCACTCAAGTGGTAATCTTGAAGTAGATATATAGCTTTTTTGATAATCAGATGCGTTAAAACTTCGCTATTTGATCTATCAATCAAATCAATATACCCTAAATCAAAAAGTGTCAAAAGAGAGTTCAAATGATCTAGCCCGTCATGTAGATACTCTAATGCATTCTTTTTTTCGATAGATTTATATAGTTCGTTTAACTCCTCTATAAGTGGAGGATTTTTCTCTTTTAGCCTTAAGTCGTACTCTATATAACCTTCACTTACAAGTTCAAAAACAGGAGCAATAAGTACAGCATGGGAACTTGCTATATATCTTCCTGATTCTATCATTATATTTGGTTCAGTTACATTTTTGGATTTTGCTATGGTTCCTAGCATAAAGATGATATCGTTTGCATACTCTTTTAATGAGTATCTAACTTCACAATTGGCTTTTTTTTGTGCATACTCTACTGCTAATCCACCACCGATATTGATAGTTGAGAGATTTAATGCACCTAGCTTTACTAAATCTGCATAGATATTTCCAGCTTCTCTAATAGCTTTTTTTAGATAATTGATATCTGTTATTTGTGAACCAATATGAAAATGTATCATTGTAAAATTTTTAAGAAGTCTTGATTTTTTTAAAAGATCGATTGATTTTATAAGTTCTGTAGCTGTTAGTCCAAATTTTGAGTTTATACCACCACTTTTTGCCCAAGCCCCAACTCCTAAACTATGAAGTTTTATACGAAGCCCAATGTCAGGAGTTTTGCTTTTTTGCTCACCTGCTACCTCTATAATCGTTTCAAGTTCGTTAATTCCTTCAATAGTAAGAGTAATATTTTGACCCATAAGAGCTGATATAAAACCTAGCTCTATCATCTCTTTATCTTTAAAACCATTTACAGTGATTGGGGCTTGATTTTTTGTATGAGACATTGCTATTAGAAGTTCTGCTTTGCTTCCAGCTTCCAAACCGTAGTTATATTTGTGTCCAGCCTCTACAAGAGCAGTTATAAAATTTGGAAATTGATTAACTTTTAGAGGAAAAACTGCTTGAAAATCTCCTCCATAATTTAACTCTCTTTTTGCTCGGTCAAAATTTTGATATATATTGTCAATCTGTTTTTCTATGAGATGTGGAAATCTAAGAAGTACCGGACCTCTAGTTCCTTCATCTCTTATCTCTTTTATGATGTTTAAAAGTGAAGGTTTAGAATCTTTATTTACTACAACTAAAGAGCCGTCAATGATAAAATTGTCATCTCCCCAAATCTCTATACCGTAGTTATTCAATCTCTCTTGTCTCTTCATTTTTATTGATCAAATCTTTTATCCAAAGAACACTATTTTTTAGTTCATCTTCTCCTATAATGGCACAATAGCTAGCTCCCATTTTATCAGCAGCTTTTAGATGATTTTTAAGACTTTTTACACTATATGCCATTATAACTCTATCTTTTTCTCTCTGCTTTTGAGCCTCTTTAAAAACACTTCCAATTGCTTCATCACATAATGCCCCAAAATAGTATCCATTTCGCTCTCTTTTTGGGACTTCAATCATCTCTAAAACTCTCTCAACTCCTATAGCAAAGCCAATAGCAGGAGTCTCTCTACCATCTAGTAGCTCAACTAATCTATCATATCTGCCACCTCCAGCAACTGCATTTTGAGCACCTAAATCAGAGCTTACAAACTCAAAAGCAGTTTTTGAGTAGTAGTCCAATCCTCTTACTAAATTTGGATCAACTTCATAATCTATATCCATTGTCTTTAAGAGTTTTAAAATTTGTTCAAAATCATCTTCACAAACTTTACAAAAATTATCATTTAGTCTAGGGGCAGGTTTTAAAAGTTCTTGACAATTGCTATTTTTACAATCAAATACTCTTATTGGGTTTTTATCTTTTCGCCTTAAGCAATCTTCACAAAGCCCGTCAACCCCATTTAAATATGAAGTTAATTTTTTGCGAAATGGTGGCATACATGTTGTGCATCCAAGAGAGTTAAGATGCAAGGTGTAGTTTATCTTAAATATGTCAAGAATTGTCTTAGCCATTAAGATAATATTTACATCTTCAAGATAGTTACTAACCCCAAAACTTTCTACTCCAAATTGGTGAAATTGTCTAAATCTACCCTTTTGTGGTCTCTCATATCTAAACATAGGCCCGTGATAATAAAATCTATTTATTCCACCAATGCGATCGAATTTATTTTCTACAAAACTTCTAACAACCCCAGCTGTTCCCTCAGGTCTTAAACAGACATCATTTTCACCTTTGTCTATAAATTGGTACATCTCTTTACCAACTATATCGCTACTCTCACCAACACTTCTTTTAAAAAGCTTAGTATCTTCAAGTATAGGAGTCTCTATAAATTCAAATCCATATCTCTCTACTATTTCAGTACATTTTTCTAAAAAATATAGATACTTTTCATTTTGTGGAGGTAGTGTATCTTTCATGCCTCTTAATGCTTTTAACATTTTATAAACCTTTTTATCTCTTTGTGAATTTCATCAATTTCTTTAGATGCATCTATAATGATATGATTGATTTGGAGTTTTATTAACACCTCTTTCATAAGAGTTTGAACTTTTAACAAATAGCTAATTCCTCTTTGTTCTATCATATCGCTATTTTTTGTTTGAAGCCTACTTTTTATAAGCTCCTCATCTGTTTGGAGTAAAACTACAAAGTCTGGCAAAGTCTCATCAAGTGCAAATCTATTAAGCTTTGTCAAAAATTCTAAATCATAATCCACATGATTTGCCAAAGCATAAGCTATACCTGAGATAAAACCTCTATCACTAATGACATTGTCATGTTTTTTAATGATATCTTGATAGTGTTCAGCTCTATCAGCTAAAAATAGAAAGAGTTCTGTTTTATGATTTTTTACACCTTGGTGTAAAATTATCTCTCTTATTTTAACTCCGAGTTCTGTACCACCTGGCTCTTTTGTAAAATAGGCATCTTTGTTTGTAGTTTTTAAGAGTTCTAGTTGAGTGCTTTTACCAGCTGTATCAACTCCTTCAAGTATTAGATACATTTAGTCTAAATCCTTACTGAAAAATGGAAGAATCTCTTTTGAGACTAGATGCGAAGCATCTCCATTGTGTTTTAATATTGCTCTTACTACTGAAGAGCTGATAAATGCATTTTGTAAACTTGGCATCAAAAACACAGTCTCAATCTCAGGGGAGAGAGAGGAGTTTGCATAGCTCATCTGTAACTCATACTCAAAATCACTAACAGCTCTTAAGCCTCTTATGATTATGCTTGATTTATGTTTTTTTGCAAGATCTACCAAAAGTGTATCAAATGTTACAACTTCTATATCTTTAAATCCTCTAGTTGTCTTTTTTACCATCTTGGCTCTTGTCTCTAAATCAAACATTGGTCTTTTTTCACTTGATTTTGCAATAGCGATGATTACACCATCAAAAATAGCATTTGCTCTATTTATAATATCAAGATGACCATTTGTAATAGGGTCAAAAGTACCAGGGTATAATACGATTCTTTTCATAAGATTAATTCCATCTTTTAAATAAATTGTGTTCAATTTTGAGTAAATCAAACCATTTCCCAATCAAAAAATCCTCCATCTCTTCTAAGTTTTTTGGATTAGAATAGTATCCAATAACAGGAGGAGCGATGATAACTTGAAGTTGTGATAATTTTAGCATATTTTCCAAAGCAATAGATGAAAATG
>JAMONX010000010.1 GCA_027066435.1 Campylobacterales bacterium
ATGGTGGGCAATATGACCCAAAAACTGCGGCAAATATCATATCTGGTGGAAATCGCATGGATAGCAATATAAGAGCTTTACGAATGGAAGAGAATTATTTTATATCCCCAAAGATTTGGACTACATTATTTAAAAAGAAATAAGCTCTATAAATATTTTTCTAATTCATCTAGACTTAAAAATTTTATTTCTTCTTGAAAAGATCTATTTTTATCAAAAATCATAGGAACAAGTTGTGAAAATACGACCATACCAATGATTTTAATGTCTCCATAAAGTTTAGTATATTTTGTTATACCCGTTATATCTTTTTTTAATTCTTCCAACCTCATGATATGTTTTAATAACCTATCTTTTTTACCTTGTTCTGTTTCTTTGCCTTTAAAATCATATAATTGTTTTGCTATCTCCCCTTGTGTTTTTGCAAATTGTAAACTTTTGCACTCGATAACATAAACTATATTTTTGGATTTATCCCATGCAAAAACATCAACATCTCCTAGGTCATCCATTTTTTTATTTAGTATCTCGGAGAGTTTAAGTTCTAATTTTGCTTCTAACCCAAGTTTTATAATTTGCTCTAGTACTAAAGTATTAAATTCAAGTCCTGATTTTGATCTTTTAGTGCCAATCCACTGTCTCATAAGCTTTGATTGAAAATGTGCTTCATCTAATCCTGACTCATTACAATTTCTTAATAAGTTGATAAAAGAATCTCTAACTAATTGGGGAGAAATGGTTAATAACCTTTCAAATGTATCAATTTGAATAATAGGTTTCATAGCTACTGAATAACGCCTTCTAAATTTCCAAGGTTGCCAATCATTACTTTTATATGGTTTTGGTATTTTTGTCCATTCCTTCCTTGGGTGGATAATAAATGAATCTAAAATAACAGTATAAATATCTAGTTGTTCTTTAGGAAATATTTCAATTAGTTCGTTATAAGTAAGGCTAAATACTAACTTATTTTGTTTAAACCCATAATCCTCAATAAAATCTATAAATTTTCTTGCATCATCTATTGAATATCCAAATTCAGTTACAAATGCGTCTAAAAAATTACTATCAAATAAGTGATTAACTTCTGAAACACTTTTTTGTTCTTTAAAATTTTCATGATAGTTTTTTCTAGCTATATTTAGTTCATTTTTATGTAGGTTTTTTCCATATGAACTTATAATCATTTCATGAAAGGATTGATCAAATAGAATGTCTCCAAAGCTAGATATAATTAACTCACTCGGAATAGCATCATATAGTATTGCATCGGATAACCCACCTATATGGTGCATAAAAGATGCTAAACAAGTTAATTCTTGTATATCAATAAGACCTGGATTTTTCCCACAATTTACAGATGATTCACATATAGCCATTTCAATTACAAGTCTAGATGATATAGTTGCTGCATTGAATTGACCTAGTTTTTGTGATGTTTTGACATATAGTGTTTCACTTGTTGTGTGTATAGAACATACTGCTTTAAATGTGCGTTTCCATCTGTTATGTTCAAGTATAGAAACTTCAATATTTTTTAAAAGTTTAGTTATTAAAGCTTCTCTATCTAACGCTTTTAAATTTATTTGTAATTTTTTCCAAATATAACTAACGATACATTGTAAATATTTTATACACGGTTCTTTACCTACGATTATATTGCCATTATTTCGCTCTTGACATTCCCAACCAAGATTAAGTTTTATATTTTCCTCATCAATAGTTTGAATATATATAGGCTTTGTCTTTTCAGATAAAAAATACTCACTATATTTAGTTGCTGTAAAAAAATGGGTATTTTTTGCTGAGTCATTTATTACAATTTCATTTAATAATATATCGATATCAAAAGTACATCCATGTTTAAGTAGAAAAGACAGGAATGATAAGACTATAGCCTTTTCTGAATAATTTTTTTCTAATCTAAAACCTTTAACTAATGCTTCATCAAATGTTGTTGTAAGTACTTTATCTTCATAGCTATTTATAAAAGAGGATAATACATCTTTAGATGTTATATCATATTTAGTAGTGCTTATATTAGGGATAAAAGAAAAATCAAGATTCCATATCTTGAAATCTTCGTTTAATGAGATATGATACTGTTCAAGTATTTTCATGATTTTACCAAACCATGTTGATACTGTGTCAAATGTTTGATATTGTAAAGAAATATCTATATCTTTTTTAATGGATTGCTCAAGCCAAATTGTATTCTCATCATCTATATATGCTATTCTAAAAATTGTTTTATCAGCATTTTTTATCATATAAAAGTTGTTTCTATCATCTGTTTCAAAATAACTAATGCCATAAGCACGATGCATTATCATGTTTCCAAGTATAGGATGTTCAGCTTCTCTTAAATCTTTAGATAACAATACTTGCTCTCTTAGTGAAATTTGAAAATTTGTTGCTAGATTTAAAAGTGTAATTTGTTGACTTGTTTCTTCCTCACTTTGTGTCATAAATGAATAATTGTTATTTTTTACATATCCATATAAATTTATAAAACCATTGATGTTAAATAGTTTGGTACCAATACTTTCTAATTTATAAGATGTATCAATTATCCTCCATATAAGTGATGGTGAACAATCTGTATCATTGCTTATAGTTTCTAAATCATGTATGTTTATAGCTTCCACTTTCCAAATATCATCTGGTATAAAATCTATACCCATAGTTGAAAATCTTCCAATGCCACATGCCACAACTATTGAGCAACCTTTATTGTACTCATTTTTTTCAAGTAAATTAGATTTAGAATTATTAATTTGTTCGCTTATTAACTCAGTAATTTTTTCACTATTTATAAACCCTGCAAACCAGTTATTTTCTAAGCCAACTAATGCATCAAGAAGAAATATAAAATGATAGTAATAACCTTCATCAAGCCTCAAAATAACTTCTGAGTATAGATAATCATCTATATTTTTAATTTTAGAAAATTTAACAGGACAACCCTCAAATTGATTAAAAATTTTCAAATCATGTATTTTTTTAGCTTGATATTGTGCAAATTTAGAAATCAATATATCTTTAGAAAAATTAAGTAAAAAGAAATCAATAATATGTCTTTTTATACATAGTGTAATGGCTGTAGGTAATAAACATATAAGCATTTTATCTTTGATATAAAATGGATTTATCTCTATATTTTTATTGCCATATTCTTGCTCATCTAGTTTCTCATAATCAACTATTGGTAAATCTAAATTAAGATTCTCATCGCAAAGTAAACATGCACTATTTTTATGTGTATCTAAATTTTTTATATCATATGAAAAATCTTCAACAATGTCGCTATTTCCAATTTTGTATGTTGTTAAATTGTTTTTTGATACGAGTGCATCGGATATTTCTAAAATTTCTTGTATGGTCTCGTATAATTTAATAAACATACCTTCTTTTGGCATATCTTCTAAGATATCTAAAAGAATTTGTGTTTGGTATATAGAACCTTCCCATAAGCCTAATAATACTTTATAACTTTGACTTCCTAGCCATAATTTTGAAACAAATACATCTTCAGGAGGGTCTTCATTATGCCCAACTAAATTTCCAAGTGTATTAAATATCGTCTGTACTATTTTTGGGTTTGGATCTTTTTCTCCTTTAGCATATGATAGGCATAATGATACAGCATCTTCAAGTCTATATATGTGAAATTGATATTTTGGGTCAAGCAATAAACCTGAAAAAACTGAAGCCAGTTCAATTGGTTTATAATCTTTCAATAAAGTTTTAAGTTCGTCCATATTGATACCTTACAAATAAGTATAGATTTAATAATAAGAAGATTATAGTCAATTATCATTGAAGTACTTCAATATAGACGAATACTAAAAACATAGTAAACATTCGATAAAATAATCTAAAATATCCGACAAAGGACAACACCCACTCATGGAAAAACTTACACTCGAATCTCTTGAACGATGGCTATGGGATAGTGCTGACTTGATGCGGGGTCATATAGATAGTTCGGATTTTAAAAACTATATCTTTGGATTGTTGTTTTTAAAAAGAGCAAATGATCAGTTTATCGAAGAGGCAAACATCGCTGTGGCTGAGGATGGTGTGAGTTTAGAAGAGGCACTTTTGGATGAGGATGCTCATCAGTTTTTTATACCCCATGATGCTTACTGGTCATATCTTTCAAAGCAGACTGAAAACATCGGTCAAGCACTCGACAAGGCTTTTTCACTCATCGAAGAGAACAATGCTCAGTTAGAGGGTGTCATGACGGCTGTACACTTTGGTGATACGGAGAAACTTCCTGATGCTTTACTAGCAAGACTTTTACAGCACTTTAACAAGTTTAACTTGGCAAATGAACACCTTGAAAATCCTGACAT
>JAMONX010000011.1 GCA_027066435.1 Campylobacterales bacterium
TATTTCCCATCTCAGTCATAATAACACTAGTTTGATGCTTTTTATTTTCAACAATATCTTCTCTATATTTACTTTGTAACACAGCCTCTGTCACAAGATTAATTACTCTATGTGCATCTGTACCGTAGGCAACACCAAAAGGAATAGAAAATCGCCTAATATTATCGTTCATTGTCCAATTAATCACATTATTTTCAATAAGTTTTTGATTTGGGATAATAATATCTATATTTTCATTAGTTACTATCGTTATAGATCTCATTCTAATATCGTTTACATAACCTCTCAACTCATCATCTATCTGTATATAATCTCCAATTTTGATACTTCTTTCAATCATAAGAATAATACCAGAGACAAAATTTGAAATGACATTTTGCAATCCAAAACCAATACCTACGGAGAGAGCACCAGCTACCAATGCAATGGAACCTAGATTTATACCAAGTATTTTTAAAACGATAAAAAATGTGATAATAAAAATCACATAATAACCCAAATTTGATAATAGTGTTCGTGTACTAGAAGTAAGGGTGCGACTCTTTAAAGAGAGTTTTTTAATCTGTCTTTTATAAAAACTTCCAATAATAAACCCTATAATAAAAATCAATAGTGAGACAATAAGTTTAAAAATACTTACTTTTGTTTTATTGATTGTGAAAATAGGTCGATTTACAATTTGCCATAAATTTTCTACTTGTGTATGTAGTTCTTCTACTCCTTTTCCTTTTATAGCCGATAGTGTACCAAGTGCCTGTTTTTCCATCTTTGTGAGCAAAGTAGCTAAATCATTTTCTAATGCTTTTGCATTAATAATCTTTGTTTTTAGAATAGAGAGCATTTTTTTTTGAATAGAAAATGCTCTATCCTCTTTTTTTTGTAAAGCAATTGTAAACTGTGAAAAAAGAATTTCTAACTCTTTTTCATAAAGTGATTGTCTCTCTTTTTCAAGTGAAAGAAGCTTTTTTTGCTCAATTTGTATTTTATCAGACTGCTCTAAAAGAGTAGAGCGTTCCTTTTTTATACGCAATTGCTGTATCAATATATCTATATGTGACAGTTCCTTGTCAATCTTATTTTGTCTATTTTGAACCATTTTCACATCAAAAGTAATTTTTCCAGACACCTCTACAAGTTTCTCTTTAATACTATTACTGTAATGTTTAAGTTTTAGTAAATCTCTTTGTGCATATTGCTGTTCTTTGCTATAGAGTGCATAAAAAAGCTCTTCAGTGAGTGTGGTACTGTTTTGTTCTTTTATCTGATTACTAAGTGTTGTGATTTTGTTGCTATTAGTTTGAATAGTATCTTCAAGTTTTCTTTTTTGTTTTGTAATTTGTATGTAGGTATTAAAGAGATTTAAGTAACTATTTTTATCTGATACTATCGTGATATTTCGCTCTTTAAAAGATGATGTTTTAGAGAGTTTGATTAATTTTTCAAGTAGCGTTTTTTGAAGGCTAATTTCATCACTTTTATTACTCTCTGAAGAGATCTTCTGATAAATAGTCATATAAAGTTTAGCATCACCATTAACTAAAGTTGTATTTAAATCTGCAGAAAAAAGTGGAGTAAACAGACAAAACCACCATAAACCAATTTTCACAGCTATATGCATACCAAACCCCTTTCATCATGCAAGTATAACAATTTTATCACTTTTTTAATGTTACATAACTAACATATTATATCATTGGTGCCAACACTTTGATAATATTTTCACTCGCTTCACGAAGTTTTGAAGGTTTTTTTATCCTTTTTGAAGAGTGATTAATCAATATTTTCATCCACGATGAAAACATCATAATATCTTGAGATGCATAGAGAAAACTTACCACTTCATAATTTAGGAAAAGACTACGATTATCTAAATTTAAAGAGCCAACCATTGCTGTTGTATCATCAAACAAAATTGCTTTAGCATGTAGCATTTTTCCCTCATAAAAGCACACATCAGTACCCATCTTAACTAATTCTCTAAGATATGAACTGCGTATCATATCAGCAATGAGGTGATTAGATATTTTAGGGGTAATAAGTTTTACATCTATCCCTTTATCACATGCTATCTCTAAAGCTGTTAAGATATTTTCATCAGGAACAAAATAGGGTGTTACTATCCAAATACGATCTTTTGCACTATAAATAGCTTCTAATATTGCTTTATACAGGGCATCTTTAGATATATCTGGACCAGAAGGAACAACTTGCACACTACTTTTACCATTAAAATTAGCTTGAGATTTAAATGAAAAGGCAACTTCCATACCACCTGCATAAGCCCAATCATTTTGAAAAATTGTATAAAAATTATGAACAGCGGCTCCCTCTAAAAAATATAAAATATCTTTCCACCGTTTTGTATGGTTCTCTTTTCCCATATATTCATTGCTCAAGTTCATGCCACCACTAAGCAGTCTGCTTTGATCAAAAAGATAAATTTTACGATGATTTCGTAGATTGATATAGTTTTGAAAAGGTCTTTTGAGAATTGGTGCAAAAAAGAGAATTTCTCCCCCTGCTAATTTTAAATCATTAAATTTATTTTGTTTTAAGAAGGTGCTAAAAGAGCCTACTAAATCTATCAAAATCCTTACATGTACGCCCTCTTTCTCTTTTTCTACTAATTTTTTGACTAATATTTGTGTCATTTCATCAAATGCAAATACATAGGTACAAATATCTATACTCTCTTTTGCATTTTCAATCTCTTTTAACATCCAAAAATAAGCTTCCTGGTCATCTGTAATAAGTTTAAAATAATTTTTTATTGTTGCTGGTGGTATCTCATTTTTTAATAAAAGATTTGAAATGTTATTTTTCTGGTGATCAAAAAGATATCTATCCATCTCTTTAGGATGAGAAAATTCTACTTCTGTTTTAGAATAAGTAGATTTTCGTTTGCGAATTCCTATAATAAAATACAGTGGTGCCGCCACATGAGGCAAAAATAAAATAAAAAGGATCCACGCAGTCATACTTCTAGAAGAACGCGTTTGATAGATAATATGTGATAATGCAGCAAATACTAATAGACCACCTAAAAGAACAAAAAGGTAGGTAAAAACAACCATTAAAAAAGAAAAGTCCATCAATCTCTCACTGTTTTTTTTAGCCCTTACCAACTAGTGCAAAACAACTAGCACCACAATTTTCACTAGAGATAGAATAGAACAATATTTTTCTGAGTTAATGTAGCCATCGTTAATGTTACAATACAGAGATACAAAAAAATCTAAAAAAACGATGTTAGATTTTTTATGTTACTGGAACTTAAGTAGAATAAGAAGTATGATATCTTATCCACCCTATACCAAAGCCCCATCCATCTCTTTAGGAATATCTAAATTCATCAATTTCAAAACTGTAGATGCGATATTATTTAGCCCACCATCTTTAACTTCTCTAACTCCTTGGCTCATAACAAAACAAAACACATCAAATGTTGTATGATTTGTCAATGTTTTTCCACTACTATCTTTCATCTGTTCACAATTTCCATGGTCACTTGTAAGCACAAGAGAATAGCCCTCTTTTTTTGCAACATCGATAATCTTTCCAAGTTCAGCGTCCACTGCTTCAACCGCTTTTATTCCTGCTTCATAATTTCCAGTATGTCCAACCATATCGCCATTTGCAAAGTTTACAACTATAAAATCATAACCCTCTTTCATTGCAATTTGAACATTTTCACCAACCTCTTTTGCACTCATTTGTGGTTTTAAATCATAAGTTTTTACATTAGGGCTTGGTACTAAAACTCTTGTCTCATTTTCAAAAGGCTCTTCAACTCCACCATTAAAAAAGAATGTTACATGAGCATATTTTTCAGTTTCAGAAGTGTGCATCTGACTTAAACCAGCACTACTTATAACCTCAGCTAGTGTATTTTTAGGAAGATTGCTTTCAAAGATGATAGGGTATGGAAACTCTTTGTTGTACTGGGTCACAGTTGCTAAATTTAGTTTTACAGGATTTGTATTAAATTCATTAAAATTTTTATTTCCAATTGCATCTACAATCTCTCGCATCCTATCACTTCTAAAATTCGCAAAAATTATGCCATCATTGTCTAAAAATCCATTATATTTATTAAGCGAAACAGGCTCTATAAACTCATCTTTTATACCATTTTCATATTGACTTTTAATGTACTCGGATGCACTCAAATCACTTTTTGGCAATCCATTTGCTATCGCTTCATAACCTTTTTGAACTCTATCCCATCTTGTATCTCTATCCATCGTATAAAATCTACCACTTATTGAAGCTATTGATATATTTTTATCTAGTATCTCTTCTATCTGTTTTAGATAACTTGGTGCAGAAGTTGG
>JAMONX010000012.1 GCA_027066435.1 Campylobacterales bacterium
CTTTATCATTGAGTGTAGAAAAATCATAGTCATTCATTATCTATTGCCTTCTTTTACAAACTCTACAGTTTTATCAATTATATTTTTTAATTTATCTATATCCATTTTATCTCCCTCCACACTAACAACTTCATCAATCCCAAACTGCTTCAATATCTGCAAAGCATTGGTCTTGACAACGGCATCTTTAAAACTTCAGGAAATATATCAATTCACAAGTTTTCGTTCTCTTTTGCCAAGCTATCATATAAGCTTTTTAACTCCACATTTAAGTTTACTTTTTCATTGTAGTGTGTCTCTTTTTTTATCTGGGTTTCAAGTTTAGTTATTTTAGCTAAAGTTTCTTTGCTTGTCTTTTTCGGGATTATGAGTGTTTGGCTATCTTTTGAGAGTTTCAAAAGAAGGAAGATAAAATAGAGTTAGTCAAAACATCTAACAAGGTGTAATAAAAAAAGTTGCTATCATGGGAGTAAAGGATTCATCATCAAAACCATTATATTGATACTAGTCTTTTCTACCTTTATCGGCTGTAGCTCAAAAGAAGCTAACCATATCAATATCTTTCAGCTACCAGGAGCTGCTATAAGCAGTGTGATTGAAAACAATATCTATAATCATAAGAGAAAAAAGGTTGAAGTTTACGCCAAAGAACATTATGATGTTTTAAAAAGAGAGTTTAAACAAGGTGGAGGTAAACACCTTGATAGGATATTAACTCTAGCAAAGGTAAAAACATCTAAACACCAAAAAGTAAAAAAACAACTACAAGACTCTTATAAAGCTATTTTTTATAACAGACAAAGTATAACTGAGCGTATTACGATGGCATTTGGACGACTCTATTTAGCAAAAGAGAAAACAAAAAAGATGATTTGACGGGAAGTATTTTGAAACTTATGTTGATGTTGTAGTGGTTTCTGTTATGATTTACGGTGAGTGATAAAAGTTAGCAATATAGGAGTGGTTTTTTATCTCAAAATTCTCTATAATTACACTATAAATTCTAAAGAGAGAAGATGAAAAAAACAACAAAAGATGACTATTTTCAATCTGTTTATAAGGTTGTAGAGCAGATAGAGAAAAATTATGCAGATGAACTAAGCCTAGAGACACTATCTAAGCTTTCTGGTTTTTCAAAGTACCATTTTCATCGTATATTTCAAACCGTCACGGGTGAGAATTTAAATGCATTTATTCGTCGTGTGAGATTGTCAAAAAGTACAGGAAAGTTAGCAAATAATCTCTCTGTTACCCAAGTAGCTATGCAGAGTGGTTATGAAACTTCAGCATCTTTTGCAAAAGCATTTAAAGAGCGTTTTGGTCTCTCTCCTAAAGAGTTTTCTAAAAAAATAAAAGATATAAAAGGAGATGTTATGATAGATGCAAAAGTGGTTGATTTTGAACCAGTTGAAGTGCTTTATGTGAGAAAAACTGGGGACTATATGGTCTCAGCAGGAGAGGCTTTTGAAGTATTAATGAAATTTGCTTATACGCAGAAGATTAAACACAAAAAAGATTTGATGGGGAAAAAAGCTATGATGTTTGGCATAGGACATGACGACCCAAATACAACTCCTGCTGATGAACTTCGATATGATGCATGTATCAGTTACGATGACAAGTCTGTCAAGCCAGAGGGAGAAATAGGCATAAAAATGATAGAGGGTGGAAAGCATCTCTACTACTTACACAAAGGTCCTTATGAAGAGTTAAAAGATGTCTATGCAAATCTTATGGCTTATATCATAGAAAATGAATTAACAATGGACGATAGACCACCATTTGAAAAATATCTCAATCGAGATCCTAGACGGACAAAACCCCAAAATTTAAAAACAGAGATTTATATACCGATAAAGGAGTAACTATGGCAAGACCAACATCTAAAAAAGATCTATTAGAGGTAAGTGAAGAGAATTTTGCTAAACTTTTTGAGTTGATAGACTCTTTTAGCGATGAAGAGAAAGTAGCAGAGTATCTATATGATAATAACAGAGATAAAAATATACGAAATATATTAACGCATCTGTACCATTGGCACAAAATGGTTTTAGAGTGGTATGAAGTGGGTATGAGCGGTAAAAAACCAGATATCCCTGCCAAAGGATACAATTGGAGAACTACACCTGCACTAAACCGTGAGATATGGAAAATGTATCAAAATACAAGCTTTGAAGAGTCTGTTAACCTTTTAAAAGCCTCTCATAAAAAAGTAAGAGAAGTGATAGAGAGTCATAACAATGAAGAGCTTTTTGAGAAAAAACGATACAAATGGACAGGGAACAATGCCATGGGAGCCTATTTTGCATCAGCCACCTCTAGCCACTATGACTGGGCGATGAAGCATATAAAGAGATATAAAAAAAGTTTAAAAAGTATCCTTCAAAAATAGAGTTATATTTATACCCTCGTAAATATGCAAAAATACTTTAACCGATCGGCACATAGACCTCAGTTAACAACTCTTTTGTTGTAACCTCTTTTTTATTGTTTAAAAACTTTTGCAAAACTGGTACATCTCTAAGTTCTATATCACTTTTATAAATCCAATTTCCAAAGATATAACTTAAGATTAAACCAAAATTTAAATCATCTTCATTCAGATGCAATATCAAAGATGAACTCACATCTTCAAATCCACTATAATCCACATACAACGATGCCCTATCCTGATAGTTACTCTCATCCAGATAAAGACCAACATATTCTGTATCGCTTAAAATTGTACCTTTATCCACAGAAATTTTTGGAGAGTAAATCTCTTTTATAGTAAATGTATCAAGAAGCAATACTCCAGAAACCAAAAGTGCACCAAGTCGATTTTCTTTTCTCTCTTTTGGGTCAGTTGAGAGTGTTAAAGAGTGCGTCCCTTTAAAATAGTCCGTGGGATTGAAACCTCGAGAAACACCCTCCTTGATATTGATACACCCACCTCATAAAAAAGAAACTCAGCCAACTTATCATAATAATAAAGCTCTTTTACATTGATACTTTGACTATCTTTATCAGCAATAAATCTCACATCATAAGCATAGTTTTACTCATGTTTTCCAAGATGCAAAAAAAGTATCACATCATCATCTTGGTCATCATTTATCTGAAAATTTAGTTTACTCCTTATATCTACACTACTTTTCTCTTCTACAAATGTACCCTCATCTTTATCTATCTCATCCAAAAAATCCAGCTCATCTGCAAGCACCAACGAAGGCTCTTTTACCAAAGCTCTTGCGATGGCAACTCTTTGTCTCTGACCACCACTTAGCTCTGAAGGAATATGTTTTTCCAACCCTTTTAGTCCAACAGCGTCAATCATATCAGATACTTTTTTGATAATTATCTCTTTTTTCTCATTTATCATCAAGAGAGGGTATTCAATATTTTCATAGACATTTAACACGGGCATAAGATTAAAATTTTGAAAGATATGTCCTATATGCTTAGCTCTAAAGTCTGATAACTTATCATCACTAAGAGAGTTTATTTTGATACCATTGATGGTAATCTCCCCATAAGTTGGAGAATCAATTGCACCAATAAGATTTAGAAGTGTACTCTTGCCACTACCTGACTTCCCCACGATAAAAGTAAATTTCTCACTTTTTACACTAAAAGAGATGCCTCTAAGTGCTTTTATCTCCACTTCTCCTAAATGGTGACTTTTATGAACATTATGAAATGCCACAATTTCTTCTCTTTTCATCGTTCCTCCTATATGTTGATAGGAAGATTATAAACAATATTGAAAATTAATGCTTTTCCAAAATTGCTAAATTATGTTTAGACTTCTCCTAAAATATTTGGAGAGCATTATACTCTAGTTGAGGGGCATCTTTATATAAAGATGCCCCTCAACTACCACTTAACTTCAGCAGTTAACATAAATGTCGTATCATCTATAGATTTGACACTATTTGTCTCTTTTTCATCTGTTGCAACATTTGCAATAAACTCTACATTTTTATTATATTTGTGAGCAACACCTGCGAGCATTTTAGTCTTTTCAGTGTCATCTTTATCTAATTGATAATAGTCATATCTAGCAAGTAAATTCCACTTTGGCATAAATCTATACTCACCATTTACAGAGTACCCTTCGCCAGCATATTTTAAAGCTGCATCTTGAGTTTGTATATATTGGGCTGCAAACAAAAATTCTGGTTGATTATAGACTGCATGTACTCCATACCAATTTAAATCTTCTCCCTCATGTTTGCCACTTTTAGAGTTTTGTTGACCAAAAAGTGAGATATTTGCATAAGTATTGT
>JAMONX010000013.1 GCA_027066435.1 Campylobacterales bacterium
AACAGGCTTTGTCAGTAGATATCCACCAACAAGGACAGGCACAATGCCAAGCATCTGACGAATTTCTGGTACTTCATTTAGGTAAAAATATGCAAAAACCAAAGTCATCACAGGAACAAGCCCCATCATAGCACTCACTTTTGTGATAGAGATGCGATGCAAGGCTTCTATCCATAAGATTTTAGAAACTACATAGATAACAATTCCGATGATAAGTATATATGGCAACGCTTGTAAAAATGCTTCATAAGTTGGAGTTGGCTCAAAATACCAAGCCAAAAAAGCAACAAACGGTAAACCAACAATAGTTCTAAAACCTAAAATTGTTTCAGAGGAACAAAACTTTCTTGCTCTTTTTTGGTAAAGATTTGCGATAGGTGCGATGGCGGCAGCTATGAGTATAAGAAAATCACCTCTGTTAAATACCAACTCATCAGGAAATAGTATGATTAATGCTCCAACACCCATTACAAACGCTCCAATTAGATGTAAAGTACTTAGTCTCTCTTTTCCTAAAATATTAAAATAGAGATATGCAAAAAGGAGTTGCAAAAATATTATAACTGCCATGTTCCCCGCTGTTGTATATTGCATCCCAATAAAAACCAATATAAAAAGAAGAGTTATCCAAAAGCTTGTAAGCAAAAGATCTTTATATGCATCTTTGTTTTTAAGCTCCCCAAACTTTTTTCTTTTTGCCATAATAGCTATAAAAAATACTAAAGCAATGATAAGCGAATAGGTATAAGTATGAAGTGCCCCGATGTAAGAGATTGAGATGATTGAGAGAATCGGAAACCAGCTCTCTAAAAGAGCAAGCCCCACCATCAACAATTCACCTTCTCTCTCTTTTGTCATAACAATCTTCCTTTTTATTTTAATTATGCGATAATTTTGATATGAAAAGAGAGTATTGCATCATCACAACTACAATAGATGATAAAAAGATTACACAACTATTGATAAACAGACTTTTAGAAAAAAGATTGGTAGCTTGTGCTCAAACCCATATTATCAAAAGTCACTATCATTGGCAAGGCAAGATAGAAGAGGCATCAGAAATTATCATATCTTTTAAAACAAAAAGAAGTTTTTTTAAGAGTATTGAAGCAGAAATCATCTCTTTGCATAGTTATGAATTGCCTGAGATTATCATGGTACCTATTTTGGATGGTAGTGATTCTTATCTTGCATGGATAGATGCAAATGTTAAAAAAGATAAAAGATAAAAAATTTAAGAAAGGAGAACAGATGATAAAAGGATGTAAACAATACTTTTCAATGTTTGGAATGATGATTTCAACCATCAACGATACATTGAATAAATTTTTAAATCAGATTCATGAGCAAAATAGAAAATCTATACCGATTTATATTAACCTCATACACAGACAATCACAACAAATATTACAAAAAAATCAAACATATCAAGGATAAATTATATGACAAAAATAAAACTTTCAATACTATTGGCTTTTGCAATCTCTTGCCAATTAAACGCAAACGATGTGGAGCTTGACAAACTTACCGTCACAACACCGACAAAATTTCCACAATCTTTAGAAAACACCACCGCAAATGTAGATGTTATCACAAGTGATGAGATAAAAGAGAGAGGATATAAAAGTATAAGTGATGCATTAAAAGCACAATCTGGGATTTTATATACTAGAAATGGAGGGCTTGGAAAAGCTACTTCTATCATGTTAAGAGGGTTTGACTCAAAGCGTACTTTGGTTCTTGTTGATGGGGTTCGCTACAATGACCCAGCTTCTCTTTCAGGAGCTCATTTTGAACATATTCTTATGGAAAATATAGAAAGAATTGAGATAGTAAAAGGTGCACAATCAGGTATCTGGGGTGCAGATGCAAGTGCTGGGGTTATAAATATCATCACAAAAAGCACAACCCAAGATGGATTTACTGCATCTATAAATGCCGAATACGGAAGTTTTAATACCCAAACTTATGGATTTAACACAGGCTATAGGCTAGATAAATTTAACATCTCTTTAAATGCACAAAGACTCTCCACCGATGGATTTTCTGCTAAAGTTCCAGAGGGAAAAAAAGCAAAAGATTTTGAAGATGACCAGTATGAAAACAGTTCAGCAGCTATAAAACTAGGGTACAACTTTACAGATAATGATAGAGTTGAGACATTTTTTAACTATATAGATGCAGATAGTGATTTTGATGGGTACAATGCAGATGCAACATTGGCGGCAAATGATTCTATCGCTAACAGTAGTATAAAAGAGAAGGTTTATGGAGTAAGCTACAAAAATCAACAAGCTAAAAATAGCACAAAGATATATTTTAATAAATCAGATTTTACTCGTGTATCTACATCAAGTTTTGGTGAGTCTAAATTTGATGGGAGTGTTGATGAGTTTGGATTAAATACATCTTATGATTATATCACAGATGCATCCCTAAATATTGGCTTAGATTACAAAAAATTTAAACACAAAAACGATATATCAAGAAGTAGCCAAAATCAAGGTATTTTTATATCTAATTCAAATAAATTTAGCTCTATGGTATTTAACCAATCTATTAGGTTTGATGAGTTTGATAAGTTTAAAAATAAGCTAACTTATAAAGTGGGTCTTAAATATATAGATACAAATACAGAAGATTTCTGGATATCAGCAAACTATGCGACAGCTTATAATGTTCCTTCACTTTTTCAACTCTATAGCTATGCAGGAGATGAAAATTTAATTCCTGAAGAGACAAAAGGGTTTGATGTGACTGTAAACTTTAAAGGGCTTGGAGTTACCTATTTTTATAATACGATTAATGATTTAATTGATTATGACAATACAACTTTTAAGTATAGTAATCTTTCAGGCAAAACAAAATTATCAGGTGTTGAAGCCTCATACAATCAAACGATAGAAGCCATTGATACTATGCTAAATATCAACTATACACATCTAAAAACAGAAGATAAAGATGGAAAAGAGTTAGAAAGAAGAGCTAAAAATATAGTAAATTTATCTCTTGATTTCTATGGAATTTCAGGGGCTCGTATAGGTTCATCTTTGCAGTATGTGGGGAAGCGTAAAAAATCACAATATGATTCAAATCCAGAGATTGATTATGAAGCTTACACCGTTGCTGATTTGAGTGCTGATTATGATATAACCAATCAGCTAAATATCTATGCAAAAATTGATAATGTTTTGGATGAAGATTATCAAACAATTACAGGTTATGCGACAAGCCAAAGGGCTTATTATCTTGGGTTTAGGTACAAAGTAAAATAGTGAAAATCATAGCTTTATTACTCATTTTTAGTATGATTTGGGCGAGTGAACAAAGAGTTGTAGCACTTGCCCCTTCTATAAATGAAATATTATTTGCACTAGGAAAGGGAGAAAGCATAGTGGGTAATACCACATATGCTACCTACCCAAAAGAGTCGCAAAGTATTACAAAAGTTGGAGGGTATTTTTCAATCTCTCTGGAGAAAATTGTAGCTTTAAAACCAACTTTTGTTCTTATGCAAAAGAATAATTTACCACTAAAACCAAAACTTGAAAAACTAGGAATAAAAACAGAGTTTATCCGTATCTCTTCACTTGAAAATATCAAAAAAGGTATAGAGAAGATTGCTAACTTAACAGATGCAAAAGATAGAGCAGATGAGATAATTAAAAAAATAGAAGAGTCTATAAAAACAACAAAAGGAATATTAGAAAATAAAAAAATCCTTATCGTTTTTGGAAGACAATTTGACCTTAAAAAAGAGATTTTTGTAAGCGGAAACAATATCTATTTTGCAGATATTATCAGAGCTTCAGGCAATCAAAACGCCTTTAGTGAGAACTCCACCAAACAACCAATGCTCTCATATGAAGGGATTATCGCTACAAATCCTGATATAATTTATATATTAGCACATTTAGTAAAAGATCAAAAAGAGGCTCAAAAACTGATACAACCGTGGCTAAAGCTACCCATAACTGCTTCAAAAGCCAAAACAGTCTATATCACTACCAAAAAATATGCTGGGATACCAAGCCATAGAGTGGTTAATTATATTAAAGATTTTAGAGAGATTTTAGAAGATGCTAAAAGTAAACTTAGACTCATTCAAGATTGATAATAAAGAGATTTTAAAAGAAATCTCATTGCATCTAAAGAGTGGTGAAAACTTAACTATTCTTGGTGCAAATGGAGCTGGAAAAAGCACACTTGCAAAGCTTTTTTGCGGACTTTTAAAGAGTGAAAAGTCTATCAAGATTGATGATA
>JAMONX010000014.1 GCA_027066435.1 Campylobacterales bacterium
TATCTTTATGTTTTAGGAGTGCAAGGATGCGATATCTATCCATTGCATTATATTTGAAAGAGAGTTGATTTTTGTGACCTGCGAATTTTGTTGTTAACACCTCTTCTACTAAGCCTAATTCGTAGCTTCTTAAAACCCTAAGCCAAAGATCAAAATCTTCACATACCTCTAAACTCTCATCAAAATATCCAACATCTTCAAGTAGTTTTTTATCTATCATCACAGTTGAAGGGGCAATTTTGCAAAAGTTTAAGTTCTCTTTGAAACAAAAGCCTTTTGGTTTTTGGTGCTGTTTTTTCTGTTTTACTATCTTTGCATCCCTCACCCACTCTTCATTTGTATGTGAAAAGAGAATTTCTGGATTGTTATTGTGAAATGACATCTGTTTTTTTAATTTATCTTTATGCCAGATATCATCAGAGTCCAAAAATGTTATCCAGCTATTTTTTGCTGTTTTTATACCACTGTTTCTAGCGTTTGAGACTCCGCTATTTTTTTGGGTTATTACTTTTATCTTGTCAGCAAAACTTTTTAACACTTTTGGTGTATCATCATCACTTCCATCATCTATAACGATTATTTCATCAGCTTTTAAAGATTGTTCTAAGACTGACTCAATCGCCCTTTTTACAAAATTTTGGCGATTGAAAACTGGGATGATTACTGAAATCAACTCTTTTTCTTGGTAAAATGCGAAAAATACCACCAAAGAAGAGATGCAAATGTCAAAAGTATAAACGGCATAATGATAGGATTCTCTTTAATATATCCAAAAGCTTTGATTATCTGTTCTCCTCCTAGATAACTTAAAAGTCCAAAAAACAGAGCCCAAAGAAGAGCTGCAGGAGCATTAAGTATTCCAAACTTTACAAAGCTATATTTTGATAATCCAAAAGCGATAGGTACTAAAGTTTTGACACCGTAAATATATTTTTGTATAAAAACAACCCAATTACCATACTTTTTTATGAGCACATGACTAAGTGCAAATTTTCGTCTGTGGTTTTTCATATATGGTTGTACAAAATTTTTATTATATCTTGCCATATAAAAGAGCATCATATCCCCTAAATAATTTGCAACTGTTGCCACAATTATCACTACTGTAATATCCATCTTTCCCATATATGAGAGAGCTCCAGCAGCAACAAGTGCAAAAAATCCCCCTCCAAAAGAGTAGAGAAATAAAATTATATATCCATAAGTGGATAGCGAACTAAATAGATCTTCCAATTTAATTTTTTCCTTTAATTTTAATGGTGGTTATAATATTTTGCAAAATGAGAGTTAAGCTCTAACAACTCTTTGCGAGTTCCTGATTCAACAATCATACCACCTTCAAGTACATATATAAAATCTGCCATATTGATTGTACTTAAACGATGAGCAATAATTATAGTGGTTCTTTCTTTTAAAAACATTTTTAACTCACTAAAAAGCATATCTTCTGTTGTAACATCTAAAGATGAAGTAGATTCATCAAGTATCACTATATTTGGCTTTGCTATAATCATCCTTGCAATTGAGAGTCTTTGTCTTTGACCTCCTGAGAGTTTTATACCATTTTTTCCTACAACTGCATCTACCCCTCCATCAAGCTCTTTTATAAAGTCTCCAAGTTGAGCGATATCAACTGCCTCTTGTATCCTCTTGTCACTAACATCTTTTCCAAATGTGAGATTAAATCTTATTGTTTCATTAAACATCATCGGACTTTGAAGAACCATATAAACAGATGAGCGAATAACATCAAGCCCTATATCTCTACTATCACATCCATCAAATAGAACTCTTCCACTATCTAACTCATAAAATCCTGCTATTATTTGGGCTAGTGTAGTTTTACCGCTACCACTTGCTCCTATTATTGCAACTTTAGAGCCTTTTTTGATATGCATCTGTATATCTTTTAAAAGAGTTTTGTTTTCATTGTGTTTGAAGTTGACATCTTGTAATCTTATCTCATTTGTAAATGTATCTTTAAATGGATTTACTTTATGCTCAAATTTTGGTTCAGCTTTTAGTTTAAAAATAGAGTTTATTCTTTTTAGTGCCTCTTTTGCATTGTGAAAATCATACTGCATATTTATAATCTCTTGAATAGGGTTCATTATAACCCAAAGATAACCAAACACAGCAAACATAAACCCGATACTAAGATCACTATAAGCCACCATGCCAATTCCAAGTGCTCTTAAAATTTCAAAGCCTGTTAAAAAAAACATATATGATTTTTTAGTCGCAGCTTCACTTTTATAACCAAAATCTATAGCAGCAGTTTTTATCTCTTTTGCATCTGTATCTAATTTATTAAAAAATCTACTCTCACTATTACTAGCACGAACTTGCCAAAAAAGATCAAGCGTTTCGTTTAATCTATCTTGAAAATTAGAGATTCTGGCATTCTCTCTTTTCTTAAAAACCGCAACTTTTCGTGCTAACTTAGTTGTAAAAAAAACTATCATAGGGTTTAAAACAAGTATGAAAAGAGCCAATACCCAATCTATCATAAAAAGAACAATCCCAATACCAATAATGGTTAAAACTGATATCAAAAATCGACTTATCGAGGAGCTTAAAAATTTATCCAAAGTTGCGATATCAACAACCATCAAAGATGATATTTTCCCACTCCCAAAATGCTCATACTCACTCAAAGATAGTTTTGAGATGTGAGCGAGTAATCTCTGCCTGATTTTATAAATAATCTCTTTTGAGATGATATTAAAGTACCAATTTTGCCAAACAGAGAGAGCAAAATAAGCCCCACGAAGCAAAACAGCAATGATAAGAGCAAGTGTGATATAAAAGTAACTCTCATGAGGCGAACCAAATATAGCATCTGCTGTAGATAAAAACCACCCTGGCTTATCAAGCAATACCTCATCAACCAAAAGAGGCATCATAAGAGGAACTGGAACACTCAAAGCTACTGCTATAAAAGCTATGATATTTGCTTTTATAAGTGAAGATTTATGTTTTAAAATCTCATTGAAGATATCTTTGAAAGTGTACATTTTTTTCCATTAAGTTTATATGTTAAGTATTATTATAGTGAATATCTTGTAAAACAATCTAAAATAAAGTTGTATTCTTAACTTTAGAAATAGATTTAAAGAAGAGAAAAGCTTCTCTACTTCTCCAAAGGGATAAACTTGCCACACCCTTTTTCAGCGGTTCCACTAAAGGTTTTAATCTCTCTAGCCTCTTTTTGTCGTGCAATCAAGTTTCTTTTACACTCATCTTTTTGAATACACTCTTGGTTATCACAACCAACATCTTCTGGTACTTTTGCCATTTTTAATCCTTACTTTAGTTTTTATTTTCTCAAAAACGATAAAACAGTCGTAATGATATCATCATCATCTTTTGAAGAGCTTTTAAGATAGACTTTTTTCTCATCTTCATAAACGATTGTAACATTTTGGGCATAACTTGAGACCATCTTTATCCCTTTTAATCCTGCCATAATTTTGATGACAATAATCTCTAAAAAGTTTTTAGTAAGATTATCTAACTTTCCAAATCTATCAATCATCTCCTCCTCTATCTCATAAACTTCACTCGCACTTTCACAAAGGCTAAGACGACGATATAGTTCTAATCTGATACGATCTTCTCCCACTGATTCGCTATTTAGATATGCACTTACTGCTAATTTTATCTCTACCTCTTTTTTCTCAATTTTTTGCTCATTTAAAAGAGTATTTAGTGCATCTTCTAACATCTTAAGATATAGAGAATAACCGATATTTTTGATATGTCCACTTTGTGCCTCTCCTATCAAGTTTCCACCACCTCGTATCTCTAAGTCATGATAAGCCAACACCGAACCACTTCCCAAAAATGAGTTAGACTCTAGAGCCATCAATCTCTTTTTAGAAGTTTCGCTGATAGTATCTTTGTTTTCAACTAAAAAGTAACAATACCCAACTCTATGAGAACGCCCTACTCTTCCTCGCAGTTGATGCAGATCTGCCATGCCAAATCTATCAGAATTTTCAATGATAATTGTATTTACATTTGGGATGTGGATGCCTGACTCTATGATAGTAGTAGATATCAATATATCATACTCCTTGTTTTCAAAAGCCATAATCTCTTTTTCAGTAACAGCTGCTGAAGTTTTTGAGTGAAGAACTAAAATCTTTGCATTTGGCAATATCTCTTGAAGCTCTTTTTTCTTTGCATCTATACTCGCAATACGATTATGCACATAAAATATCTGCCCACCTCTTCTAATCTCTCTTAA
>JAMONX010000015.1 GCA_027066435.1 Campylobacterales bacterium
TTAAAAACCTTACTTTTTAAGATAGGTAATTATAGCTAAAACCCCCATTATATAGGCTTAAAATACAGGATTTATTGGATGAATTTTGAAGATTTTTATGGTGCTTGTTTTGCTTTTGGAGGGGGGGTGAGTTGTTACGAAATTTTTTTAAGATAATCAATTGTATCAATCGGATAATCTTTATAGATATAGTTGATTATCACATATTCAATATTATTTTGAATATTATCACTTAAAGTATTAACTTTGAGCATTGAAAATATTAATTGTATTTGCTCTTCAAAGCCTATAACATGACCTATAATTCTTCTAAGGACATAAATATAATCATCCTCATTAAAATCCATCATAATATTCACATCTAATACAGTATCATGCATAATAAAGATTTGCATAACTTTATTGATTTTATAATTATCATGATTCAACCCCAAAGTTACTAGTTTCCCAGGAAATTTTGGTAAAATAAATTTAGCAAATTCGTCTAACTCTTTTTTATTATCGCTTATGTTGCTATTTCCTAACCATGCAAGAATAAAATCAATAACTATATCTATCTTTTTCTCATCTTCTAATAGTAGATTAAAAATCATTCTTAAATTATTGATGATACCAACAAACTTTGAAGATGTATTTGTTAAAGTAAACAAAACATCAACGAACCATTTTTCATTACTATTTTCTTTACAAACCATAAATAGTAAATGTGATAATTGAAATTGAATATTTTCATTATTATATTTTGAGTATTCAACTATCATCCTTTGAAATTTTGGTAAACATTTTATGAGAAACTTTAAAGCATGAATAATCTCTATATCTAAATCAATATGGTTGAGATGCTGTAATTTTTCTAAATTATCATAGATAATCTCAAACTGTTTTTGATTAAAATGATTACAGTCTATTTTTCCTATAGCTTGTACAGCTATAATCTGATGATTAATTTTATTACTATTTAATAATTCTATCAATTTATCAAAAATTTCTTCTTGATTTTTTTCAAACAAAATAACATATATCGTAGATGCATGACCAAAAGACCAATTTTCACCATTTTCAAGAAGACTTGATAAAAAACTTTCCCCAAAGCCACTATCTTGTTTTACTATTTCAGCAGTAATCCAATACTGTTTAACTAAAGCCATATCATTTTTCATTAACTCATTTATTTGAAAAAATAATAGCTTTAAACTATCGAGTTGATATATAGAATATTTTGCTAATTTTTCCAATATAGAGCAGATAGAAAAAATATCCCAATCCTCTTTTATAGCTTTATATGCCATTTCAAAAATATCTATCTTTTTATTTTTTATGTATTCTTCAAATACTGACTCTAAAGTTTTATCTCTAAATATAGCTTCCAATTGTTTAAAAAAAGCTTTTGGATTATTCTCATTTTCCTTTAGCAATATAACTTGATTTGCAATATTAATTTTACTCATACTTTAACCCTAACTTCTCCAGTTAATAACTTTTGCATCAGCCCTTTTTTCTGCTCTTTTAAACTTTTAAGTTCATTTTTTAGTAATTCTATATCTTTGTCTGCTGTGCTTAGAGCTTGAGCTATTTTTTTTTGTTCTTGTTTGGAAGGATATGGAATTGGCATTTTCATAAAATTGCTATTAATGATATTCATTCTATCATGCCTAGCACCATAATTTGCAATGGCTTTCATATACCTAAACCAAAATGTACTACTAAAAAAATATTCAAAATAGTCTATTATTTCATTATTATTGATGTGAAATACCGTGTAAATTGGTGATACTATTCCTAAGAACTCATATTTATTACGATTAATTGGACCTGATGGTGCATGTTTTGAAATTCTTGGGTTATATACAAAATCATCACTTTTCACAATATAATATCCTGTTAAATTATCTCTATTGGCTATATCTTTATCAAAAAATTCATTTTGTATCACAATACCATTTATAGCAGAATTTGAAAAAACCATATCTATTGAATTATCCGTATTTTTAGAAGTTATTCTTCGGGCTATATCTCCCAATCTTATTTCTTCCCACTCCTCATCAAACCCACTAAACCGAACTTCACCACTAAGTAGCTTTTGCATAAGCCCTTTTTTTAGTTGCTCTTTTGCTTTTATCAACTCCACATGGCAAGAAATAGCATTATCCCAAGTAGTTAAAATCTCGGCTATTTTCTGTTGTTCTTTTAGGGGTGGAACTACAAAAGGAACTTCTGCCATATATTTCCAATCTGCTCTAGGCATTTTAGAGCCACTTGATACATTAGCAATTTGGTTAAACTTATTAGTTTGTATAAACTGAAATAAAAAATCATTATCTAACTTTTTACCATTTAAAACCCAGATTTCACTTGAACAAACTCCGTCAAAATCAGCTTTCCAGTATTTTTTTAAATAGGGTCTTAATTTACCAAATAAAACATTATCTTTCTCAAATACATTTTTTGTACTTTCTTGTTTTTTGGAATTTGTAAAACCAAGTAGCTTACCAGTTTGTTGTGATAAATGTTCAAGTTCAATACATTTTTTTTCTTCATTAGAATTTTTAGGATTAAACTTTTTAGAAGTTATTTCAATCAAGTCTTTTAATTCATATTTACTCCAATCTTTCGGAATAACCCCAACCTTAGTCTGTTTATACCCCTCTGACACTCTTTCACTACTCATCATCTTCACTCTCTAACTTCTTTTGCTCCTGCAAAATACTCTTAGCATTTAATTTTGTTACAACTTTTTTCCCCGTTTTAAGCTCAAGTGCCTCTCGTGCTACTTTTGCCATACTTCCACATTGAGATGCTACATCTGTAAACCTCATCTTACCATCAGATGCTTTCATTTTCAAATGTCCGATTTTTTCGGACATTTCACTTCCTTCTTTTTTAAGCTTTGATTTTAAATCACTCCAGTATTTTCTAGGTCTATCACTATCAGTCAAAACTTCTATAACATCTATAATAGAGACAAACCATTTTTCACTTTTCTCATCCCAAAGAGTACGAACCTCTTTTTCTTCAAAGATTTTTATACTGTTAATCATCATCTCTACTCTCTAACTTCTTTTGTTCTTTTTCTATCTTTAGAACACTTTTTTGTGGAGTTGATAAATCTTCTGGCATAGTTCCACCTAGCTCTTTGATGGTTTGTCTTACTTTTTTACCAACTTTAAGATGAGTTTTGTTAGCTATCTCTTTGCTTTTTATATTGTCTCTTTTTAGTTTCTCTTCGGCTTGAGTTGCACGAAAAAGATTGGCGGCTAACTCTGTGCTTCCTGTTTTAGAATATATCACTTTTGCATCTAAATCTTTCATAACCCAAGCTCCTCTAAATACCCTTTCATCTTTACTTTAACCTCATCAAGCTCTTTTTCTATTTTGACTATATCTTGCTTGGTAGCCTCTATATCAACCCTCTTTTCTTCCTCAAAAGTATCTACATATCTTGGTATATTTAGATTGTAATCATTCTCTTGTATCTCTTCTAGTGTGGCTACATGTGCATACTTGTCTATATCTTTTCTTGTCTGATAAGTATCTAGTATCTTTTGTATGTGTGTTTCATTTATGGTATTTTGGTTTTTATCTTTGTCAAACTCACGACTTGCATCTATAAAAAGTACACTCCTACTCTCCCTCGCTCGTTTAAATATAAGTATCGTCGCTGGTATACCCGTACCAAAAAAGAGATTTGCAGGTAGTCCGATGACTGCATCTAGTAGATTGTCATCGATGATCTGTTTTCGTATCTTCCCTTCACTAGCTCCTCGAAACAGCACACCATGAGGTAGCACCACACCCATACGACCATTGACATTGAGACTTGCCAACATATGTTGCACAAAAGCATAATCCCCTTTACTCTTTGGAGGTAGTCCATACTCAAACCGTCTATATCTATCTTCACTTAACTCTTCCGCACCCCACTTATCGAGTGAAAAAGGAGGATTTGCTACAACTATATCAAACTTCATAAGATGGTCATTTTCAAGATGCAGAGGGTTTCTTAGTGTGTCTCCCCACTCTATTTGTGCATCGTTTACCTCATGCAAAAACATATTCATCTTACTTAGAGCTTGTGTTTGTCCGTTTTTCTCTTGTCCATAGAGTGCAAAGTTGTGATTTCCTACCTCTTTAGATGCTTTGATGAGAAGTGAACCAGAACCACATGTAGGATCATAGATACGATCTCCCTCTTTAGCTCC
>JAMONX010000016.1 GCA_027066435.1 Campylobacterales bacterium
TCCAAAAGTTCTTGGCTTAAATCATCAGTAAGTTCATCTTCAAGAATTTCACTTTTTGGTGAAGCTGTTATAACCTTTTCTTTGATAATATTTACAAAATCTGTTGGCAAAAATGGTTTTTCTATCACAATATCAAAACCTTCAGGCGTATCACCTTGTTTTGTACCTATATATCCTAGCTGATTAAAGTTTAACTTAGAATTTATATTATTCATAAGCTCTTCATTGTACATGTCACTATCAACAAATATGACATCGTAAGAGTCCCCTGAAGTATCCAATGAGGCTACCTCTTCAAAGTTGTAACCATTTTTTTGTGAACTTAATTGCAATAGTCTTGAAACTATTTTATTTTCGTTTATTAACAAAATAGAAGGCATTATTTTCTCCAATGTTTTATATTATTTTTGCTAAATTAAATCTCAAAATACACAAAAAGAGTAAAAATGAGAAAGAAATTTAAACTATTTTATCTAATTATAGTTTTTGTTAGCCTAAGTTCTAATTTAATTGCAAACAACAACTTTTATTTATTACCACAAGATGCTGATAAAGCATTAAGTGCGATATTGAAGAATATCGACAATTCAAAAGAATCCATTAAAATTTCTATCTATAATTTTACTCATAAAAAAATAGCAAAGAGATTAGCAAGTGCGGCAAAAAGGGGTGTTAAGATTGAAATAATTTTTGATGAACGTTCAGCAAATAAACAAAAAAAAAGAAGTATGCTCTATTTTTTAGCAAAATATAAAAATATAACCGTCTATAAACTAAAAGGAAAAATTTCAAAAAGGAAAAAATATCATGGCATTATGCATCTAAAAACTGCCATATTTGACCATAAAAAAATACTTTTTGGATCAGCAAATTGGTCTTATTCTGCTTTTTCAAATAATTATGAACTTCTTTATATAACCAAAGATTATGCAATGGCAAAAAAACTTGAAAAATATTTTGAAGAGATGAAAAAGAGAAGCAAGCTCTTTAAATAAGAAGTTTTAGAAACTCAAATGATGATATAAAGTCTTGTTTAAATATATTCATAATAGAACCAAGAACCGCAGAAAGAACCAAAATAGATAGAAAAATCTTTATTGGAAAGCCGATAACCAAAAGATTAAATTGAGGCATTGTTTTCATAAGCATCCCAAAAATTACATCTGACATAATTGAGATAGCAATAATTGGAAAAGAGATGATAAAACCCATCATAAACATATGCGTCACTGCAGAACTAAGATACTCCCAAATAAACGGTTGAGGATAAAATCCACCAAGTTCAATATTTCCCATAGTCTCATTTAAAAATAGAAGTATCAAATGATGTCCATCAAATGCTAAAAGCATTAAAATTGCCATAAGTGTAAGTATTTGAGATATAATTGGTGCATTTTCTCCACTTGTTGGATCCATAACTGATGCCATAGAAAAGCCCATAACCATTGCTATTTGCATCCCAGCAAGTCCAAGGGCACCAAATATTAGATTTAAAACAAGTCCTGCAATAAGTCCTAACATAAATTCACCTAAAATCATCAAGACAATTTGGCTTAAATCTATTGGGATTGTAGAAAGTATAACTGATGGAAAAAAGATAATGCTAAGATAAAATACTATTGCTGTCTTTACAGTCATTGGTATCGAGGTATGAGAGAAGAAAGGGAAAAATGCGATAACTCCACTGATTCGAGAAAAGAGTAAAAAAAATATTATTGCATTATTTTGGGTTATAAATTCAGCTACCTGCATCAACCAACCAACATAAGCCTTTTATTTTGAAGTCTATATATTTTATCACATCTTGCAGCTATATTTTCATCATGTGTTACTATAAAAAGTCCAGCATTTTGTGATTGTGTGTATTCTAACATGACATCCATAACATCATTTGCAGTTTGATGATCTAAATTTCCAGTAGGTTCATCAGCAAAAATTAATTTTGGCTTTTTAAGCATTACCCTTGCAGTTGAAACTCTTTGCTGTTGTCCACCTGAAAGTTCAGCTACATTTTGCTCTAGGGTATCTTCTATTTTTAATTTTTTTATCAAATTTAAGTCAATCTCATTACCTGATATGATAGATGAAATCTCTAAATTTTCTCTCACGGTAAAACCTTTAAAGAGATAGTGAGATTGAAAAATTATTCCTATATCATCTCTTCTAATTTCTAAAAGTTTTTTATCACCTTGCTCATATAGGTAGCCTTTATCAAAAATAACCTCTCCCGATTGTGGTCTTAAAAGTGTTGCCAAGATATGAAGAAGTGTCGATTTTCCACTCCCGCTAACTCCTAAAACAGCAATAGACTCTCTCTCATGAATATTTATATCAATATCTTCAAAAAGAGTATAGTCAAACGAGTGAGAAAGTCTGGATGCATGCATAATACTCTTTGCACCCATCTCCTCTTCCTTAATTATGTTTATTTTAATTGTGCTTCAACTTCAGCAGCAAAATCATCAACTTTTTTCTCTAAGCCTTCACCCAAATCATATCTGATGTAATCTACTAATTTGATAGTTCCATCAAGTTCTTTAGCTTTATCAGCTACTACTTGTTCTATCGTTTTTTTATCATCCATAACAAAAAATTGACTCAAAAGTGCCAACTGCTGATCTAGCTGTGTGTTATCTGCTATAAATCTATCTATTTGACCAGGTATGATTTTATCCCAAATCTTTTCAGGTTTTCCACTAGCTTTAAGCTCAGCTTCCATATCTATTTTTGCTTTTGCCATAACTTCATCGGTTAATTGAAGCATACTTACAAACTCTGGAATTCTTTTTTCGTGTTTACCTAATCTTCTTAACTCTTCATTCTCTTTTTCAATATCTGCTTTTATAGCAATATTTTCTTTTTCAATGAATGCAGGATCTAAATCAGTGTAACTCAAAACCGTTGGCTTCATAGCAGATGCATGCATTGAGATGTTTTTAAGAAGATCTTTAACACCCTCTGCTGTTTTTTCACTATCACAGATTGCTCCAATTACAACACCAACTCTACCATTTGAATGTCCATAGCCATTTACAACGCCACATTCACTAGCTTTTATAGTTGCAAATCTTCTCACAACTACATTTTCACCAATTTTTGAAACTTCAGTACCAAAATACTCTTCAAACCCAACGCCATTAATTTCACTCTTTAAAAGTTCTTCATTTGTTGCAACATCAGTTGTTTGCAAATGTAATGTTACACTCTTTGTAAAGTTTATAAAACCATCATTTTGTGCTACAAAATCTGTTTCAGAATTTATTTCACTTATAGTAGCAGTTTTAAAATCATCACTTATAACAACATTTACCAAACCTTCACTAGCAAGTCTGTCAGATTTTTTAGCAGCTTTTCCAAGACCTTTTTCTCTCAAATGATCCATTGCTTTATCAATATCACCTTCAGTTGCGACTAAAGCCTTTTTGCAATCCATCATACCAGCACCTGAGAGTTCTCTAAGCTCTTTAACCATTCCTGCTGAAATTGTCATCTACTTCTCCTCTTTTGTTTCTTTAATAGGTGTTTTTTCCTTAACTTCATCCTCTTTAGCAGCTTCTGCTATAAGCTCTTCTTTCTCTTTTTCACTTATATCAGCACTTTTTACTGGCTCACCTGTTACTTCTTTGCCACTTTCAGTTTCATCTTGAGCTCTTAACTCTTTTCCTTCGTTTATAGCTTCTGCCATCTCTCTACAAAAAAGTTGAACAGATCTTATCGCATCATCATTTCCAGGAATTGGAAAAGTGATAACATCAGGATCACAGTTTGTATCAATAGGTGCTACAATAGGAATATTTAGACAATTTGCCTCTTGAACTGCAATTTTTTCTTTAACTGTATCAACGATAAAAATCATATCAGGTGCTTTTTTCATATCTCTAATTCCACCAAGATAATCAAGAAGCTTACCTCTTTTTCTTGAAAGCATTAAAGCTTCTTTCTTTGTCATAAGGTCAATTTGACCCTCTTCTTCCATTTTTTCGATTATCTCTAATTTTCTAATTGATTTTTTAATAGTTTGGAAATTTGTAAGCATACCACCTAGCCATCTGTGATTTACATATGGCATACCGCAAGACTCCGCATGCTCTTTTATGGCTGAACTTGCCTGTTTTTTAGTACCAACGAACATAATCGTTTTACCTTCAGCTGCCGCATCTCTTACTATATTATATGTATATCTAAAATATCTCAATGTTTTTTGAAGATCAATAATATAAATATTTTTTCTCTCTCCAAAGATATATGGTTTCATCTTTGGGTTCCATCTTCTTGTTTGGTGACCGAAGTGCACTCCGCATTCTAGTAAATCTTTCATTGTAACCATGACAATGTCTCCTTCTGTTTTAATGATTTGGTTTAGCCTCCACACCCATCAGCAAGTAACTTGCAACCATTTTAAGGATTGGTGTGTGTGAATTTTAGCACTGCATTTTACAGAAAAGTTATTTAATCTATCATTAAACCAACTATAAAATTTACCTTAATTAAAAAAATCTGAGAAATAATAATTACTAATATTTTTAAGATTGACTTATTTTCATTTCAGCTTAACCTGTTATAATCCCGAAATTCAATTTTTATATTTTAAGGTTAAAGTTTGCACAAGGTTTTTAAAATATTTGAAGATTATTTTGCCTATTTTTCAATAGGTGCAATAATAACTATCATCTTAATATTACTATTTAACAGCACTGGAATAAATACCATTGCAATAATTTCTATTGTCATCATTACAACTATATATGCTGTACTTTTTCTTAAAAGTCCATTAGTATGTGAAAATATATCGAAAATTCAAAATGAAAATGAAATTTTTGAAAAAAATGAGCCCGCACATAATGGCTATCACGCAACAATTGATGAAGAGTTCAATATAACACACTTTAGTAATTCATTTGCATCTAAATATATAAAAGATAATGGAAGCTTATTAGGAAAAAATCTCTTTCAAGTATTACATATCGACCCAAAAAAAGTTTTACAAGAATTGAATAATAATGGAAATTTTAGCGGTATTGTTGGTTGTTCAAGAGATAATAAACAATTATATAAAAGCCTAACAATTGAAGCAACACAATCAACTAACAAAGAGTATTATATTACCTTCTTTGATGTTACTAGCTCAATAAAAACTGATGAAGAACTTAGAGAGCAGTATCTAGTTGATAAATTTACAGGACTCTCATCAAAGTCTCAACTACTTGACGATGCATCTCGTTGTATAAAATCAACTTTTAATGCAAATACGCTAATTTTTATAAAAGTGGACTCTTTTGATGAGATAAATGAATTCTTTGGTATTGATGCTGGAAATAAAATTACAGCGTATGTTGCAAATTGGCTTAGTGATAAACTTCCAACTGAGCAATCAAAACTCTATAAACTAGATCGTGATAGCTTTGCAATTTTAATAACAACTAGGTTTAGTAGTCTAACACTAAAGAATTACCTTAAAATAATTTCAAATAATATCAAAAAAGAGACTTTTTATTTTCAAAATATTGCTCTAAATATTTCATTTACGATAGGTGCAGCAAAAAACAAAGACAACCTTGTAAGATATACATATCACACACTCCATGATGCAAAAAACCTAAAACAATCTTATAAGATATTTAATAAAGATTCTAAATATGAAGAGAAATTTATTCATAATATCAAAATGAACCAAACTATCAAAGATGCAATCTTGGAAAATAGAATTGAGCCTTTCTTTCAACCTATATATAACATAAAAACAGATGAAATAGAAAAGTTTGAATCTCTTATAAGAATTCAAACAAGAAATGGATCATACCTTAGACCTGCAGATTTTTTAGACATCGCCAAAAAATCAAATCTATACCTGGATTTATCAAGAGCGATGATTAAAAGCACACTAAATAAACTTGAAAAGTTAAATTTTCCAGTTACTATAAATATATCAGCTTATGATATATTAGATAAAAGGGTATCTGGTTTTATTTTGAGACATCTAGAAAATAACAATAATGGACACTTAGTCACATTTGAAATAGTAGAGAGTGAAGAGTTAGATAACAACATAAAAATAGCAAATTTTCTAAAAAAGATAAAGCTATTAGGATGCAAAATAGCAATTGATGATTTTGGAAGTGGTTATTCAAATTTTTCTCAAATACCAAAACTAAATGCCGATTATCTTAAAATTGATGGCTCATTAATAAAAGATATCAATACAAATCCAAATAGCCTTATTATGGTAAAATCCATGGTATCATTTGCTAAAGATTTAGGCATCCAAACAATTGCAGAGTATGTAAGTTCAAAAGAGATATTTGACAAAGTGAAACTTTTGGGTGTTGATTATGCACAAGGATATCATATAGGCAGACCAAGTCATATATTAGGTTAATTTTTGGGTCTACTCATTTGTGCTTTTTTTTCACTTTTCATAAGCCATACAAAAACCTCAGCAACTGCTTTATAAAGATTTGGCGGTATCTGCTCACCTGCATCTAAGCTTAACAAGCTCTCAGCTAATGCTTTATTTTGAAAGATGGGGACATCAAACTCTTTTGCTTTTTCCATAATCTTTTTGGCAATTACACCCTGACCTTTTGCAACTACCTTTGGAGCAGAAGTCCCATCTTCTTCATATTTTAATGCAACTACTTTTTTATCCATAATATCCCTACAAATCTGCCAGTAACCCCTTCTCTTCTATAAGAAAAATAGTCTTTATTACAACAGGTACAAGTAGATGAGATTTCGATATTATCTTTAGAAACTCCAACACTTAAAAGCTGATCTTTATTCATACTTTGCAAATCAAGATATAATTTTGAACCTCTTCTCTCAATATAACTTTTTTTAACAATATCAGCTATCTCTTTTCCAATTTCATAACAACATTTATTAATTGAAGGTCCAAAATAGACCAAAATATCAGATGCATCCACACCAAACTCTTCAATCATTTTTAAAACAGTTTTTTTTACTATCTCTTTAAATGATCCATTTCGCCCAGAATGCACTACTGAAATAACATTTTTCACTGGGTCATAAAGTAATATCGGGATGCAATCTGCAACCATTACCATCAAAGGAATATTTTTTACATCTGTTATAAGTGAATCACAATTTTTGATATGATTTATAGAGCTATCTTTGATAACTTGAATGTTATCTCCATGAGATTGCTCCATAAAAATTAAATTATCGATATAAAAACCATTCTCTCTTGCAAGTAAAGAGCGATTTTTTAATACATTTATAGGGTTGTCTCCCACATGAAGAGCTAAATTTAAACTATCATAAGGAATTTGGCTAACTCCACCAAATCGATTTGTAATTTTAAAGAATAGTTTTTCTTTATATTTTTCAAATATCAATATCTTGCCATTATCCCTTCAATCTCATCCCAACTTGAAGTTTTTTCTTTACCAAACATATGAAATAGATATCTTGCAAACATATCCGTTTCGATATTTACCCTAGTTCCTATTTTATAATCTTTTAAAATTGTGTTTTTCATAGTATGAGGAATGATTGTCAATCTAAATTCTCTTTTATCCACAGAGTTTACAGTCAAACTCACACCATCTATCGTAATGCTTCCTTTTGGGATTATAAACTTAATAAACTTTTCATCAACCTCTATGAAAAAATCATAAGCTTTTGAACTTTTTACAATTTTTACAATCTTCCCAACAGTATCGATATGACCTTGAACTATATGTCCTTCCAGCCTATCACTTAATCTCATAGCAGGTTCTAAGTGAACTTTGCCTTTTAAATTATCCACTGCAAGTAGTGATTTTGTCTCATTTGAAAGCTCCACTGTAAATTCACCTCTGCCGAGTTTTACCACTGTAAGACAAGCACCATTTATAGCTATTGAATCACCAATGCTCGGTTTATACTCCGCCTTTAGTGTTAAAAAATCATTTTCCATACCCTTGACCATAGCCAATTCTCTTATCAATCCTGTAAACATAAAATGATTATAGCAAAGTTTGATATAATCATAAAAAAAATAGGTAAATTTAGTGGAACAATATGATGTAATAGTAATAGGTGGAGGACATGCGGGCATAGAAGCCTCACTCTGCTGTGCGAGAATGGGGAAAAAAACACTTCTTTTAACGATATTAGTTGAAAGAATTGGCTCAATTAGCTGCAACCCTGCAATTGGTGGATTAGCAAAAGGTCATCTTGTAAAAGAGATAGATGCACTCGGTGGAGAGATGGGAATTTGTACTGACAAAGTAGGAATTCAATACAGAATATTAAATGCATCCAAGGGTCCAGCAGTACAAGGAAGTCGAGCACAAATAGATATGGATAGATATAGCATCTACATGAGAGATACCTGCTTAAAGAGCAAAAATCTTACAATTATACAAGAGATGGCAAATGAGCTTATAGTAGAAAATGGAAAAATTTCTGCCGTTATCACACATCTACAAAACCGTTACGATGCAAAAAAAGTGATAATCACAACTGGCACATTTTTAAAAGGCTTAATTCACATTGGCGAACATACACAAGAAGCAGGACGACAAGGAGAGTTTCCTTCAAACAAACTAAGTGAAAGTTTGAGTTCTATTGGATTAGATTTAGGGAGATTAAAAACAGGGACTTGTGCAAGGATAGATGCTAAAAGTATCAATTTTTCACTTATGCATGAGCAACCAGGTGACGAAGAACCGATACCATTTAGTTTTAGAACAGATGCAAATAAATTTAACCCATTTCAACTTCCCTGCTTTATAACTTATACAAACACAAATACACATAAAATAATTTCTGATAACTTTCATAGAGCTCCACTTTTTACAGGGCAGATAGAAGGAGTTGGTCCTAGATATTGTCCAAGTATAGAAGATAAAGTCGATAGATTCTCTGACAAAGAGAGACATCATCTTTTTGTTGAACCTCAAACCAAAGAGGCAACTGAATATTATGTAAACGGTCTTACTACTTCACTTCCACCTGATGTACAGTTAAAGATGATTCACTCCATAAAAGGGTTAGAAAATGCCAAAATAGTAAGATATGGCTATGCAATAGAGTATGATTATATAAATCCAGTACAATTAACCCACACACTAGAGACTAAAAAAGTACAAGGGCTCTACTGTGCAGGACAGATAAATGGAACTACAGGCTATGAAGAAGCCGCAGCACAGGGTCTAATTGCAGCTATAAATGCAGTTTTATCAATTGAAAAAAAAGAGCCTTTTATCTTAAGACGGGATGAAGCTTATATCGGAGTTTTGATAGATGATTTGGTTACCAAAGGAACTACAGAGCCTTATCGAATGTTTACAAGCCGTGCTGAATACCGTCTTCTTTTAAGAGAGGATAATGCTGACCTAAGGCTATCCAGGTATGGAAATAAATTTGGACTAATAAAAGATGAATTATTTTCTGAAATCTCAAAAAAAGCAAAGGATTTAGAGTTTGCTAAAAAATACCTAAATGAAAATTTTACAACCCCTTCAAAATTAAACTCTATAAAACTAGAACAAATAAAGGAAGAGAGTGTAACTGATAAAGTCGCTCTTAAAAGTGTAGTAGGAAGAAAAAGTTTTACCATAGAAAAATTAGATATTTTTATACCTGAATTTATCTTATTTTCAAAAGATACAAAAAAACAGATTCTTATAGAATCTAAATATGCCAACTACATAGAGAAGCAAAAAAATCAAATTGATAAGATGAAAAACTTAATAAATATAAAAATTCCAAGAGATTTTGAATTTGAAAAAGTATCAGGCTTAAGTAAAGAAATTATAGAAAAGTTCAACACATTTAACCCCCCTACACTCTTTGCAGCAAACCAAATAAGTGGCGTAACCCCAGCGGCTATTGATATACTCCACATTTATATAAAAATGGAACAAAAATTAAAAAAAGTTATAATATAAACAATAAAATCAATAGCTTATAATTTTAAATTAGATACAATTTCAGCTATGCGACTAAATTTTTAATAAGGGAGTACATATGGCTGTTGAAAAAGAGAGAAGAAATTTTCTTGGATTTGCATTGGGTGGTTTTACCGCCATTGGGAGTGTAGCTGCACTAGGTGCTATGAAGAGAACTTGGGATCCACTTCCAAGTGTTAAAGCTGCAGGCTTTACAAAGGTAGATTTAAGCACTATGGAAGAGAATGTCTTAGTAGTTGAAAAATGGAGAGGTAAGCCTATCTTTATTCTCAAAAAAACTGCTGATATGAAAGCAAATGATAGAGATGTTCTTGTAGGTGAAAGTAGATATCTTATCTCCGTTGGACTATGCACACATCTAGGTTGTATACCTGCATATATTCCTAAAGATAAGAACTTTCATTGTGCTTGCCACGGTGGAATGTTTAATGCAAGCGGAGAAGCGATTAAGCTACCTCCTGAGAAACCACTTGAAATTCCACCATTTAAAATAGATGGAACAACATTGGTTTTAGGTGAAGAGGGTGAACAGTTTAAAAAATTAAAAGCCGCTGGCGAGATAGCATAAAGGAGGCAAAATGGCAAAGATTAGAAAAGCAACATCTGTAGGCGATTGGCTCGATCAGCGTCTAGCAACAGAGACGATAAAAAAGGTTATGGCAACAGAGTACTGGATTCCTAAAAATATAAACTTTTTATGGGCGATGGGTATGGTTTTGGCTGTACTATTTCTGCTACTTGTAATTTCAGGTATTTTTCTACTTATGTATTATAAACCTGATACTGCGTTGGCATTTGATAGTGTAAACTATACTATTATGGCTGAAGTTGGTTATGGCTGGCTTTGGAGACATATACATGCGGTGGGTTCATCAGTAGCCTTTTTGATTATATATATACATATGTTTACAGCAATCTATTATGGATCATATAAAAATGGTCGAGAGATGATATGGATTTCTGGAATGGTACTATTTATACTATTTAGTACAGCAGCATTTAGTGGTTATATGCTTCCTTGGGGACAGATGAGCTACTGGGCAGGTATGGTTATAACAAATCTATTTAGTGCTGGTTCACTAGAGCTTCATGGTGTTGTTGAGTGGATTAGAGGTGATTATGTACCTGGAGATGCATTCTTGACAAGATTTTTCATGATTCATGTTCTTTTAATTCCTTTAGTTATTATGGGAGCAATAGGACTACACTTTGGAGCATTAAGAATTCCTCATGTTAACAATCAAGATGGTGAAGAGATTGATTTTGATACAGAGTCTGCAAAATATTTAGCAGGTGATACAAAAGGTTCAAAAGTTATGAGATTTCAATTTGATTTCTTAAGTAAAGATATCTTTGTACTTGGAGTATTTCTAGTATTTTTCTTTTATCTTGTATTTTACAACTTTACCTTTGCATTAGACCCTGTAAACTTAGATCCAGCAAATGGACTTAAAACTCCTCCACATATTTATCCTGAGTGGTACTTCTTATGGAGTTATGAGATACTTAGACCATTCTCTAAAGATGCAGGTCTTATTGCATTTGGCTTTGCACAAGTCATATTGGTATTCTTACCATTTTTGGATAGAAGTCCAAATGTTGCTCCGGCTAACAGAAGAGGACTATTTGCGATATGGTTTTGGGTATTATTGATAGATATGATTACATTGACAATTATGGGTAAATTACCTCCTGAAGGTATATTTAATGTAATTGGAGCGGCGGCTACCTGGACATTCCTTGGGCTTTGGGTAGTATTACCAATCATCACAATGCTAGAAAAGAAAAAGTAGGAGGATTAGGATGAATAAAATAAATAAAGAAATTCAAATATTACTAGTTGTTATTTTCTTTTCACTACTAGTATATGGTGGTGTGGAGACTTATGCACACAAAGTAATGCATAAACATGTAGATTCAAAAAATTATGAATATACTGATTTACCAGCAATCACAAAAACAGGAGATCCCGTTGCAGGTGCAGCTCTTGTAACAGGAGCAGCAGCTTGTACAGGATGCCATGGTATCAAATCACAAGATATGCCAGCTCCTATGGATGCAGCAACTGCCGTAGCAAGTTACGGCGTTACTCCTCCTGACCTTAGTACAGCAGGAATACTTTATGAAAGCAACTTTCTAGCGGCTCTCATAAAAGACCCTGTAGCTACACTTAAACTAGAACATAAATTTGATGATACAAAAATGCATCCAATGACTGCATTTTCTGGAGCTGGTGGTGACTTGGACCAAGAAGTAGCTGATATAGTTGCATATTTCAAGTCAATTGCACCACAAGAGATTACACCAAAACAAGCTTATGAAGATGCATGTTCTAGATGTCATGAAATGCGATATATGAAAGCTACTCAATTAGGTGATACACCAACATTTAAATTTGAAAAAGATGCCCTAGCATACAGAGTTAAAGTTTTAGAGTATCAAGATACATTAAAAGGGTATATGGGAAAACTTCCACCTGATTTATCTACTATTATTGTAGCTAGAAGCAACAGCTTTCTTACTACCTTTATAGAAGATCCACAATCTCATCTAAAGGGTACTTCAATGCCTAGAGTTGGGTTAACAGCAGATGCAACTGATAAAGTCATGACTCACTTGACACACTCAGGTGACCCTGCAAAAGAGATTCGTAATTCTCTAGGATGGAAAGTAATTTTATTCTTTATCATCTTTTCAGTATTAGCGTATCTATGGAAACAATCTGTTTGGAGCAAACTGCACTAAACAACAATATCAAAGGAGTTCAACTCCTTTGATCATACGCATCTAGCTAATATAATTTTCTTATGTAGTATTTTTTCAGAAATAGGCAGTTAGTACTAGTCTTTCTTATCGCTACTAGGTTGGATTTTATCAAGAAAAGAGTTAAATTTATTTGTAAGTTCTGCTCTTAACTCGCTCTCTTTTTCCTCTTCTTCAACTATAGACTCATCAGTAAAGGCACCTATAGAAATAAGTTTTTTATAACGAAGATCGAGTCTTGTTTTATCATCAAATTGCTCTAATTCTACCAAAGTATCAAGAAAGTACTTTTTTAAAGCCAGAACAGAAGCAACTTTATCTCTATGTCCACCCTCAATTGGCTCATCGATAACATCATCAATTAAACCTAACTCTTTTAAGTCATCCGATGTAATTTTCATAGCTTTAGTCGCTTGCTCTTGCTTTTTTGGATCATTCCATAATATCGCAGCACATCCCTCAGGAGAGATAACACTAAACACAGAGTAACGCATCATTGCAAACTTATCAGCAACACCTATAGCCAAAGCTCCACCGCTTCCACCTTCGCCTATTACAATAGAAATAGTAATAGTATTTAAATCACTTAATTCAAAAAGATTTTTGGCAATTGCTTCACTCTGACCTCTCTCTTCAGCACCAATTCCAGGATATGCACCAGGAGTATCAATAAGAAAAAGAATAGGAATTTTAAATTTTTCAGCCATTTTAGCAACTCTAAGAGCTTTTCTATATCCATCAGGTTGAGGCATGCCAAAATTTCTTTTTATCTTATTTTTTGTTCCTCTACCCTTTTGTTCGCCTATAACAATCACTTTTTTGCCTGAAATCGTTCCCATATAACAAACAATAGCATTATCATCAGAGTAAACACGATCTCCATGAATCTCATAAGCATTTTCCATCATTCCTCTGATAAAATCTAATGCATAAGGACGAGCAGGATGACGAGCAAGTTGAAGTTTCTGATAATCTGTTAAATTTTTATAACTCTTTTTAATCTCTTTATCAAGATTTTTTTCAACCGTGGCTACAGTTACAAAATCACCAAGCGACCTAGCCTCTTGTAAATCTTGATCTAACTGCTGTATGCCCTTTTCAAACTCAAGATAAGTAACCATATAGATAAACCTCTATTTAAATTTTCTTAAAATAATCGAACCATTTGTTCCACCAAAGCCAAATGAATTGCTCATAATAGTATCGATAGTTGCACTTCTTGCAGAATTTGGAACATAATCAAGATCACAATCCTCATCAGCCGTTGTATAATTAATCGTTGGAGGAATAATCCCATCTCTCATAGCCATAATCGAAATAATAGCCTCCATAGAACCAGCGGCCCCCAAACAGTGACCAATTTGCCCCTTTGTAGAACTTACAGGTGGACAATTTTCTTTACCATCAAACAACATTTTCAGTGCTGCACTCTCATTTTTATCGTTTGCTGGAGTACTAGTTCCGTGAGCATTGACATAATCAATTTTGGGACTTCCAGCCATCATAAAAGCTGCCTTCATCGCACGATATGGCCCATCTACTACAGGTGCAGTGATATGACTTGCATCTCCACTCTCTCCAAACCCAATAACCTCAGCATAAATCCTAGCACCTCTTTTTTGTGCAGATTCTAACTCTTCAAGTATAAGTGCCCCAGCACCCTCTCCCATGACAAAACCATTTCTATCAGAATCAAAAGGACGAGAAGAAGCTTCTGGTTCATCATTTCTAGTTGACAAAGCTTTCATAGCAGCAAACCCACCAATACCTGCTCCACAAATTGCCGATTCGGCACCAACAACTAACATGGTTTCAGCTCCGCCTAGCATAATAGTTTTAGTAGCTTCACTTATGGCATGAGTTCCAGCAGCACAGGCAGTAACACAAGATAAATTAGGTCCTTTTAACCCATGCTCAATAGATATAAATCCACCTAGCATATTTACAAGTGATGATGGGATAAAAAATGGAGATATTTTTCTAGGTCCTCTTGTATTAGCGATAACAGAGTTTTTTTCTATATTTGGTAATCCACCAATTCCAGATGCAGATACAACTCCAAATCGCTCAAAATCAACATCTTGAAAGTTTGCATCTATCATAGCTTCCTGCGAAGCTTTTATACCAAGCTGAATAAATCTATCAGCTTTTTTAACCTCTTTTGGATTCATTACAGACTTAGGATCAAAATCACAAACTTCGCCAGCTATTTTCACAGAGTAATCACTAGCATCAAATAGAGTAATTCGTCTAATGCCACATTTACCTTCTACAATGGCCTTAAAAGAACTCTCTTTATCGTTTCCAACGGCATTTATCATGCCCATACCAGTTATCACTACTCTCTTCACTTCAATCTCCTTAGAATTTCATTTATACCTATTTTATTTTGCGAAAAAGGTAAAAACTAGCCTTTTTCGTAAAAAAATTTATGCGTTATGATTTTCGATATACTTTATTGCATCCCCAACTGTAGCTATTGCTTCTGCATCACTATCTGGAATCTCGATATCAAACTTCTCTTCAAGAGCCATAACAAGCTCAACAACATCCAATGAATCAGCACCTAAATCTTCAACAAACTTAGAATCTTCTTTCACCTCATCAGCGTTACAGTTTAACTGTTCAACTACTACCTCTTTTACATCATCAATTAATGCCATATTTTTCTCCTTATATTATAATGCCCGTTAGTGTATCAAAAAATTGTTAAAAAATTGCGATACTATAACTTACACATACATTCCACCATTTACTTTGAGAATTTCTCCCGTTATATAACTCGAAGAGTCGCTAAGCAAAAAAGCTACAGCTTCTGCTACATCTCTTGGGTCTCCAAATCTTTTTAAAGGTATTTTATCTGTATAAGTTTTTTTCACATCTTCACTAAGCTTATCAGTCATATCTGTTGCTATGAAACCGGGAGTAATTGCATTGTATCTTATACCTCTTGCTGATCCTTCTAATGCAAAGCTTTTTGTTAGTGAATTCATAGCACCTTTACTTGCTGAGTAATTTACTTGACCAACATTACCAGTTTCACTCACAATCGAAGAGATGTTTACAACTGCCCCAAATCTTTTTTTACTCATAGCCTTTAGTGCCTCACGACAACCAATAAAAGCCGAATTTAAATTAGTCTTTATAACACTATCAAAATCTTCTAATTTCATTCTAAGAGCTAATTTATCATTTGTAATTCCCGCATTGTTCACAAGATAAGACAATTCTCCATCACTTGAGACTATAGTTTTAACAGCTTCTACAAATCCATTTTCATCACTAGCATCAAAACAGATAACAGCCGCCTCACCTCCAGCTTTTTCTATCATATCTTTAAGTTCATCTGCTAAAGAAGGATTTGAACGATAATTTATCCAAACTTTAAGCCCATAACTTGCCAAAACTTTAGAAATTTCAGCTCCAATCCCCTTACTCGCACCTGTAATAAGTACATTTTTCCCAGTGAAATTCATATTTTAACCTCAGTTTATAAAATTTTTAATTATCATATAGAAAATTTTATAAAAAGGTGCAGTTTATGAGAAAGATTTTTACAATAATTATATTTTTATCACTTTCACTATTTGCAGATAAAATAGAGCGTATTGAATTAAAAACATTAAATAATGACACTATAAAAATTACAAATTATGAAGGAAATTTTATATTTAAGGATGCAAAATACTATAAAAAAAATATCCTATTTTTTTTCTTTGGTACAGAGTGTCCATATTGCATCAAAGAGATTCCAGAAATCAATAAGTTAGAGTTGGAACAAAATGAATTAAAAATTATCGGTATACATGCTCAATATAAAATCGCAGATAAGAACCTTAAACATTTTATCAAAGAAAAGAAAATCTTGTTTGAAATACTATCAAACTCCAGTGTTTTAAAAATAGTAAACCATTTAAAGAAGAGAAAAATGTGGATAGGAGGAGTGCCTTATTATGTTTTTATAGATGCACATGGAAACTTAGAACCTATGGACTTTAAAGAAGTTTTGAAGAAATTTTAAACTACTTTAAATAACCATCCCAGATAAAGCTTCAATTTAAAGCCAAATCTGATTTTACAATTTTATGTTTGATTGATTCAATATCAAGATTTTGTTTACAAACGATTTTCTTTCCACGATTACTTGTGGCAATAAAATCAACAATTTCAACATCAAAAGAAATTCCTTTTTTTACAAGTTTGTTTAATCCTGCCAAAATTTCATTTTTATCAATATCACATCGATTTTTCTCTACCAATACTTTTACTTTTCCAGGCTCACTTTGTTGATATTGTATATTAGAAACCACTTCCGTTGACAAATTATGACCTACATATAAAGTGGATGTGGAAATGAGTCTATAATCATCAGCAACAAGGTAATCTTGAGAACGACCTTTAATATTATGTACACTTTTAGCAATATCACTATTATCAAAATAAGATATATCCCCATCAACTTCATCAGAAGTTTTATAGTTGATAAACGGCATCACAAAATTATCAAGAGAAGTTCCAATAATTTCTTGATTAACTACACGAGGAATACCATAGGCATTCATAAAATGATAATCACCAAAATCTAATTTATATGCACCAACTACACGCTCAGTATGACCATAATCAATAAAAATAGAAATATCACCAAAAAAAGCTTTTAATATTTCAATATCTTGAGCATGTACTGTTTCCGAGGTAAGGATAATCCCTTTTATTGCCAATGGATCTAAATTATATGCTTTTGAAGAAGAGACAAAGTTTAATATTACACTTAAATAGCCAAAAAGAAATTTTGGTTTGAACTTCAGTGCTTGCTTATAAATAAATGGAAATTTTTCACTAGAGACATAACTAGATGTTACATTTAAAAAATTATCTACAGGTTCATAATCCCAATAAACATCTTTTTCTACATCTACAACTTCCCGTCCTTTAAGTAAAATAGACCTATCTCTTAAATTGTATCCACCTTTCTCTAAAGTGAAAACTGAATATGCTTTATGTTTAGCACGACTAGTATATATAGGGTGATAAAATTTTGTAGGTGAAGAGCTAGATCCCCCACTAAAATATGCAACAGCTTTTTCCCTGCTTTGTGTATACATCTCTTCAATATGCTTTTTAATATCTTCTTTTGCCATTGTAGGAAATTTTTGCAAATCATCAAGAGATTTAAAATCACTTGCACTTACACCATGTTTTGCAAAACTTTGCTGATAAAATTGTATATTTTGCTCAGCAAACAATATTGTTTCTAATGTTTTATTATATAAGTAGTCTTCTTGAAATTGTTTATCACCTTCTTCAAATTGCTTATAAACTTCTAAATAATGAGAATAAAGAGTCCCATACCTCTTTTCAATAGGAATACTTCCATATAAAGTCCCTAAAAACGTTTTTAATGACTGAGGCATATTGTAGTAAACATGTTTATATAAATGTGCTACACTGTCAAACGAAAATTTCATTGCTATAACCTTACTTTTGATATAAGTAATTGTAGATAATTACTTAAGGGTATATCGACAATTATTTTAATTAATAAAGTTATTTTTTTAATTATTTAATATAAA
>JAMONX010000017.1 GCA_027066435.1 Campylobacterales bacterium
TTATGTTGGAATCGATGTTGCTAAAGAGAAACATTATATCTGTATCTTAGATAAAGATGCAGAGTTTGCTGTTAAACCATTTTGGATCTATTCAGATATTCTTGGTTTACAAGAATTAGAAAAGAGATTAGCTACTTTATCACTCAATCGTGATGACTTTATCATAGGAGTTGAGTCAACTGGAGCTTTTAGTGAAAATCTTTATGGATATTTAACAGATAGTGATTATAAAGTTATCTTGTTAAACTCTTATCAAACTGCTAAGTATAGAGACTTTAGCACTATGAAGAAAATCAAGAATGATGCTATAGATGCTTATGTGATAGCTGAACTATTATCTACTGATAAATATAAATCTAGCCATATCAGTAATGATGATTATCACTCTTTAAAAGTCTTAGGTAGATTAAAAGGCTCTCTTGATAAAAAGATAAAGACCATCAAGCGAGAAATCTCAACTGTGATGGCGACTGTCAATCCAGAGATTACTAAAGTTTTTCCTAATTTATTTAGTAAAACTGCATTAGAGACCATTAAAGCTTATCCTACTGCAACACAGTTGCAAAAGGCTACGCCAAAGAAGCTGACTAATCTATTTAGACATATCAAAGGTAACAACTTCTCTGAAGGTAAAGCAAAACTCTTAATAGCGTTAGCTAAATCTTCAGTTTATGCTGGTCGTGCCTATGAGGCTAGAGCCTTAATGATCCAAACCAATATTACGATATTAGAGCTTTTAAGTCAAGAAAAATCTAAAATAGAAGAAAAAATTAATGATTTACTCAATAATAAAATTGATAATTCACCAAATTCTCCTATTGAAAATCTTCATACAATAGATGGTGTATCTACTAAAACTATAGCTGTAATGCTTGGTGAGTGTGGAGATATAGCTAGATTTGAATCTTCTAAATCTTTTATCGGCTATCTTGGTTTCTATCCAACACAATATCAATCGGGCAATTCTCTATCTGTAGGAAGACTCGCTAAAAGAGGGATCCCTACTGCTAAACATGCTCTTTATATGGCAGCTGTTGCATCTGTTAGACATAATACACAACTAAATAAACTCTTTCGTGACAAAGTTTCATCTGGTAAATCTAAAAAAGAGGCTTTGATTATAGTTGCTAAAAAATTAGCCACTATAATTTACTCTATTTGCAAATACAATAAACCTTATGAACCAAACAGAGTTTTTATACCCAGAAGGTAAACTCTAAAAGTTAATTTTAGCACTTGTGAAAACAATGAGTTGTTAATGAACATTGACCAAAATATATAAGCTTTTTTATAGTGCTTATACTTTAGTATTTGATCATTTGAGTATTTAAAGTTCTTAAATACTCAAAAAATCAAACAATATACCTATGTCTATAAAAAATAGCTTCGCTTTCAGCTATTCTTTATAGGATGGTTTTTAGATAAATAATATTTTTTATGTTTTCTACTTGGAAAAATGGTTTTCAAAAAAATTTCATTTTCATTTTTCACAAATGGAACTAAATAGACATAATCATTTAATTCTAGAACAAAGCATTTTTGCTTTATATGGTTAGAACTGGGATTATCGATTATCTCTAAAATTTGTTTATTTTCGATTGCTGTCACAATATCAAAAAAAGATATATTTCTAGTTTCTTTTAAAATATTGTTTTTTTCTTCATCCCATTTATAATTAATTTCTAGCAAATAATATTCCTTTAAAATCATTTTTAAATTAATTAGTCATATACAATGTAGATACATTATACTTAATTAATATTTGAAAGTCAAATCTTATTTTTAGATTCTCATTGTTTCAAGCAACTCTTCAAATTGTTGGGATAATACAGTAGCTGAGGCAAATCAAATGATAGTTAAATATATTTCGCTATGTTCTTTTTTAACACTTTGTGCTATCATCTGATTTATGATTAAACAAACTTGGCAAGAAAAGCTACATACCCTTTTAAATTGTGATTTAAAATCACTCTTTCCATTGGCTCGTGAAAAAAAACGAAAACTATACTTCTTTGTAGGTCCTACAAATAGTGGAAAAACTCATAGAGCTTTACAAGAACTTATGGATGCAGATTGTGGTCTCTATCTTGCACCTCTTAGGTTGTTGGCTTTAGAGAACTATGAAGTTATAAAAAAGAGTGATATTCCTGTCTCACTTGTGACTGGTGAAGAGGAGATTATCGACGAAGATGCTGGGCATATCTGCTCAACTATAGAGATGACAAACTTTAATTATGATGTAGATGTTTGTGTTATCGACGAGATACAGATGCTAGCAGATGCAGACCGTGGCTGGGCATGGGTAAATGCGGTCGTAGGTGCTCCTGCTGATAAAGTTATAGTTACTGGAAGTGTAAATGCACTTGAAGCGATAAAACAAATTGCAACTTATTTAGATGAAGAGTTAGAGGTTGTAAAGTTCAAACGAAAAAACCCACTTGAAGTTTTAAAAAAACCAACACTTCTAAGAAATATAGAAAAGGAAACAGCTCTTATAGCATTTTCAAGGGCTGAAGTGCTTCGTCTTAAATCTAAACTATCCAAACATCATAAAGTTTCAGTTTTGTATGGAAACCTCTCTCCTGAAGTTAGAAAAGAGGAAGCCAAAAGATTTAGAGAGGGAAAAAGTGATATTTTAGTAGCTACAGATGCGATAGCTATGGGATTAAATCTCCCTATAAAGACTATTCTTTTTACAACAGATAGTAAATTTGACGGGGTACAAAACCGTCTCCTTATCCCAAATGAGATAATCCAAATAGCAGGACGAGCAGGACGCTATGGTCATCATGAAAATGGTTTTATAGGAGCAACTAGCCAAAAAGTGTTAGAGCATATCGACAAAGAGTTTCACTCTCCGCTTCACACTATAAAAGCTCCATTTTCTGTAAAAGCAACCACTTCACAAATACTCTCACTCTCAAATCATCTCAAGACTGACAATCTTGGCGAAATCTTAAGATATTTTTCAAGACATATGAACTTTACAGGTCCTTTTGTCGCTGCAAATATCTCTTACATGTTAGAGCTTTCACATATGCTAGACAAAAAAAAGAGATTAACTTTAGAGGAGAAGTATATGTTAGCAGGTGCACCTGTAAGTACAAGATCACCTCTTATCAAAAGTGCTTATCTTTTTTATATAAACTCCATAGTTGATAAAAAAGTAGTAAGTTACAAATCAGCCATAAAGACAAATGGCATCGCAAAAACACAACTAGAACTTTTAAAAGCAGAAGATGAAGTGAAAAAAATCTCTCTCTATCTTTGGATGGCTTACAAACTACCTGATCTTTTTCCAGATAGCAAATCAGCCGAACACGCAAGAGTAGAAGTAAATAGATATTGTGAAGCTTCACTAAAATCTAATAAATTTTTAAAAGCTCCTGTGAAAAGAGAATCCAATCATAACTCAAACAGAGGAAGAGAGAGGAGAAATAGAAAGAGATTTTAAATCACTCTTCACCTCTTTCAAAATATCTTCATCACTTTTGGGGTCAAACCACTTAAAGCTTTTACCACTTTGCATCTCACCTTTTAGCATATCTCCACCTTGGCGATGCAAAAGGTCTAGTTCGGCTATCTCAAATCCATCAAGAGTTTTTGAAAAAGATATCAATTTTTCACTAGCTTTTTGTTTTGTAAATAAAAAACAGTAACCTTTTAACCCTGTACGGCTCACTCGTCCTCGAAGCTGATGTAAAGATGCAAGTCCTAACCTCTCAGGAGCTACGATAACGATAGTTGATAAGTTTGGCAATGATATGCCTACTTCTATGAGGGTTGTGGCTATGAGTATGTTTCCTTTGTCTCTAAAGTTTTCTAAAACTTCCTCTTTCTCTTTATCTTTTCCATAAGTTACATAAACCTTTTCAAAATTTTTCTCCCAATATCCTCTAGCCTCATCTATTGATTGATACTCTATCACATCACTCTCTTCTACTAGTGGATAGACTATGATAGTTTGTCTATCCTCTTTTATCTCACCTTTTATATGTTCTATAAGGTCAGCAAAGTCACTTCCACCTATGATATGAGTTTCGATATCTTTTGGGTATGGTAACTCTTTTATTTGGCTGATATCTATGATGCTAGATTGTATCATGCTAAGAGTTCTTGGTATTGGAGTTGCAGAAAACTGTAAAAAGTGAGGTTGCTTATCCTCTTTTGATACCAACTTTGAGATTAAGGCTCTTTGTTTGGTTCCAAAGCGATGCTGTTCATCTATCATAACAAGGTCAGCTTCTGGGATTGGACGATGTAAAAGTGCGTGAGTTCCTATCAAAAAATCATAACTATCTAAAGACTCTTTTTTATCACTTTGGTTTGTTACTAAAGCTATCTTTAACTCTTTTGGTAAAAACTTCAAAGCTTCCTCATAAATTTGAGAAGCTAGTATCGTAGTTGGAGCCATAAGGATTGATTTTGAGGGGTATGCCATCATAACTGAAGCCAAGATAACCATAGTTTTACCACAGCCTACATCTCCCATTATGACTCTTTTTGTAGCTTTGTCACTTGCAAAGTCATCTTTTATCTCTTTTATAACTTTTTGCTGGTCATTTGTAAGAGTAAATGGTAGAGCTTTTAAAAATTCGCTTATATCACCATCTAATTTTTTTTTAGAAGGAACTTCTATCTTTTTTGATGAGAGTTTATTTATATGATTAAGGATATCTAAGTATTTTAAAACCCTTAATGTTTCATCTAAAAAACCTCCATTTTTTTCAAATGCATCTACAAACTCTTTTGTTGGATTATGAATCTCTACTATTGCATCTGCTCTTTTTTCATCAAGTCCATTTGCTATAAGTGCATCTTTGCTTACTTGCTCTTTTATAATTTTTGTAATTGTTTTGTTTTGTAGTTTAGTTTTATATTTTGGTACGATTATGTTTATCTCTTCTACTACCGAAGGTTGAACTATCTGCAGCTGTTCATAATTTATATCTAATTTTCCTATGGCAAATAGTCGATTATCTTTTTTAAATATTTCAAGATGATATTTCCTAGGGTGAAAGATTATTCCATTTAGCTCTCGATCAAAATTGTGTGCAAAAAGTTTTAATTTTATAAATTTGGGAGTGTATGTGTTTGATAATACTGTTGCATCTATAACATTTGTAAAGCCTATTTTTGGAGAGTTTGATATAAAGAGATTTTCGTATCTTGAAGGAGCGATGAGAGCGAGGTCAAAGAGATTGTCAACTCCTATCTTTTTTAACCGCTCTTTATCCTCTTTTTTTAGGTTCACTTTTTTGTTACGATTGAAAAGCTTAGTTTGTTTATCTCTGGATGCGAAGTTATAAAGTCATTTAACTCTTTAAGTGTAAGTTTCTCTATAAGCTCTAACTCTTTTTGTAAATGACCTATCTCTAAACCTTTATAATACTCTGAAAATGTTCGATTTAACCTCTGATTTAAAGTCTCATTTCGCAAAGGTTCACTTCCTATGATAAACTTTTTGGCTTGTTCTAACTCTTCTTTTGTTACACCTTTTGCCACAAAGTTTGAAACTACCTCTTTTACAAGTTTTATAGCATCTTCTTGATTTTCTAACTTTGTTTGCAAATATCCGCTAAATTCACTAAAAGATTTGTTTAGACTAATTCTTCCATATGCAGAATATGCCAACCCTCTTTTTACTCTAATCTCTTCCATCAAACGACTTCCAAAACCACCACTTCCAAGTATAAAACTTGCAACTTTTGATTTGTAAACATCTTTGTCATCAACATTTAGATTAAACGGAGAACCAAAGTAAATATAAGCTTGCTTTGTATCTTTTTCTGTTTCAATTTGTTCTGTTTTGTCCAAGGAGTCAAATCTTGGAAGTTTTTCACTCTTTCCAACTTCTAAGTTTGACAACACCTCTTTTGCAAATGCCAAAGCCTCATCTTTTTCTAAATCCCCACCGATAACAACAACAGCCCGATTTAAAACTATATGCTCATTATAAAAAGCTTCAACATCTGAGAGTTTTAAAGACTTTAAGCTCTCCACTGTGCCAATAGCTGGATTTTCTATCGGCGTGCCTTTATATCTAAGCTTCTTAAGTTCAAGCTTTGCTATATAATCAAAATTGCTCTTTAGTTTATCTATAGAAGCCATTTTTAGAAGTAAAATCTTTTCAAAACTCTCTTTAGAAAAATTTGGATCACTAAGGAGCTGTGAAAAGTATCCTACTCCATCAGAAAACTTCTCTTTAAGTGAGCTAAGTTCCATCGAGAAAGTTTCATTACCTCTGCTTATTTCTATGTGAATAGCATTGTCTTCAAGCTTTTTGGCAAAGCCTACTGAACCTAATTTTTTTGTACCTTCATTTAAAATTGAAGCAGTAAATGCAGCTAAACCTGACTGGTTTTTATCTTGTATGCTTCCACTGTTTTTAAACATCAACTCCAATGAGGCGATAGGCAGCGTATTATCTTTCTCATATATTACTGGTACTTTAACCCCTTTTACCTCTACACTCTCAATTGTCGCACTCAATAATACTCCTTGTAAAATCAATATAAATAGTATAAATTTTTTCATACACTCTCTTTCTCTTTTTCAAATATTTCTAGCATGTTATAAGCGGTATCTCTCTTTGCAGGTATTTCATCGATATCAGATATGAGTCTTATCATCTCTTCTTGGTTCATTCTGTTCACCGCTCCAGCTGCTGCTACAACATTTTCTTCCATCATCGTCGAGCCTAAATCATTTGCACCAAAAAGCAGTGCCAATTGCCCAACATAGCTTCCTTGTGTTACCCAAGAACTCTGAATATTTTTAAAGTTATCAAGATAGAGACGACTAACTGCTAAAAGTCTTAGATATCTATTTGATGACTGTTTACAAATTTGGGGATTCTCTTTTGCTAGGAGAGTATTATCAGGTTGATAACTCCACATAATAAAGGCTCTAAAACCATCTGTTTCATCCTGAAGATTTCGTATCATCTCCCAATGCTCTATTATCTCTTCATCACTCTCAACTGTACCAAACATCATAGTCGCTGTTGATTTTATCCCAACTTCATGTGCATCTCTATGGACTTGTATCCAATTTTTGGCACTTAGTTTTTTAGGTGCTATAATATCTCTAACTCTATCACTGAGTATCTCAGCTCCAGCTCCAGGGATGGAAAATAGACCCTTTGCATGTAATCTCTGTAAAACTTCTTTATAACTTATCTTCGAAATCTTTGCAATATAATCTACCTCAATAGCAGAAAAACCATGAATAGTAATAGTCGGATAATTTTCACTTATCCACTCTACCAAATCCTCATACCACTCAATTTTTAGCTTTGGATGCACACCACCTTGAAAAAGTATTTGAGTACCACCAATAGCAATAAGCTCGTCTATCTTCTGCCCAATTTCTTCAAAACTAAGGATATAAGCATCTTCATTTTTTTCATGGCGATAAAATGCACAAAACTTACAATCAACCCAACATACATTTGTATAGTTTATATTTCTATCCACCACAAATGAAGTAACTCTTTTAGGATGCAACTCTCTTTTTTTTGCAAGTGCTTTTTCTCCAAGTTCGCTTAAACTATAGTTTTGTATAAGATCTAATGCCTCTTTATTTGTTAATCTACTCATATTCCAACCAACTTAAAAATTTACATTAAGCATTTGTGTTTGAGAACCTTTAATAACAACATCATTAAGCCTTCTCTCATCTGCATAATTTTTTACTATAATATCATATGTTCCAGATGCTAAACTTATCTCAACTTCACCATTTTTTCTTGATGTAAAGTCATATGCAACTCTTCTTTTACTGCCACTTTTAAATACTTCAACTTTTGCATAAAATGGCTTATTTAATTTCTTAACTGTAACTATAATTGAACCATCATCAAAAGAGATACTTCTTTTGATATTTTGTCCCTCTTTTAGCCTAATTTTACCCAAAGTTTTTTTCTGCTTAGAAGCAGCTGTCCTGTATGTCGCTTTAACAACATATACACCAGCTGGAAGCTTGATATCTTTAAGCCCTCTTCCACTTCCTGTATAAAAAGTCTTAATCCTTTGGTTTGTACCAGCTTTGAAAACCTCCACCCAAGCAGAGACTGGTTTTTTATTGCTATAAGCTTTGACTGCAAATGTAGCTTTTGCCTCTTGCCCATATCCACCACCAAGAACTCTATCTGACATTTTATCCAAATTAGTACTTTGATTTTGTGACTTTTTATACTCACTAGGCTCTACATGTCGTTTTATAACTCTAGGCTCATCTTTTGGAGCGATAGTTTTTGTTATTATAATTTTATCATTAGTTTCACCTTCTTCAATAATAGGCTTATTTACTTCTCTTGGCTTTAGAACCGTTGCTACAGGTACTACTTTAGTAACTTGTGAAACTTTTATAACTTCATTTTTAAATACAGGAACATCATCAATTTTTTTAATCTCCCTTACTCCAAACTCCCCACTATTGTCTTTAAAACTTGGTGTTTGTACTGGAGCTGTACTAATCTCTGTTTTAAATTTTCCAGTTTGCATCTGAGTACTCTTTGGAAAACTACTTTTTTGAAATGACTCTATATCATTCTTTTTCTCAGGAAGTCCAATTTTTGCCATATCAGCACTATTTTTCTGATTTAAAACAGGTGAAAAAGTTGGTGAGGTTTTAATATCAGGAAGAGATGTTTTAGGAGTGTCAGTTTTACTAAATTTTGTCAATTCTTCAGCTTTTTCTGAAATATTTGGAGGAATTACAGTTTTATTTACAATAGCCTCTTTAATAATAATCCCTTGGGGAAGATTAGAAATACCCCTTTGCAAAGGAGTTGGTTTAACTATCTCTTTTTCAATTTTTACATCTGAGAAAGTTGGAGGAGGAGAGGTTTTTAAAACTACATCTTCAGGCTCTTTTGCACTAAAAAGTGCATCTATTTTTCTTGTTAAGGTAGCTAAAAAACCTTCGTTTTTTTCTTCTTTAAACTCAGGAACTATTGGTTTTATAACTTCTATCTCTTTGACTCCAGGTTCAATAATTTTAGGTTTCAGTACAGATATAACCTCTTTCTCAACTATAGGTTTAGGCTGAATGATAACCTTCTCTTCTACCGGAGTCGAAACCCTAGGCTTATGTAACGACTCCATCTTTTCATACTGCTCTGGAACTTGCTCTTTTAATGCATCTATGATAGCTTCAGGTAGTTTTTCCATTTTGCTCATCTTAAATATAAAAACACCTCTATGAACTTTAATTTCTATCTTATCACCAGAATCTACAGGCTCATTAAAAATAAGGTAGAGATTATTCGTCTCATTTTTACTCTCATAAAAAGTTTTATAGTTATTCTTTATTATTACATCATAAGTTCCATCATAAATACCACAAGTAACATCACTAACAATGCTAAATGCCGACCCTTGCAAAGGAAGAAAAGAGGAAACTTCTCCGCGTGAAAGAGTTCCAGATATTTCTTTAGCTGTTAAAGCTGTAAAACTTAGAGAAAAGTAGAGTATCAAAACCGTTACGAATTGGATTTTTTTTATCAAAATGCGAACCTCACTATAATATTTATATATTCATTATACATAGAAAAGATTATTTTTCATCAAAATATAAGCTCAAATAGTATTTAAATAGCTATTATTATACAATATTTTTAATTTCTTAAACGTTATGTTTAAATTCTGGTACAATTTCTTTCAATTTTTTTGCTTTATCAGCAGTGCTTAAAAGCTCTTCAATATCACTATTTAATTTTTCTATATCATACTCACTTTTTGGAGCTATAAATATCGAATCATATCTAGTATCTTTATCTTCCTCATCAATCAAAAGCTCTTCATAAAGTTTCTCACCTTTTCTTAAACCCGTATAAATAATACCTAACTCATTTTTTCCATAAATCTTTAACATCTTTTTTGCTAAGTCCACAATCTTAACAGAATCTCCCATATCCAATATAAAAAGCTCCCTATTTTTTGAAATTGCAGCAGCTTGAAGCACTAACTTACAAGCTTCAGGAATCAACATAAAATATCTAGTGACATCAGGATGCGTTATAGTCAAAGGCTTATTACTTTCAATCTGTTTTTTAAACTTTGGAATCACACTGCCACTACTACCAAGTACATTTCCAAACCGAACACCAGTGATGAGTGTATCTTTTGAGTCAATATTTTGAGCATAAAGTTCACTAACTCTTTTAGTAACTCCCATAATATTTGTAGGTCTAACTGCTTTATCTGTAGATATCAAAACAAATTTTGAAACTTCATATTTGATAGAAAGGTCTATACAGTTTTTAGTCCCTATAATATTGTTAAGCACTGCTCCTTCGATATTTTCCTCACAAAGATGCACATGCTTGTAAGCTGCCGCATGGATAACAATCTCTGGCTTATAGGTAAAAAAAACTTTCTCTAATAGTTTTTTGTCCACAACCGACTGCATAAGTGTAACTTTGTTTTTAAAACCTACCTCCTCAGAGATAGTGTATAGATTAAACTCACTATGGTCTAAAAGAAGAAGTTGTTTTGCCCCATACTTTGCACACTGCCTAACAATTTCACTACCAATACTTCCCCCTGCCCCAGTTATAAGAATGACTTTATCCTCAATCAAAGATGCAATTGCTCTCTCATCCAAATCTTTAGGATTCCTTGCTAGTAGATCTTCAATAGAAATATCCCTTAAATTTTCATTTTTGCCACCTAAAAGTTTAGATAATTTGATATTTGTGATACCAAGTGAGTTTAATTTCTCAAAAAGTTTATCTAACTCATCAGTTGTATAATCTTTTGTTATAATTGCACTATTAATATTATATTTTTGTATTAAATGCTCTAATTTATCGAAATCAGAAACTCTTATATTTGAGATATAAGTATTTATTAAACTTCTATTCTCATCAACAATTGAAACTGGAAAAAAATCTATATCCCCCTCTCTTGCACTCCCAATAATATTGATAGCCTTTTGGTTTGCTCCTATGATAATTGCTGGATTTAAACCATCTGGTTTTAAAAGATCTTGATAGACTCTTTTGGAAAAACGAATACCTATAACAAGTACAAAAGAGAGTAAGAAATCTATGATGATTGCAGATCGAGGATAAGGATTATCATAAAATAAAATTAGATATAACACAAATATAATATACGAGACAACAAAAGCTAATAAAATCTTTCTTACATCTCTTAGGACGAAGTATCTCCAAGTTATGAAATAAATTTTATAGAGGTAGAAAATAGTTATTTTTATTAAAATCAAAATCCAAACTAACTCTAAAAAGCTACTTATAAAAGTTTCTGGTATATAAAAATTAAATCTCAATAGATAGGCAAGAAAAAAAGAGCTAAAAAAAAGTACAATATCAATAACTACAAAAAATAAAGCTCTTGTTAAAACCGTTGGTCTCATCACTCTAAATTCTCTAAAATCAAATTACAAATTCTCTCTACGACATCTTTTGTCATAGCACTGCCACTAGGTAAACAAATACCGTGAGAAAAAAGTTCTTCACTCATTTCTTCTGTAAAAGAGATATTATTTTGAAAAATAGGTTGCAAATGCATAGGTTTCCAAAGAGGACGAGATTCGATATTGTTTTGTTCTAAAATCTTAATAATTTTAAAAGGATTAGTTTTAGAAAACAAAAGAGTTGTAAGCCATCTATTGCCTATACTATTTTTTATCTCAGGCATAAAACTAATCTCATCTATATGATCTAAAAACTCTTTATACCAAGCAAATATCTCTCTCTTTTTATCAACTCTTTGTTGAAGAACTTCCATTTGAGCAACACCAATCGCTGCTAATACATTACTCATACGATAATTATATCCTATCTCTTGGTGCTGATAAAATAGCTCATCTTCTCTAGCTTGTGTAGCTAAGAACTCCGCTTTTTTAACCCACTCTTCACGCTCACTTACAAAAATTCCACCACCACTTGTAGTCAATATCTTGTTTCCATTAAAAGAGAAAACACCAATATCTCCAAAAGTACCACTCTGCTTACCATTATAACTTGCACCCAGTGATTCAGCCGCATCTTCTATGAGATAGATACCATTCTCTTTGCAAATTGAGGCTATCTCATCAATCTTTGCCATTTGCCCATAAAGGTGTGTCAGTATCAAAGCCTTTGGTTTTTTGGGAAGCTCTTTAATAGCTTTTTTTAAAAGAGCTGGTGAAAGGTTCCAACTCTCATCACTATCAATAAACACGGGTTTTGCATCTTGATAAAGTATTGGGGCAACTGAGCCTATAAAAGTAAATGATGAAGCAAGCACAAAATCATCTCTTTTAACTCCTAAAATACGAAGTGCTAGATGCAAAGCTGCTGTTGCACTACTAGTTGCAAGAGCATACGGGATATCTGTATACTCTTTGATAAACTCTTCAAACTTATTTACATATGCACCAAGAGGGGCTATGTAGTTGCTCTTAAAAACCTCATCTATATACTTTTGCTCTTGCCCACTCATATGAGGAGGAGAGAGAAAAACTCTATCACGACTCATCAATACCCTTAATAACCCTTGCTGGAGAACCAAATGCAACTACATTATCTGGTATGTCATGTAATACTAGACTATTTGCCCCGATAATACTATTTTCACCTATAGTAACGCCTGGTAAGATTGTGCTATGGCTCCCTATTTTACAATTTCTCTTTAGATGTACTCTTGCTTTTGTGTTATCTATAGTCGATACCGAATATAAAGAGCAATGCGAGCCTATCTGAACATACTCTTCTATGATAACACCATATTTTGCATTGATATAGGTAAAAGCTCCTATATCAGTCTGCTTACCTAATTTTAATCCATCCACATTTTGAACAATCCAATTGTATTTTGTAAGTACCCCGTCTACTATATCTGGATACTCCCAACTGTCAAAATCTCTCTTATTTCTCATTTTATCCATTACCTTTAAACTTCTCCATCGTTACATGAGATTTTGAGGAGATATCTGATCTTTTGATTAACTTTAAAAGAGTCATCCAAAAGATCTTTGCATCTAACATAAAGCTACAATTATCCACATACCAGACATCCAAATCAAATTTTTTCTCCCAAGATATAGCATTCCTACCATTTACTTGTGCCCAACCTGTTATGCCTGGTTTTACTTCATGTCGTCTCTTTTGTCTTGAATTATAAAGAGTTAGATACTCAACTAGCAGAGGTCTAGGTCCAATAAAGCTCATATCACCTTTTAAGATATTTAGAAGTTGGGGTAACTCATCTAGGCTAAATGATCGAATAGTCTTGCCGATACCTTTTAAACGCATCTCATCCTCAAGTAATTCACCATCTTCATCTCTTTGGTCACTCATGGTTCTAAATTTATAAATTGTAAACAATTCTTCAGCTCTTCCTGGTCGTATCTGTTTAAAAAATATTGGACGACCAATCATAAAATAGATTAACCCACCAACAATGATAAAAAAAGGTATAAAAAATAGAGTAAAAACTAAAGCCAAAATCCTATCAACAATACCTTTAAAAAATCTACAATACATATCTACTTTTTCAATTTATAGACTTTTGCCAAAGGGTGACTTATAACTAACTCAAAAAGATCTTTATCGTAGTTTTCCAAAACAAACATTTGAATAAAAAGAGAGTTATACATAGACTCATCCAAAACCAAAAAACTGTTATAACTTTGCATAAAGATTATAGAGACTTGAGCATTTGGATTTATAGTCTGTATCTTTTTATCTAATTTTCCACTCTTATCATAGCTAGATATTACAAATCTCTTAAGCGGTACTTTTTGCTGCCCTAGATGTAGGGTACTAGTACTCTTATCTAAAACCATACCATTTCCTAGATTTAAACGAGTTCCATCATCTTTAAATCTATTTGCTTTATAAAAAAATGGCTGTCTTCCTCTCTCTCCAGTTATCAAATTTATATTGCTAAATATTGCAACAGTTGGAAATATATTTAGCATCCTATTTGGAAGATAAATAAAAACATCTCTTGAAGCTTCTGGTAATTTAAACTCATCACTCTCTAATCTCTCTAAATAGTCATTTGGATCTATCTGATCTTTTTGTCCATTTTTAAATAGTGTATTAGCCACGATACTATAATTTGAATCAACATATGTCTCTACTGCCACTCTTGCTAAGTTAGCAGCTTGAGTCTGGGAAGTGGTTGTTAATATTTTTGAGATAATAAAATTATCATTATGATGTTTTCCGCCATCAATCAAAGTATTGGTATCAGAATAATACCAAATAGGATACCCATAATCCCACCATGTTAGAGTATAGTCTTTTGATGAAGCAATATTGTTTAGCTTATCCAATACAGCTACTTCATCTTTTGTAAATACAGGAGGTACTTTATATCCAATTATATGAGTTATATTTGGGTATATCATTGCTATAGTCATAAGTGATATAAAAGAGTATTGCCCTATCTTATTTTTTATAAAATTACTTAAAAGATAGAAGAGAAAAACTGCACTTAGAGCAGCAATTGGGACTGCATAAACAGTAAAGCGAAGTCCTCCCCAAAGAGAGAAAATACCAATTCCAATTAGAGGAAGTGCCAAAATAAAAAATCTATATTTTATAACTAGTAAAATATAACCAATCAAACTCACTATAACACCAATAGAAGAACCACTAATACGATTTGCCATCACTTCAAATGGAATATTTCCAGCTTCTCTTACAGTCTGAATAACTTGAAAAAACTTCAAACCAACATCATTAGTTCCTCTGTCTATATATATATCAATTTTTGAAACGATAAGAGACATAACATTTGCACCAAATAAAAAAACTATAAAACTCACAACAGATATATATAGTAAATACTTGTCTTCCATTTTCTTACTTTTAAAAAGCATATATAAAGCAGAAATTATTATTAGTTTTATTTGCCAATCAATCAATAATAATGAAACACTAATTAAAGTAATCGTCATATAAACAATAGGCTCTTTTTTGTGATAATACAACAGATATATAATAAGAATAGCAAACATAGCGTAGATAAGCGATAATCCCTGGGGATAGAAAAGAGGATAAATAGCGATAAAGGCAGAAGCAAGAAGTATAGAATTTAAACTTCGATACTTAATAATTGACAAAAGCGAATAAAGTACAAAATATTGCATAACGACAGCAAACATATCTGAATCATAGTATCCAATCATCGTACGATTATAGTAACTCCAAGCGATAGAAGCAAGTAGTGCCGCAAAAAAACCCATAAGTGCGTGACCATAAAGACGAGCTATTAAAATCATTGGAACAACAATAAGACTTGCAATGACAGCTGGCATATAAAGAATAATCGTATCTAAAGAGAAAGGTAGTATTTTATAAAAAAATAATGTTGTATAGACAACTCCAGGATAACTATTTATAGCAGTTTTTAATTGTGGGTTATCTGCATTTGTTCCAAACATAAAATCTTTAACAGCTGTTGCAAAATAGTAACCATCATTTGTATTTATCATAATTTGTTCATTCCAGTAAAAACTCTCAACACCTGAAAATTGAAACACCCAAATAAGTCTAATCGCAATACTAAAAGAATAGGCAAAAATAATTAGCAAAATCACTGTTTTTGCAGAAACCTTCTCATCTATAATATTAAACATATTATTATTCATATTTTATAATTCCTTTATAATGTTTTCAAATTTTTTCGCCAATAAACTAATTGCATAATTTTGCTCAACATAAAGTCTATTATTACTACCTAAATTAATTTTTTCTGATAATTCTAAGTTAAAGAGCTTCATTATAGCATTTTTTAATTCAACTATTGAACCTGGAAAAACTGTTAAACCTCCCTTAGCTTCTTTTACAGGGTTATTTGATGAATTTGAAGCAAAAATAATTGGTCTTCCTGCTGCCATATAATCAAACAATTTATTAGAGCTTATTCCATATCTAAAAACTGGACTATCTTTTAAATTAAAAAAAAGTACATCTGCAGATGCCAAAAGCTTTGATATCTCATGTTTTGAAACAGGCTCTTCGATTGAAATATTCGTAATCTTTAATTTCTTTATTTCATTAAGCAGATAAGATTTTTGAGGTCCATTACCTACAATTTTAAATACTATTTTATCTTCATTTTTTAACATCTGTGCCACAAGAACCAAGTCAATCAAATTATTTGCTTCTCCAATTGCGCCAGCATAAAGTATTGTAAATTTTTTATTATTACCTGTAGTCTTTATATATTGGACATTATCTATATTCACACCATTTGAAATCCACTCAATCTTCTCTCTACTTACAAACTTTTCTATGTATTGATAAGCGTCAGGAAGTAAAGTGATAATTTTATCAGCCCTTTTATATAAATATCTCTCTAATAGTGCTAAAATCAATATAAAAGGGTGGTGTTTTGACATCCCCATATCAATCAAAGTTTGTGGCCACAGATCTCTCACTTCCATAATAAATGGAGTTTCATATCTTTTTGACAATCTAAAAGCAGCATATACAGCAAATAGATGTACCGATGAGCCAATTATGATATCTGGTTTAGAAAGTTCTAGTTTTGGCAATAAAAAAATGGCTTTTTTTGTGTAAGAGAGCATGTTTATAACTCGTTTTATACCATTGTTAAAATAAGGCGGTGTTTTAAACCAAATAAATTTTATATTCTCTATATCTTCAATGATATAATCTTGTTTTTCATACTTTTTCATCTCTTTTAATTTAGAATAATGAAAACTAGAAGCTATGATAGTAACCTTATGTCCTCTTTTTATAAGTTCTTTTGCAAAGTCATAATGTCTAGTTCCTCCACTCATATCTGGAGTAACTGCATGGTGATTTAATATCCAGATATTCATATATTAAAACTCCAGCAATTCTACTACAATATTTTTACTGGCTTTACCACCACCATACAGATTAATATCAAACTTATCACTAAAAATATAATTATTGTAAGCATGTAATATTTTATCTTTATCAGCTCCAACTAATACATTAAACCTATTTTCTATAAGTTCAACCCACTCTGTTTCATCTCTTAGAGTAATACAAGGCTTTTTGAAGAAAAATGCCTCTTTTTGCAATCCACCACTATCAGTCATAACTAAATCACAATTGTCTATTAACCATATCATTTCTAAATATCCTACAGGATCTATGATTGTAAAATTTGTTTTTATATTATTTTTTTCTAATATCTTTTTTGTTCTTGGATGTAATGGTAGTATAACTTGTCTGTTTTTATTTACTTCATTAAGCGATTTCACTATTGAATTAAGTCTATTTAAGTTATCTGTATTTTCTGCTCTATGTATAGTTGAAAGAACATATTTATCACTTATTTTGCAACTTGGTTTTACTGCCAAGTTTTTGTAAAAGATAGCTCCATCTTGCATAACATCGCCTGATTTAACTATTTTACAATCAAAATTTTCATAGCCTTCATTTTTAAGATTTTGTATTGCAGTATTTGTTGGACAACATAGTATTTGACTAACTCTATCAGTTAGTATTCTATTGACTTCTTCAGGCATTCTCATATTAAAACTTCTTAGACCTGCTTCAACATGAACTAGTTTAATATGTAATTTACTTGCAACTATCGCTCCTGCCAAAGTTGAATTGGTATCTCCATATACCAAAATCCAATCGGGTTGCTCTTTTAGTATAACTTCTTCAATTTTTTCTATCATTTGACCAGTCATAGCACCATGACTCTTGCCACCAATGCCTAAAAAATAATTTGGTTTTGGAATTTTCATTTCATCGAAAAATATATCACTCATGTTTACATCATAGTGTTGACCAGTATGCACTATAATTTCATTAATATCTTTACATTTTGAAATTTCTCGACTCACCGATCCAGCTTTGATAAACTGTGGTCTAGCTCCTAAAATTGTGATAATTTTCATTTAATTAGCCTTATAAAGTTTTGGAATATCATTAACTACTTTAATTACCTTCTTAAAGTCCATTCCTAAAGTATCCAAATACCATCGGATATTTTGATATCTTGGTCTATTTTCATCATTGACCAATTCCAGTGCCTTTTCTCTTGTTATATCACCTTCACGAATCTGATTACTTC
>JAMONX010000018.1 GCA_027066435.1 Campylobacterales bacterium
TCCTGGTGGATTTGACCTTGATGGTGATGGCACAAATGAAAGTGGTTTTTGGATGTCAACATATGAAGCTAGAGGCACTGAACCAGCTACAATTACAGTAGGACCTCTTCAAACTTTTGTTAATAAACATTTTAAACCTTCAACAAGCCACTATAGAGATGATGATGCACCTATATCTGGAGAAGCTCTTTTTATCCCAGTTTATAACACTAGTATAGGAGCATCACTATCGGGTATGCGCCCATATGAAATGTCTGCACTTGTAAATACTTATCAAATTAGTGGTGTGATAGACGGCAATATAACAACTGCTGGAGAAAAAATCATGCTTCCTTTAAATAAACAGTATGCCCATGTTCTAAAGCTAATTGACAATGATAAAGTTAATCGTGTAAAAAATAGCACTTTAGGGCATGATACCAATGTTGAAGAAGGCTACACAAGAGAAATATTTGAAATAAGTGATGGAAAAAGAGAGATAACAAGAGATTTAATAAAACTTATAGATTTGCAAACTTATCCAGCTTGGTGGAATATCAGCGAGATTGACAAAAGTGATAAAAATAAAGCTGCCGCTGGAACAAATGTCTTTACTGCGACAAATACAGGAGAAGGCATGGAGCAAGATGATTATTCTATCATCATTCGAGATGGCAAAAAACTAAATCTTAGATATGGTGTAACATTTGCGGAGAAAGAATATAATGGCTTTAGAGCTGCAAGTGATTATTTAGAAAAATAATACCTGCAAGGTGTGGTATCTTCGCCACACCTTTATTTAAAAATATTATTCAAACTCAAACAATTTTTACCAACTTCTCTATCTTTTATTTTTTTGTGTATATCTCATAAATATTGGGTTTTACGGAGTTGCTTCAAACTTTTTACTATTTTAACTTTTCTTGAATAAGTTTTAAACCTTCTTTGGCACTTATCAAATTTGGATGTGAAACTGATAAAACTTGTTGCCATATCTCTACAGCCTTTTTCATATAAATATATGCCTCTTGATAATTTTGCAAATCAAAATAAAACCTAGCTAAATTATTATAACTTGTAGCCGTATCAGGATGATTTTCTCCCAATACTGCTTTTCTTATTTTGAGGGATTTTTCATAAAGTGGCAATACTTTTTCATATTCTCTCATTAATTGGTGAAGCCCAGCTAAATTATTATAACTTGTAGCCGTATCAGGATGATTTTCTCCCAATACTGTTTCACTTATTTTGAGGGATTTTTCATAAAGTGGCAGTGCTTTTTCATATTCTCCCATTAATTCGTAAAGCCCAGCTAAATTATTATAACTTGTAGCCGTATCAGGATGATTTTCTCCCAATACTGTTTCACTTATTTTGAGGGATTTTTCATAAAGTGGCAATGCTTTTTCATATTCTCCCATTAATTCGTAAAGCCCAGCTAAATTATTATAACTTGTAGCCGTATCAGGATGATTTTCTCCCAATACTGTTTCATATATTTTGAAAGATTTTTCATAAAGTGGCAGTGCTTTTTTATATTCGCCCGTTAATTGGTAAAGCAAAGCTAAATTATTATAACTTGCAGCCGTATCAGGATGATTTTCTCCCAATACGGCTTCATCTATTTTGAGGGATTTTTCATAAAGTGGCAGTGCTTTTTTATATTCGCCAAGCTCTTGATATAAAAAACCTATATCTGTATAAAATGATGCTTTTAAATCATCTGTCTTAGCACTCTTAACTCTCTCTTGAAGTCTTTTTATCTCTTGTCGTTTTTCTTGTTCATTCATTCCGCTATACTCATAAGAAGTGTGCTCTTCTTTAACTTTTATGTGAGTTATCTCTCTCTCACTACTCTCTAGTTCTATTACAGCTGAGCGAAACTCCCACAAATCTGGGATAAAATTTGAAGCATCTTGATAAAGTTTTGTTTGTAATTTTTTTGGATAAAAAGCTAATAGGTTTATAGCATATGAAGCCAATTTATCTCTTCGCTGATTAAAAGCGGAGTAAAGCTCTCTGTTTTCAAGTATATTTGAAAATTGATCGATATAGATAAAACTATTGTTATTATATAGTGTACTTGTCAAATCAGCATACTTTTTATCTTCAAGCTTTAGTGTTTTACTGGATATATCGGGATATCGCTCTTTGATAAAGTTTTTTATTTTATCTATGTCATTGGTTGTATCATATAGCACTACTATAAATCTAAACTTATTTGGATTTAAAACCTTTTTTAGTTTATTGTTTATAGCTTGGCTTATCATATCACTGCTTTAAATGTTTTTGAAAGTCACCATCAGCTTTTACTATAGGATTTATGATATTTGATTCTGAGCTACTGTTGTACTCAAAGATGATGTTTTTACTTTTTAAACTTGTATATACATCACTCTGAGAGATAACTTCTCTGTTTTCAACTTTTTTAAGTATCTCTATCTCTTGGGAAGTTACTTTTGACATTTCAGCACCCAATATAGCTATCGCTTTTTTAACACTTTTTATATCTATTACTTTATCCTCTGCTTCTACATATGCTCTATTGATGATTTGAAGAGTTTGTCTTGGATGTCCTGCTCCAAACTCTATAATCATCTTGATTGAGCCATCTTCAAAAAGTTTTTCATCTACTCTTTTTAAGATAAACTCTCTAAAACGCTCTTTTGCTCCAGATTTACTAAGGTCAATAAGCGGAAAATTTTCAGTTGTAGCAAAGTGATTTAGGCGATTTTTTTCAGAAAAAAGCTCGATAGGAAGAGTGATAATCATATTTGTCTTAATAATTTCAAATTTATTAGCATCATCAATAAGTATCTTTTTTCTATCTTCAAGTGAGCCAATTTTTTCAAATCCATCAACAATAAATAAGATATCTTGATAATGCCCTTTATCTCTAAACTGTGATACAAGTGAAGCTATAAACTCATTGAACTTTCGTCCAAACATTTGAAAATTATTGTTAATTTCTCGTCTTATGGTTTTTTTATTCTCTTGTGAGCCGTGTAATTTTGCTTTAGTACTCACAATAACACCAGCTAGTTTTGAAAGCATACTACCCGTATCTACTCCTATCTCAATCTGTGCAGAGCCTTTTACAGATTTGTTAATCTCTTCTATGATTTTAGTTTTGTACCACTCATAAAAATCAGATATACTCTCAGAACTTACATCTGCTCCATTTTCTTCTAACTTTTTTATAAGTTTTTCAAGCATTAGTATCAAAATATCAACTGTTTCGATATTTGAAGTATCCAACTCTTCTTCACTAATATCAACAAATATTGAAAAATAACATTTTGTTTTACCTATCTTATCTGTGAGTTTCAAAAGCTCTGAAGTTTTGCCTGTCCCTCTATAACCACTTAAAAAAATTTTCTTTGAAGTTTTGAGTGGATTGCATTTTTTCTCTTTGGCAGTATAATCTATAGCTAAATGTTTAAAGATTTTTTCATCATGAAAATCTGTTCTAAAAGGTAAAAAATCAGTATAAAATGGATTATTTTCATTTACAGGTATATTAAACGCCACGGCATCTTGAATGTCATAAAAATTATCAGCTTTCATTAAACTCTCTTTTTTTAATATATCTCCAATAGTAGCATTTTTTTAATTATTTTGAAAGCCACATTAAGAAAAAGCATTTACCTGAGTTTGGTAAACAGGCTCAGCAAAGTCAACTTCTGCATATAATTCCAATGCAACAATTATATGTAAAATACAAAAAAACCTAACTGAAAGATATAACCCTAAAGCTTAACAGCCCTAAATCTAACAACCTCAGCATCAACCATAACAAACTCTACCTCAATTGGATTACAACAAACCTGACAATCCTCAACATAACTCTCCTCACTCATATCAGGATCTAAAATCATAGATATCCGCTCCCAACAATGAGGACAAGTAAAAAAATACTCTATCACTTATTGCCTATCGCCTCTATTTTCTGTGGCTTTTAGATATATAGATAAGGCAATCAGCAAGATTGCAACACCAGCAATAATATAAACAGCATTTATAATCTTTTCAGGATCAATTAGTGCAAATTTAAATACCAA
>JAMONX010000019.1 GCA_027066435.1 Campylobacterales bacterium
AAGACCTAAATTATTTAAAGTATCTGCTACATCAGGATTATAAACATTGGGATTTGTTTTTGCTAAAGCTCTTCTTAAACTCAAAGCTTCATCATAAAATCTCTCTGCCTCTTTTAGTCTGTTTTGATCATAGTAGAGAACAGCTAAATTATTTAAAGTCGTTGCTACATTAGGATTGTAAGCATTTGGATTTGTTTTTGCTAAAGCTCTATATAAACTCAAAGCTTTACCATAAGCTTTCTCAGCCTCTTTAAAGTTGTTATGTTTAGCCAACACCATACCATTAAGATTTAGATATTGTGCATTTTTTTCATCATTTACAACAGCTTTATTTATATAGTATTGAGCTTTTTTATAATACCCACTTTCATAATATTGACTAGCTCTTAGATAGTATGTTTTTGCCACACCTTTGAGAGTTTTTTGTATTGTTTTATTTTGTTCGTACTCACTCAAGATAGTATGATAGTTATCAAGTTCATAGTTACTCAATGCTTTGGTAGCTCTTTTTAAGATATCTTTGAGTATCTCATCACTTCCTTTTTGGAGTTTGACTATCTCTTTTTGAAGTTTGGCTATCTGTTCATCTTTTTGTTTTAATGCTTCATCTATATTTTTTCCACTTTTTACTTCACTTAAAATCTCTTTTAAATATCTAATTTGTTTTTCATCTACTTTTTTAAAATCTTCAATGGTACTTTGCATATGATTAAGTAATTTTTTTGCAAGATTATTAACCATCTCTTTTTTTGCATTTTCACCAAGTACCTCATAAACGATAGTGATGATTGAGTCTTTGTTGTTGTTAAAAGAACTTTTTATATCATCTTTAGCAAAAAGACTAAAAGCCAATACCACTATCAATACAAAATGCTTCATCACTCACCCCTTTTTTCGATAATAATTGTACTATTTTGATTATTGTTAAACGAATCATAAGTATTGCCACCGCCACTACTATCATCTTTGGTAAATGACAAAATTGCTATGACTGTAGCTATGATGGTTGCAAATACTCCAACTTTTGTATAAGTACTTACTTTTGAATTATCATTTGATGAAACATTATTGGTTTGATTGATAGTATTGTTTGTAGTTATATTGATATTTTGACTTGTACTACTTTCATCTTTTGATCTATTTTTCACTTTTTTTACCTCCATATCTTTTAAAACAAAATTTCTAAATACTTTATATGACAAATCATCACTATCAACAGGTTTCACGATACTACTATGTCCTTTATGCAAAGTTTCTAAGTTTTTGTTTGCCCACATCATCTGGCTACTTTGTTTATCTACAACTTTATCTTGTGTACCTATGACATAGCGTGTATCTACATGATCTTCAAGATTTAATCTCTTCCAGTCTTCATTTAAAGACTCTATAAAATCACTATCTTTTTCGATTTGAGCTATCTGTTCATGTGGGTAAAATTTTACAATCTTTGCTAAGTCTGAGCCGTTGTTTGGTACAGCATAAAGGAGTAGTTTTTTGACTTTTAGATTTTTTCTTTCATATCTTTTTAACTCATCTATTAGATATCTCTTTGCTGCCAATCCGCCCATACTATGAGTTATCAAAAATATCACATCATACTCACTATAAGAGTTTTCTATATTTGTTTTTAATACTCCTGCAATCTCTTGGATTTTTGGTAGTTTGCTTTGGGGTATGATGAGGGAGAGAAGTTTACTAAAGATAGAAGTTATATTTTTAGCTCTTATCAAGCTTGTAGGGTAAGTGTAAAACACTACATGATATCCATTTAGTTTAGTATCTTGTTTTATGATATCTTCAAAACTACCCCAAGTGTTTTTATCTCCACCTAGACCGTGTATAAACAAAAGAAGCTTTTTCATGAAGCATTTCCTAGATAAATTTAAACATAATGTTTACAATTAATATATTATCTTAATTTATATTAGATATTGCTTTCGGTAAATCTTCGATTATTCTTAAAACCCATTATATATAGCAACACTTGACACTTTTCACTTATTATGATAAACTTTTCTCATTAAAAGTCGATTTATTCTGATTGATAAACTTTGGAGAGCAATATGCGGATATTTATTTTTTTATTTTTTGTAGCTTCTCTTTATGGTGGTGTGAATGATTTTAAATACTACAAAGATATCAATTTTACTGATACAAAAACAAAACTTATAAAACTAAAACTTGATAAAGAACTTTTCCAACATTCTAATACAAACTTTAAAGATATCCGTCTCTATGAAGGTACAAAAGAGCAAGGTTTTATGATTAAAAGAGAGGACTTTATCGTTCAAAACAAGATGCATCTATATCCTAGCTCTTATGATAGAGATAGTGCTAAAATAGATTTTGTACTAGATAAACCTTTTGATATAAAAGAGATAGTTTTAAATATATCTGATAGAAACTTTGAAACTACATTTGACCTCTATATAAATGATAAACTTATCTCATCAGCAAACCAAATATATGACTACTCCAAAGAGACTGGCAATCGTAAATTTGTAATAAAAGCAGATGTTCAACAAGCACAAAAGATAACATTGTCATATAACCTCAAAAATATACGCTTTTTTTACAAAAAATATAGAGATGTTGAAAAATCAACACAATATCTAACACTAAAATCTATCACTCTCAAAAATAACAATAGAGCCAAAAGAAATTATGATTTTTTCTATATCAGTCCACTAAATATATTTACAAAAGATAGGGTTTCGACTTATATATTTGATACACAAAATCTTAAAATTGATACTCTTGATATTTTAAGTAAATCTGATAATTATCAAAGAATATCTGATATTTACAAAAGTCAAGATGGCTTGTTATGGGATAAACTAGGTAGATATGATATTCAAAAAAGTATATTTGATGAGAGAAAAAGTACACTAAAATTAAATGTCAGAACAAAATATCTAAAAATTGAAGTTCAAAACAGAGATAACCAACCAATAGATATAACAGCTTTAAAGATAGGTACAACACCTTTATATCTCTATTTTTTACCAAAAAATGATAAAAAATATCGACTCTATTTTGGCAATGAAGATGCAACACTAGCAGATTATGATTTAAAATATCTTATCAAAAACTTTAAAGATGCAAAAGAATTTTCATTTTCAAAATTACATATAAATAATCTATATCAGCCGACACAAAAGTCAAAACCTCCAATTTGGCAACAATACAAAGAGATATTATTTACTATTTTTGTTCTCTTTAGTATCGCATTATTGGCTTTTATAGCAATGAAATTATTAAAAAATATAAGGGAGAATTAACTGATGGAGATACTCACACTAATCATTCTAATACTAGGAATATTCAAGCTAGTTAAGATGAACGATGAACTAACTTCAATGGGAAGAAAATTGGACTCTTTAAAATACTCGTTAAACAATATGCCTAATGGAGTACAAAAAGAGGCACAAGAGATAAAACTTGCACCAAAACCAGAACTAAAACCTTTAAAATTAGAAATCATAAAAGAGAAAAAGTTTAAAATCAAAACAGAGCCTAGTGTTTTTGAAAAACTTCAAAAACGCTTTGGAAACAAGTCATTGGAAGATTTTCTCATAGGGAACCTACTTTTAAATGTAAGTATTGTCGCTTTTGTATTAGGAGTTGGATTTTTCTTAAAATACTCAATTGACCAAAACTGGATACCAATTTGGGGACGAATTCTTATCGGTATAACGATAGCTATTGCTATGCTCTTTGGTGGGATTAAAACATTTCAAAACAGTCACAAACTCTTTAGTGAGGGTCTATTTGGTGGAGGCATAGCTATACTCTATCTTAGTATTTTTGCTGGATTTGCTTTGGATGGATTTGCATTTTTAAGCCTTGGTGTGGCTTTTGGAGCTATGATTGCCATCACCCTACTCTCTGGGCTTATTGCAGTTAGATATAACTCTATGACAACAGCAGTTTTTGGTCTCATAGGTGGTTTTGTCACACCATTTTTGATAAATAGCGGTTCAAACAATATAGAAGGCTTGATGATTTATATCCTTATCTTAAATCTTGGAGTACTCTATATCGCAATATCAAAAAAATGGTCTCTTCTTAATTGGCTTGCATTTGGCTTTACAGCACTCATAGAGATAGGAACAGTTTTACAATCTAGCGAACTATTTTACTTTTTATTAGCTATGTATTTTGTACTATTTATTATCTACTCAATTGTACCGTTTATCAATGAACTTAGAGAAAAAAATTTAACTCTTACTCCACCGCTTGTGATACTTTTTGGAGCAAATTTACTACTATTTCTTGGAGTGTCTGCCAAACTATTTCTATCATATGGTATAGAATTTAAATATTTTTCGATAATCACAACTTTTATAGCTTCGTATCTGCTTTTGTATGTTTATTATCTAAAACAAAAAGGGGAATTTGCTCAAAATCTTCTTTTTACAATCTTAGCACAAGCTTTGGGATTGCTTCTTTTAACTCCTGCTATACTTTTTGAGGGAGAGATTTTGAGTGCAGTTTGGGCGATAGAGTCTGTTATACTTCTTTGGATTGCACAAAAAACAGGGCAAAAAAGTTTTCTCTGGTTTGGTTTGATTGGATTGACACTTAGCTTTTTTAGATATCTTGGAATAAATATCACTGATATCTACTATCTGCAAAATGAGCAAACTTACTTTCAAGATTTGATAAAACAGACAATAACCGCTATTTTAGTAATAGGAGCATTTTTCATCTCTTTTAAACTAAAACTAAATGACTCACTTCAAATTGAAACCAAAAAATATTATGCAAAAGAGCTTATGATAGGTGGAGGAGTTTTCCTACTTTTTGCTTTTTTAAATGCAGAAGTTGCAAATTGGGCAAAACTCTTCTTTCCAAAAGCACAACAGATATCGGTAACTCTTCTTTGGGTACTTTTTGGAATCATTATGTTTGTTATAAGTTTACGACAAAACATAGTTCAAGGTAAAAATATCGCAATGGTACTCATCTCAGTAGCAATTTTAAAAGCCTTTTTTATAGATTTAGCAGATGCAGATGCACTTTATAGAATTATCCTCTTTATGGTAGTTGGGGTATTGCTCTTTGTTTTGGCTTATTATTATAAAGGGATTTCTAATAATCGTTAATCATTCAACTAAAAATATCAGATATTTCTAGTTGTCTCTTCTAATTCTGATTCTCCACTTTTCAACTAAATAGTTATTTTAAATTCCACTCCATTTTCTATATTTTCAACACTAAGCCTACACTTCATCTCTTTTTCGATAATCGTTTTGGCGATATATAAACCTATGCCGTCTCTATCACTTTTTGTACTAAAGTATGGTTCAAATACCTTTTTGATGTTTTTTGGCAAAATTCCACCAGCATTATCTCTTATGATGATGCTTTTTTGTTTGATAACAATCTCTATCTTCGGCTCTTTTATTTTTCGCTCTATTTGCGTATCTCTTGCATTATGAATGATATTTACAATCACTTGTAAGAACTCATTTTGATTGCCAAATATTGTAAAGTTTTCTTCTGATTGGAGTGTTAATTTTATATTTGATACATCAAGTGATGGAGATGCTATATTTATAGCTTCTTGGCATGTTTCTTTGACATCAAAATGAGTTTTTTCCTTGGATGGATTATAAAAATTTCTAAAATTGTCTATTGTTTTTGACATGTATTGGAGTTGGTTATTTGCCTCTTTTATGGTTTGTATTATCTTATCATCTTTTTGAGATCTTTTTTTGATATGCATAAGTGCAAAAGAGAGAAAATTCAAAGGTTGTCGCCATTGATGGGCGATGATAGATACCATCTCTCCCATACTAGCAAGTCTTGATTGTTGTAAGAGCATAGTTTGTTGTGTTCTTTTTTCATCATCCATCAATTTGAACTTATAAGCGATAGCAAGTGACAATATAAGTGACTCTAAAGCAAATGAGATATGTAAAAATGGAAAAACAATGCCAGTAAAATCAATAAAGCCTATATACTCTAAAGCAACTGTTAACAAAACAAGATACCAACCATACACCAAAAAACGAAATGGCATATCTTTATCTTTTAAAAGTCGTCTTGCTTCACTTAAAATCAACCAAATCGGTATAAAAATTGGTATAAATTTAGTCAGTACAGTATGTCCAAAAACCAAAGCAAGAAAAAAATCAAAGATAGCGAGATAGAGTATGGTATTGATTATGCGAGTTAATTTAACAATTTTATAAGTGTGCAAAAACTCTTTTAAAAATAGTACAGAAAAAAAGAGCATAAAAACCTGTGACACTTCAAACAAAAAGGGATTTTTGAGACCAAAAATCTCATCAAAAGGAGCGATAAAAATACTATCAAGATTTATAAGAAAAAAAAGTGTTGTCAATTGTGCAAGAGCATAATATAGATGCCCAAGACTTTTAATATATATAAAAAGTGCAAGATTATAAACAGCAGCACTGATGACAACACCAAAACAGATAGAGACCGCCATAAAAGGAATATAGCCAAAACTATAAATTGCATCTGTACTTTTAAGAAAATGTTCCTCGTGATAAAAAAGTGCTATTATAAAAAAAAGAGAGATAAGAGAGAGTTTTACTTTTAATATTTTATTCATAAAGCTCTATTTTATAACCCAATTTTGAGATATTTGTTATCATGCCCTTATCTATGATTTTTCGAATATCACGAACTAGACAACGAAGTACATCTTTACTCATCGCTTTATCGTACCAGATATAATTTTCTATCTCAATATAGGAGACAACCTGATCTCTGTTTTTTATCAATATATCAAGCAACATAGTTTGAGAAGTAGTTAACTTTATAATTTTTTCTTCATATATCAGGGAGTGATTAAATGTATCATACAAATATTTTGAAGTCAACTTTACAACACTAGGACTTTGTGCTTCTATCTTTTCAAAGCATAATTCAAGTGCTTCAAGTAAACTATCTTCTTGGATTGGTTTTACAAGGTATTTGACTAAATTTAAACTCACTGCGTCTAAAAGGTACTCTGTAGTAGGATAAGCCGTAACAATGATAACAGGCGTTTTCTCATCAGCTTTTCTTATCTCCTTACAAAATGTCAATCCATCCATCTTTGGCATTTTGATATCCGTTATGATGATGTCAGGTTTTTTTTTATAGTAGATTTCTAATGCTTCTTTGCCATCATTTGCTTCAAATATCTGTGTAAAATACTCATCAAAATAAGAAGTTGCTATTTTTCTTGTTTGCATCTCATCTTCAACATATAAAAGAGAGTATTTTGGCTGTTTTATCATTTTCTACACTTTTTCTACATTTTTTTATACTACATTAACATTATGTTAGTAGATAAAATATTTGATAAAACTTAAAGGAGTTTTCATGATTTCTAAAAATATTATTTTTCTGTTTAGTTTCATACTTACTATCGGGTGTGGTGTTATGAATAATCCAGAAGAAAATAAAAAAGTGTCACAAGTAAGTACAGAGAGTATGTTGTCTACGGATGCAAACAAAGCTTTTATAGATAGTATTGGTGATATGAATTTCATTGTAGATAATCCAGACATGACACATACCCCTGCCTATAAAATATTTGAAACAAAAATATCTATGGATAATTTTTTAAAGGATTTAAACACTACAGCTCAAACTTTACCAGAAGGAGATTTGCAAATAGTAACAAATTGGATAAATAGTATGAAAAATGCAAATACAAACTATGAGACACAAAATCTTCTTTTTTATCCCATACTTCAATCGCAAGATTGTGGAATAGAAGATAGTATAACTACAAATATCAACAATAGCATAAACATTACACTAAAGCCAACAAAAAATAGTTGTGAGGAAGCTCATATATACTATGCACTTGTCTATCAAATTTCAAAAGAGATAGAAAATATTTCTATAAAAGCTTTTGATAAAGAGAGTATAACTATACTAAACCGTGCTATATTTTAAAAAATTTTAAAGAAAAATTATTTCTACATTTTTTTAACACTTTTTTCATTTACAATACATCATATCAAAATTAAGGAGATATGATGCAAATAAAATTAAAAAGTTTTTCGCTTATAACAGCGATTTTATTGACAGGTTTTGGATGTGGTGGAGGGAATAACTCAACACCTAAAAATATAGCAGAGTTTGATGATGCCAAAAAACTTGTAAACTCTTTAGGTTCAAAGCGTTCTAATTCAACAAGCAGTAGTTATATGGTTGATAGTGAGAATTTTACGATTGACTCAAATTATGATTATTATCAAACACCCATGATAATAGGTGCTGATGGAAACTTGCAAAAAGGAGGATTACTCAAGTTTACCGATAAAAAAGATAGAGAAGTTATTATCGAAGCAACTGATACAAATAAAGTAGTTATCAAAATTGATTTAAACAATGATGGTATTTTCACTGAAGATGAAATGATTATGGATGTATACAATCCATTGCCAGAAGGATTAGATAGTGAGCCAAGAGCTAAAACTATAGATGATATAATTTCAAATAACTTGAAAAAAACTTTAAATCTACAACCAGAAGATGAAGGTTATATTCATAATGATGAAAAAATAGAAGTTAAGATATTTTTAGAAATTAATGGGCTAATATTCCCAGTAGACCCAGACACAATTTCATTATCAGATGAACATCTTGAAGAGATAAATCGTCAAAATGCTATGGTAGATAAACTAAAAAAAGAGACACTCGAAGCATTTATCGAAAAAAACAATCTTACAGAAGATGAGTATATCAATCAAGCATTAGAAGAGAGTAGTGATTCTTTTGTAATCGCACTCACAAAAAATGAGATAAGAGAGATAGCTAAGACGAATCTAAATACAATTAGTGCAATAACATATAAAAATGTTGATGTGGGACCAATACCCGTAGAGCCAATAGGATATCTCTAAATCAAAAAAATATCTCCCTTTACAGTTTATCAATATCAAAGTTTTGCTAAAATGGCGAAAATTTATAAACTGCAAGGGAAATAAGTGATTACACTGAAAAGTGCTTTAGAACTCTCGCCACAAGAGATAGTCAATCTAAAACAAGATTTAACCAAAAAGATAAAAGAACAAAAAGATTTAGGTGCTTATGTTGAGCAATTAATTGATAGTGATATAAACGAATATGGTCAAGGTGTTCCAATCGCTATCAAAGACAATATTCAAGTACAAGGATGGAATATCACTTGTGCTTCAAATATACTTCAAGGGTATGTAGCTCCTTATAATGCAACTGTTATCGACAAGATGCAAGAGAATAATTTATCACCGTTTGGTAGAACCAATATGGATGAATTTGCGATGGGAAGCTCTACTGAAAATTCATTTTATGGAAAAACATTAAATCCTTTTGATTCAAACTGTGTTCCAGGGGGAAGTAGTGGAGGAAGTGCGGCGGCTGTTGGTGCTGGTATAGCCATCGCGGCACTTGGAAGTGATACTGGTGGGAGTATTAGACAACCTGCCTCATTTTGTGGATGCGTTGGGATGAAACCAACTTATGGAAAAGTGAGCCGTTATGGACTTAGTGCATACTCTAGTTCACTAGATCAAATAGGTCCAATCACGCAAAATGTCGAAGATGCAGCAATTCTTTATGATATATTGGCAGGATATGAACCAAAAGATTCTACTAGTTTAAATGTTACACATAAAAAAGTAAGTGACACTTTAGATGCAGATAAAAAGCTAACTATTGCAGTGATTGAAAACTATCTTGAAGAAGCTGGAGAGAGAGTCCAAACTGCAATGAACGAATCTATAAAAGCTCTTAAAAGTGCTGGTCATAAGATAATCTATAAAAAGATGATAAATTCAAAATTTGATATAGCAGCTTATTATATAACTGCATCTGCAGAAGCTAGTGCAAATTTAAGTAGATATGATGGTGTAAGATATGGAAATCGAGTTGAGAGTCAAAACTTAAAAGAGATGTACTTGAAGACTAGAAGCCAAGGTTTTGGAGATGAAGTAAAAAGAAGAATTTTACTAGGTACTTTTGTTCTTAGTAGTGGATATTATGATGCTTATTATATCAAAGCACAAAAAGCTAGGCATCTTATAAAAAATCAATTTGAAAATATCTTTAAAGAGGCTGATCTGATTTTTACACCAGTTGCACCTACTCCTGCATTTGAGTTTGGAAGTAAAAAAGACCCATTAGATATGTATTTAAGTGATATATACACAATAGCTGTAAACCTTGCAGGATTACCAGCGATATCTGTACCACTCACAAGAAAAAGCAAAGATTTGCCAATCGGTGGACAATTTATAGCAAAAGCATTTGATGAACGAACTCTGTTTGACGGTGCTTTAAGCTTAGAAAATATTTTAAGATAAGTAGGAAAAAGTATGAAAATAAGACAAAAAGCTCTTACATTTGAAGATATACTACTAGTTCCATCTTATTCGCAGGTTTTACCAAAAGAGGTAAATATAAAAGCACACTTTACAAGGAATATTTCACTAAACATTCCTATAGTCTCGGCTGCTATGGATACAGTCACAGAGTATAAAGCAGCTATCAAGATGGCAAGACTTGGTGGAATTGGTATAATTCATAAAAATATGGATATACAAACACAAGCAAAAGAGGTAACTCGTGTAAAAAAGAGTGAGAGTGGAATCATAAGCGAACCAATAACCTTAAAGCCCTACTCCACTATCAAAGATGCAAATAATCTTATGCATGAATATAGCATCTCTGGATTTCCAGTGATAGATGATAGTAATCAACTTGTTGGTATTTTAACAAATAGAGATCTTCGTTTTGAGACAGATTTTAGCAAAAGTGTTGAAGAACTTATGACAAAATCTCCTCTTATAACTGCACCTTGTGGAATTTCACTAGACGATGCTGAAGCTATATTTAAAAACCATAAAATAGAAAAACTTCCCCTTGTAGATAAAGATGGAACACTTACAGGTCTAATCACTATCAAAGATTTAAAAAAGCGAAAAGAGTTTCCAAACTCATATAAAGATAAATATGGAAGACTCGGAGTTGGAGCAGCTATCGGTGTTGGTCAAATTGAGAGGGCAGAAGCTCTTATAGATGCAGGTGTTGATGTTTTGGTTTTAGATTCTGCACATGGGCACTCAAAAGGAATTATCGATACGGTAAAAGAGATAAAAGATAAGTTTGATATAGAGGTGATTGCTGGGAATGTAGCAACTCCTGAAGCAGTTTTGGCACTTGTAGAAGCTGGGGCAGATGCAGTAAAAGTAGGCATAGGACCAGGAAGTATTTGCACTACAAGAATTGTCGCTGGTGTGGGGGTTCCTCAAGCTACTGCAATTGAGAGTTGTGCAAAAGCAGTTGCAAATTTAGGAGTACCTATTATCGCTGATGGCGGTATCAAATACTCTGGAGATGTTGCAAAAGCGTTAGCTCTTGGTGCTGGGACGGTTATGATTGGAAGTCTATTAGCAGGAACTGAAGATAGTCCAGGAGAAGCTATAACTTATCAAGGCAGACAATACAAAACATATCGTGGAATGGGAAGTATAGGAGCTATGAATAAGGGAAGTACAGATAGGTATTTTCAAGAAGGCACAGCCGCTGATAAACTTGTTCCTGAAGGAATTGAAGGGATGGTTCCATATCGAGGAAAAATGAGTACAGTAGTACATCAACTCATAGGAGGGCTAAGAGCTTCTATGGGATATGTGGGAGCAAAAGATATTTCTACTTTTCAAGAGAAGGCTGAATTTGTAGAGATTACTTCAGCTGGGCTAAAAGAGAGCCATGTTCACGATGTTACTATTACAAAAGAGGCTCCAAATTATCATTCACAATGAGAAACTTAATTGAAAATCACAACAAATATAGAAAAGTTTACCAACCCACTCTATCTTGAGAGTGGTCGTATCCTTGAACCCTATGAACTTATCTATGAAACATATGGTGAATTAAATAGCGATAAATCAAATGTTATTGTAGTTTGTCATGCACTTACAGGAAGCCACCATGCATCTGGAACATATGAAGGTGATCGAAAGTCAGGTTGGTGGGATGCTGTTGTAGGAGAAGGCAAAGCGATAAATACTGATGAGTTTTTTGTAATTTGTGTCAATATTATAGGCAGTTGTTTTGGATCAACTGGTCCTATGAGTCCAAGGTATCCATCTTCAAAACCTTATCGTCTGAAATTTCCTGTCATCACTATCAGTGATATTGTTAAAGCTCAAATCATTCTTTTTGATAGGCTTGGAATCCATCACGCACATGCTGTGATTGGTGGCTCTATGGGTGGGATGCAAGCACTTTGTTTTGCCATTGAATATCCAAACTTTGCAAAAAAACATATTATGTTAGCTTCTACTTATGCAACCAGTCCGTGGGCTATAGCATTTAATAAAGTAGCCCGTGAAGCTCTTGTAAAAGATCCATCTTTTAAAAATGGTTTGTATGATCCTGTAGAGATAAAAGAGTCTGGGCTTTTTGGTTTGGCAACTGGAAGAATGTGTGGGTACATCTCTTATCTTAGTCCAGATTCAATGGAAAAAAAGTTTGGAAGAAACTATGTGCAAACAGATGGTTTATATGAGCTATTTGGGAGATTTGAGGTTGAAAGGTATTTAGACTATAATGGCTTAAATTTTGTTAATTGGTTTGATCCACTTAGTTTTTTATATATTACCAAAGCAATAAATATCTTTGATGCAAGAAGAAACTTTGATTCACTAGAGGATTCACTTAGTCGTGTAAAGTCTGAACTTTCGTTAATATCATTTTCTAACGATCTTCTTTTTTTACCAAAAGAGATGCTAGAAATTCATCAAACTATGTGTAAAATAGGAAAAGAAAATTTTACTAGATATATAGAGATAAAAAGTGACTATGGACATGATGCATTTTTAGTTGAGATTGATAAATTTGCACATCATATAAAAAATATCTTAGAGGAGAAATGATGAAAGATGTTAGTTTTGAGAGTAGATTGGAAAAGTCTAAAGAAATTTTACAAAAGTTGATGAATCCAGAGATTACTCTTAGCCAAAGTGTTTCACTCTATAAAGAGGGAATGAATGAACTAGAAGTTGCAAGTAAGCTTTTAGAAGAGGCAAAACTAGAATTTTTGGAGTATCAAAATAACAATAATACAAAAGATACTTTATGAAAATTGCAGTACTGCAGCTTTCAACCTTACCTTTAAGCAATCAAAAACTTGATGAGTATTTAAAAAATTGTAGCAATGATGGAGCAACTATTGCAGTTCTTGGCGAGTATGTATTAAATAGTTTTTTTAAAGAGCTTGTTAAGATGCCAAAATATATGATTAAAGAGCAATCCAAACATAAAATTGAAGCTCTTGAACAGTTTTCAATTACCTACAATCTTACAATTATAGCTCCTATTGTCATAGTAGATGATGATAAAATATATAAATGTCTAGGCAAGTTTTCAAAAGAGGGAAGCATCTTTGTAAATCAAGAATTTTTGATTGATTTTGATCACTGGAATGAAGATTCTTATTTTGATAATGAAGCCAACTCCGTTGTCAAACCTATGATATTTTCACATAATGGATTTAAAATTGGAGCGATTAATGGTTTTGAGATGCATTTTGACTCTATTTGGCAAGCTTTTTGTAAAGAAAAAATTGACATAATACTTCTTCCTTCAGTTTCTACTTTTGGCTCAAATCAGAGATGGAATGAGGTATTAAAAACACGAGCTTTTTTAAACAATGTATATATTATCCGAGTTAATCGTGTTGGAAAATATGATGACAATGAAGGAAGTTTATGGAAATTTTATGGAAATACTTACCTTGTAAATCCTGATGGACAGATAGAAAATACTCTTGGAGAAAAAGAGGATTATATGATAGTTGATATACATAAAAAAGAGATAAATGACGCTAGAGAAAACTGGGGATTTCAAAAACAATTACAAAAAAGGAATCTTATATGAATGACTATTTTCATAGACAAATACAACTTTGGGGAGAAGAGTGTCAAAACTCTTTACAATCTAAAAAGATTGCCATTATAGGCTGTGGTGGGCTTGGTTCATCTTTAGGTATTGCTCTTGGGTCTTGTGGTATTGGTACACTTTATTGCATAGACTTTGATAAGATAGAAATACACAATATACATAGACAAATTGCTTTTAAAACAAAAGATGAAGGAGAGTATAAATGCGATATTCTTTGTAAGCTTATCTCTGATAGATCTCCATATGTAAAAGCTATTCCTAAAAACATGGATTTTGAAACCTTTAGCAAAGAAAATATTGAAGTAGATCTCATCATAGATGCAACGGATAACCTTAAATCAAGAGCAGATATTGATTCTTTTGCAAAAAGGAGTAAAATACCTTGGATTTATGGTTCTGTTGAAGAGTTTAATGGACATGTATGTTTTTTTGAAAAAAGTGATTTTTCTGCATTTAAAATAAATGCTAAAACACCAGCAGGAATTGCCGCTCCAATTGTTATGCATATCGCCTCACTGCAAGCAAACTTAGCACTTCGTTTTCTTGCAGGGTTAAGTCTAAAAAAGGATCTATTATATTATCTCTACTTTGATGATAACGGAGAGTTAATAACACAAAAATTTAATATGCCAAAAAGTAGTAGCAATGGATGAGAAAAGGAAAAAATTAATAGAAATTGAAGAACTTTTAAAAGTTTATGATGGAGAGATGGAGATATCACCTTATGTCTTAGAGTATCTAACACTTGAAGAGTTAGAGTCAATAGAGTTTAATATTCTCAAACAACAAAGCAATGTTATTGAAGAAAATTCTAAATGGTTACAACAATTTAAAACAGATAATAGCTAAGAGGAAAATCTCCTCAGCTATTATACTTTAAATTAAAAGCTTACTGTTCCTGTAATTGTTTCAAGTTTGCAATTACTGATTTTAGTTATCTCTCCACAACCAACACCACATTTTGCATAGTTTTTATAACCAACTAAGATTTTCTCTTCATAGCTCTCATAAACTGTTCTACACTTTGTAACTACGCATCTTTTAGATACAACAATCCCACTGGTACTACAAGCATCCGCACCACTATTTGTATAATTTATAGCAGATTTTTGCTCTTCTTCCCAACACTCTTTTTTAGGAATTTTCTTAATCACAGTTTTCCAAATAGGCTCTGTTTTATATACTGGAAACTCACATTTTACTGTACCTGCATAAAGCCCGCTTGCTAATCCTAAGGCTATAACAGCCGCTATCATTTTGTTCATCTGAACTCCTTTTAAAATATGTTTTTACCCTTTAAGTATAGAAAATTTAGTCAATTATGTCAATAAAGGTAAATAATATTTTATCTTTATTAAACTTTAGTAAATATTAAATTATTTATATAAAGCAGGTTTTATAAAATCATTATTATAATAATAATTTATTAGTATTTTAATTTAAGTTAAATATTATTTAATAGATACTAGTATCTAGAAAGTAGTTAAACATACCTATATAATAAATAATAAATGAAATTTGAATTTGAACGGGATTTTGTTATAAAGTTTTTGTAAGATAGAGAGTAGTACTTTATAAAAAAATACTACTTATTTTTTTATCCTTGAGGGGTTTGGAAGTACTTTTTCATATCATTTTGCAACTCTTTTGGTTGTTTTAATCCAACATAGCCTTGAAGTATTTTGCCATCTTTTATATATAGTAGTGCTGGAACTTGTGGGGTTCCATACTTTTCTAATAACTCTACACTCTCTTCAATATTGACCTTATAGATTTTGATATCTTTTTTTTGACTACTTAATTCTTTTAAATTTTGCTCCATCTCTTTACAAGGATTACACCAAGTGGCATAAAAATCTACAATAATGTTACCTTTTTTAATTGTTTCTTCAAACTGTTCAACACTCTTTAAATGTTCAAAACCAAACACTGTAGAACTACTTAACATCGCAAGCAATGTTATCGATAAAAGCTTTTTCATACATTATCTCCTAATATTTTTTTATAATTATAGCATTTAATAATAGCTTAAGTAGTAAAATAATAAATTATTAGACAAATATATTTTACCTTGTAACTTATTGTATCTTTTTTATTCTTTTTGCTATACTAAAAGCTGGTACAGCAGATGATTGCTAGTAAACAACTAGAGGAAAGTCCGGGCTGCAATGAGACAAGGTTCCATTTAACAAATGGCCAGGGAAACTTGAGGGATAGTGCAACAGAAAGTAAACCGCCATTTTATGAATGGTAAGGGTGAAACGGTAGGGTAAGAGCCAACCAGTGTTTTGAGCAATCTTAACAGCTATGTAAACCCAACCTGCAGCAAGAAGTGTGTGGTATAAGTCTCATAATTTTGCACTTCGCTAAAGGGCTATTGTAAAATAGTCATTAGATAAATAATCATCCAATGACAGAACTCGGCTTATCGCTGTACCTACACAAAAAACAAATTCATAACAAGGCGAATAATGAATAACGAAGCTATAAAAATTCTTAGTGAGATTAAAGCATTAGAAACAAAACTTCAAAAAGAGGTAGAAAAACATGAGGAAGAGTTGAGCTACAAGATTAAAAACGGCTTTATAGAGTTTAAGGAAGAAGCTATAAAAGAGCAGAGAGAAAATATGAAAAAACTCTCCACTTATCTAAAAGAGATACCATTCTTGCATCTAATAACTTCACCACTTATTTATGCAATGATTATTCCAGCACTCATTTTAGATTTAACTCTTTTTTTATTTCAACAAACAGTATTTCGTCTATATAAATTTCCACTAGCAAAACGAAGTGACTTTATAGTTTTTGATAGACACCATTTAAACTACCTAAACTCTATAGAGAAGCTAAATTGTCTTTATTGCTCTTATTTCAATGGATTGATGGCTTATGCTGTGGAGATTGCTGGACAAACTGAACTATATTTTTGCCCAATAAAACATGCAAAAAAAAGAGCTTTTACACACTCAAAATATAAAAAGTTTTTTGATTATGGAGAGAGTTCTGATTATCAGAAAAAACTTGAGGAGTTAAGAGAATCTATAAAAAGAGGATAAGTAATAATCATTTCATATCTAAAAGATGGTAAAATTAAAATAAAGGAAAAACAGATGCAAAAGAAGATTGAGAGAATCAAAGATGCAGTAAAAAAATCATCAGAAATATCTGAAGATGAAAAAAATTTGATGTATCAAAGGCTTGAAGAGTGGAGATTAGAAGATGATGCTATGCGTATTATTCCTGAAAAACTCGCTGAAATTTCTATAGCGATTAGACCTATTTTAAAAGAGCTTGGTTTTTTATAAAAAAACATTTAATAATAGTTTTTTTGATTCAAATATATAACTGACTATATCTAACTTAAGATGCCACTTAAGTAGCAAAAGATATTTCCTATATTTGATAAAATTTTACAGACGATTTTGTAAAACTAAATAGGAGGAACTATTATGAAAGATGTTATGCATGCAGTTATTTTTGGTTTTAAAGAGATTCTGCATTGGGATGTTATGAAGTATGCACTTATTAGCGGTCTGTTAGTTAGTGTTTTATGGGGTGT
>JAMONX010000020.1 GCA_027066435.1 Campylobacterales bacterium
CTAAGACAACTATTAGCAAGTCTGGAGATATCGAAATTATTTCTGAACAAGAAATAAAAGAAGATAATGAATCTTATTACAAAGCGATAGTTTTAACAAAGAATGATGGAAAAACTATTACTAAATTTATCAAATATGATAGTTTGGGATTAGAAATAGAAATAATTCCAATTAATAATACACTATACAAAGAAGGCAACAATGTTTCAGTCTATCAACAAAATGGTTTAGTTTATATTAAAACTATAACACCGATAAATGAAGTAATAGAATTTTAAAAGGAATATAAATATGAAAAAATTAACAATAATTAAATTAAGTAGCTTAATACTATTAGCATTTATCTTTAATGCCTGTAGTAATGGTAGTTGTTGTAATGGTGATATCACAGATATAGATGCAGAGGCAATTATTAAAAAAATTGCTGTAGTTTCTTGCGATAACTCAAATGGTGCAGTAAATGATTGTGGTAATTCTAATAATCATGAATATTATACTTGTATTAAAAGTGGAGACTCACTGATACAAGATATCGACGGAACAAGTGTTGAAATTATAAGTAGTTCTAATAATAGAAAAAAAGTTTGTGTAAGAAGTGGTTCCACACATATATTGAGGTAAGCCATAATTTAAAGGAAAGTGGATGGGAGGAGAAGTTAATAATAAGCTTTTTTTGATATTTAAGCTTCAAGTACAAGAGATAGTGAAAATACCCCAATCATCAATAAGCATCTTGTCTTTTTTAAAGCCTCTTTTGCTAAAAAGATAATCAAGCTCATACTGGCTTCTACGACGCATAATCCACTTTTTATTTTTATGATTTCCTAGAACATTGGCTATCTGTTCTAGTTGTGGATGCCATGGTTGTCCGGTGTAGAGTAAAAAGCCATCATCTTGTATGATAGATGCAACACCATCTATTGCATTTGAAATCAAAGTATTATCTTCAAAAAGTTCAAAAACACCTGAAATTATCACTATATTTGGATTAAATATTTTGCTATCATAGTTTGTTTTATCAAAAGCATCACTTTGTGAATATTTGATATTTATCAAATTATGACTTTTTGCTAACTCCCGTCCTTCATTGATATTTTGCTCCCCATAATCTCTTACTTGTATCTCTACTTGGGGGTATTTTGCAGCAATCTCTATAAGATACCTTGCAGGACCTCCAGCAATATCCAATATCTTTATCTTCTGTCTCTTTTTTTGTAAATACTCAATCTTTTGTTCTATCATAGTTATCAAGTTGGCTTTTCTCTGTCTAATACCTTTCCAGCCAATGCTATTTAGATAGTTTTTATCGATAATTTTACCAAGCATACCAACTCCGCTAGGCTCATTTTTATATACATAGTCAAGTGTTACACCAGAATCAAACCCATATTTTAATCCTATTTTCATTCCATCACTTAAAAAACCTAACCGTTTTATCATCTGGCTTTGAATATAGTAATTTAACTCTTTGTAAATAGGTAGTGTTCCAAAAGCTATTTTATCTTGCTCCTTTTGTGTAAGTTTTACCATCTCATCAACGATTAGTTTTGGTTTTTGCTGAAAACACTTTTTCATAAATAAAGCAATTTCATCGATAGCTTTTTGATGTTCATTTTCATATAAAATACCGTGATAAAAGCCATCTAACTTCACAAAATGTTTAAGAGATGAAGAGAGATTTGCATAAAAATCCCCTTGAGTTTTGTTATCTACTACATAATCATCTGTTGCAGATAAAATTAACATCGGTGTTGCTATGAGATATGCATCATCTACCACTCTCTTGGCACTATCAAGCAGTGTCGTAAGTTGTCTTGCTGGTATATTTGGGGTGATAAGTGGGTCATTATCGTAACGGTTTTGTTCACTTTTGTTGTGTGTTAAAAATTTTGATTTGACATATGATTTGATATTTAGTTTTGGTTTAAATTTGATTGCTAGTTTTAAAAACTCTTTTGCAAAAGGAAAATATAGCTTTATCTTAAAAGCTGGAGCTATAAGAGCCACACCTTTTACTTTTGGTGCAAAATCATGTATCCAAGTTGAAGCTGTTACACCTGCTACAGAGTTGGCAATAATAAAAATATCTTCTTGGCTTTTTTGCTCTTTTTTACAAACAAAATCGACAAAAATATCCAAATCTCTCACCAAATCCATAAACTCATAAGTAGCTTTGGTTTTTGTCTCTCCGTGTCCTCTATTGTCATAAGAGTAGATTTTATATCCTGCAAACTCTGGCTTTTTTGCTATATCTTCAAGCCTTTGTGAATGCTCATGTCCACGATGCAAGATGATTAAAATTCTGCCATTTGATTTATCTTCTTGTTCCCACTCTCTATAAAATAGCTCACTATCATCAAAACTTTTGAATACTCCTGTTTTGGTTTTCATCCCTCTCCTTTAAGATATAATTTTTACAATTTTTTATCTCTGTTTCTAAATGAATGGCAAACTCTTGATTAGTTTTATTGCTAACCTGAGTTTGATAGAATATCATAATTTAGGGCTTTTTTGAAAGTAAACTAAGAAAAAATGAATCTAAGTGAATGAAAAATAGTTTTTAGAATGATATAATTCTATTATCTTAAAAAATAAGGAGAGAGATATGCCATTGGTTGAAGTAAAAGTATTTGAAAATGAACTTACACAAACTCAGTCTGAAGAGTTAATCCAAAAGATTACAGATGCTGTCACAGAGGTGACAAGTGAGAAGCTTAGAGGTGTTACTTGGGTGGTAATAAATGAGGTAAAAAGTGGTCATTGGGGAGTTGGTGGTAATGCACTTGGTCTTGATGATGTCAAAAAGATTATTGCAGGTGATTGAGTGATATATTTGAATTTTCATTCCTCTTTTTCTTGACTGTATTTTTGTAATTTTCTTATCTCCATCTCTAAACGAGTTGCAAACTCTTGATTACTCTCATTCTCATAATAGATTGGTTTTGAGATAGTAACATCGATGATAAATGGCACAAAAAGAGCTTCTCCTTTAGGGAGACTTTTGCCTGCACCATAAATATAAATAGGAACAATTGGCACATCAGGAAAATCTTTTACCAAATGAGAAATCCCTGATTTAAAATTTGCCATCTCTTCAGGTTCACCACGACTACCCTCAGGAAACAGTATGATAATCTCTTTATTTTTTAATGCATTTTGTACCTCTAATAGTGGATGACCTTCACCTTTTTTTGGTTTTCGTTTAATTGGAATTATGCCAATAACCTCTCTTGAAAACCAAGAAAAAAACCTATTTTTAAGAAAATAATCAGCCGCTGCTACAGGTCTTACTTGATTTATGCAAGATAGAGGAAACAGACTCATAAGCACCATCGTATCAAGATGGCTGTTGTGATTTGCAACGATGATACAAGGACCTTTTGGCGGGATATTTTCTCTATTTTTAACATGTACACCTGCCACTAGTAAAACAATAGGACGAATAAATAGTGCAAAAAATATCTTTTTTAACATAGCATCTTCCTAATAATATAGATAATAGACATAGTGAAAAAACAGCGGTGCTGTATAAGTCAAACTATCTACTCTATCAAGTATGCCTCCGTGTCCTGGAAGAAGCTCTCCACTATCTTTAACACCAATATCTCGCTTTATCATGGAGATAACTACATCACCTATAAAACCAGCCAAACTTATAATCATTCCAGCGATTAAAGCTTCTAAAAGTGAAAAAGGTGTCAAAAAAGAGAAAAGCATTGCCAAAACAGATATACTCACAAATGCACCAACAAAACCCTCTATGGTTTTATTTGGACTAACTTTGGGTATGATTTTATTTTTTCCGATGG
>JAMONX010000021.1 GCA_027066435.1 Campylobacterales bacterium
TTTGTATTTTCACCTTTAAATGCTAACTCTTGTGGTGATGGTAAAAAATCTTCTATAATATTTATTTTTCCTATTTCACCATCTGTATATTTAATTGTTTTTTTCATAAGCTTTTTTTCCTTTTCTCAAATAACCTGCACCAAATATTCTGATAATATTATCTCTGTAAGTAAATCTTACAGTCAATATACTACCATCAACCTCACCAAAGCAAAAGTATCTTTTTTCACCACTTGAATGATCGATATCTTCAGCGATAACACGATCAACATCTTGAAAAGCATACTGTGCCTTTTCAAACGAAACATTGTGTTTATCTTTGTTTATGAAATTTTTATTTTCATCCCATTCAAATTTAGTTTTTTTCATAAATTTATTATAACATAGATATTGCTAAATAGCAATATTTTTATATGGATAATAAAGCTTTAAAATTTTAGTGGAAAATAAGAGTCAGGATTTGACTCTTAACTTCTTTAAAATCCTAGAAACTCCTGAAACAGACAACCCTAAAAACCTAGCAACTTCACTCTGTGTAAATCCATCTTTGGTAGCTTTTTGTATCTGTATATCTCTTTTAGTTTTTGATAAATCTTTTTTAAAATAATCTTTGAGTTCTAATTTTTGTATAAACTTTTTTGGTTCTCTTTTGTAGGCTGTTGACTCTTTTTGAAACTGCTCTATCTTTTCAAACTCTTCTTCGGTCATCTTTATATCTAGTGATTTTAAAAGTTCACTTGTACTGTCAAACCATTTTAGTACAAAACTATCTCTCATGCAAACTCTAAGTCGATTGTGTAATATATCATGTACAACTGTGTATCTAAACTCTCCAACTTTTTTGGTTATGTTTGCTTCTATTGGGTTTAATTCCAAATATTTAAAAAGTGTAAAGAGATATTTTTCATCAAATACATACCATGATTTAAAGCGACCTTGCCAAAGATGACCAACTCTTTTTTGTTTTTTGTTAAAGTATTGTGCATAGGTAGAGTTTATCTGTCTCATTCCTGCTGATAAGTTTTCTCTCTGGTTTTCAAGAAGTAGATGATAATGATTGTCCATGATAACATACTCATGTATGATAAAATCATAATGCTCTGATACTTCGCAAACAATATCTAAAAACTTCTCTTTATCTTTTGGCTCTGAAAATACAACTCGTCTCTCAACACCACGATTATAGATATGATGAAAACCTGCATTCTCTACTCTTGGTCGTCTTGCCATGAATTTCTCCTATTTGAGAGATTGTAGCAAAAATTTAGTCAAAAGTCAAACCCTGACCCCTTTTCTCTCTACAAGCCTATTATTATCAGTTGGAGCAATGGTATCAAAAACAAGTGAATCTATAGTTAAAACTGCTTTAGAAACAGTTACTACTTCAATGATTGATATTTGGAGTAAGGAAAAAATTGGAGTTACTATACAAGCTCAGAAGAAGGAACTTTATAGACTTGTATCGGAATAAAAGTAGGATAGTTTATTGTACTTTGAAAGAGCTTAAACTGCAAACCCCAACCCTGACCCCTTTCCACCCAAGATCTTTCATTGTTGTGGTTTCTAATATCCTTCCTCATTTAGAGTCGCATAAGATTTACATCCCAGTTCTATACCACCATCACAGGCTTTACCATAAAGTTCTTTTGCTTTAAAAGAGTTTTGTTTTACACCTTGCCCAAGAACATATAATCCAGCTAGACTAAGACATCCAAGTGCATTACCAACATCACAAACTTTAGTGTAAAGTTCTTTTGCTTTGAAATAATTTTGTTTTACACCTTTTCCCTTATAGTATAAATAACCAAGTTTATAGCATCCAAACATATCACTACCCTTGCATCCTTTGGTATAAAGTTCTTTTGCTTTAAAATAATTTTGTTTTATACCTTGTCCCTTATCATATAAATAACCAAGACTCGAACATCCATTCATAAAACCACCATCACAAGCTTTGGTATAAAGTTCTTTTGCTTTAAAATAATTTTGTTTTACACCTTTTCCATCAATATATAAAAGAGCAAGACTCGAACATCCATTCATAAAACCACCATCACAAGCTTTGGTATAAAGTTCTTTTGCTTTAAAATAATTTTGTTTTACACCTTTTCCATTAATATATAAAAGAGCAAGATTATAACACCCACCCATTTCACCATCATCACAAATTTTACTCCATAATTTACTTGCTTTAAAATAGTCCCCATCATTTGTTATTTTTAAAGCTTTTTCCCAATCTCCAGCATTTAAATTTATGGTACAACAAATAACTAAAATTGTTAAAACTTTTTTTATCATAATATATTTCCTTACGGTGAAATTTATTTTTGTGCTACTTTTTTTAAAAAATGGCGGTCTTCCATAATTTAGTCAAAACTATAATGATATTTTCGACTTCCATCTTAACTTTTCTCTTTGCTATCATAATAACAATAGAACTTTGTAAGAGAACAACAGCCAATAAATTGCATCTAGGTAATTTATTGGCTACTATGTCTTGTTGTATCTATATCTCTATATGTTCATATTTAGAATTAATATTTTTTAAAAAACCTTTCATATCATTAGATATTGGGGTTTCAATTAAAAAGTTACCAAATTTTTCTTCCATTTGCTCCCAATTTTTTTTAAGATTTCCCCTATTTCGAAAAAATGGATGAATCCAAATCCATTTAAGTACAAAGTAATCATCATCTTGTGTAAATTCTTGTATAGAAAATAGACAAGCTCCATATATACGATATGGCATTGGTTCTTTTTTATATTTATCTAAAGCTTGTTCTGTAAATAATAAAACTTTGTATTTTTCAGATAATTGACCATGGGGACAAAAGGGCACACGATCATAGTTAAGTTCTTCTTTGAAATATTTTGCAAGTTTATAAACCTCTTCGTATAAATCAGTATTAGACTGTTTATCGACTTGTATTATATTATTATATGAAAAATATTTTTCAGATACTGATAAATCTATTTTATAATCATTCATTCTAACCCTTATATTTATTTAAAATTATTGCTGTGATACAACTATATTAATATCCGAACATTATATCTTAAACATCCATTAAATTCAATATTTAAAAAACACAAAAATGTCCTTCTCATACCGAATAATATTCCAAATTAAAATATTATTTGACTTCTTTCAAGAAAATCAACAAAATATGACAAAGCCAAAACTCTTTTTTAACTCCCTTACCACCCAACCTCTCTAAAAAAAAACAAATCTACTTATACCCCTTCCTATAAAACAAATCAACCCCCTGCCCCTGCTTTCCAACCTCTATCTCCGTACTCCACTTATCTGAGATTTTTCTCTCATACAAAAGTGAACTCTCATTTGATCTGTTTTGGTAGTAGATAATACTTTTTCGATTTATTTTTTTACCAGCTTTTACATCAATTCCACCGAGAGTATTTCTGTTCATATCTAACCTATCAAGATTTAACTCTCTTGCCAAATCTTTAGCAATTGCCCTGCCAAATATCTTCTCAGCAGCTTTGTTTGCACTTGTAGCAGCTCCATCACTTTCACTTACACTCATACCAAAAAGAAGATATGAAAATATATCTTTTTTACTCATCATAGGTTTTGAAGAAAAAACTAATTTTGGTCTATTTTTATCTCCGCCGATTGCTATCATGATGACAATATCTTCTATCTCTTCATAATTTACATTTAGATCCAAAAGTGGATTAGAACCCTCTTGCCCACGAAATGCAATCGCCC
>JAMONX010000022.1 GCA_027066435.1 Campylobacterales bacterium
TTAGTTGGATATATGCCATTTTTTACCCTTAATGCTTTGTTATGATTGATTAAGTGTATCTAACTCTTCTAGTAGATACTCCCAACTATCACTTGTAGGGTATTCGCTTATTATGTGAATCTAAGATGATTTAAAATCTCTTTTCCCAAATTTTTTTGATATAATGTTTAAATGTTTGAATCATTTATAGAAAAATTAAAAAATAAGAGCTTTTTAACACTTGAAACTACTCCAAAACACTCTGCAACCTTTGATCCAATTATAGAGCGAATTAAAGATTTAGGACTTCATAAAAAGGTAGATGGTTTCTCAGTAACAGACTCGCCACTTGCAAAGATGAAGTATAGTTCTCTGTTTGCATCTTTAAAGCTTCAAAATGCTTTTAAAAAACCAACAATTGCTACAATATCTATGAGAGATAGAAATAAAATAGCTTTACAATCTGGTCTTCTTGGTGCAAATGATGTAGATATAAGAGCAATTTTGGCTCTTACTGGGGATCCAGCGTCTATGAGTGATCAACCTAAAGCCAAAGGAGTATTTGAGGGTAATAGCACACTTTTATTAGATATCATCAAATGTTTTAATGGTGGGATTGATTTTGCAGGAAAACCGCTTGAAGTTAGACCCAAACCAATTTACCCTTTTGCTGTGGCAAATGCCTTTGCTAGAAATCCTAAAAACCTACAAAAAAAGATGAAGTTAAAACTAGAACACGGAGCACTTGGTATCATAACTCAGCCTGTATATAGTTTGGAAAATGCAAAAATGCTTTTGGAGCTTTTTCAAAAAGCCAAGATTGAAGCAGGAGATAAATCAAAAGATGCCGAATTGATTTTGGGTTTTTTCCCAATCACAAAGCTTAGAACTGCCCAGTTTCTAACATCTCATGTTCCAGGTGTTGATGTACCAAAGAGTTGGAGTGAAAAACTTTTTAATGCAAAAGAAATCTCAAATGAAGCACAAGATAGAGTAGGGTTGGAACTTAGTATCAAAGCTTTTGAAGAGATTTATGATTTGCATCCTAAGATGCATCTGATGGCTGCCAATAACTTTGCTTTAGCTAAGAAAATTATTGACAGCAGAAGATAGAGGTTTTTAAAAATCTCTCTTTAAAAGCATATCAACTTTTAAAATAGTCAAGATGCTATCCGCTCTTTTCCCAATACCGCTAATCATCCCTTTTTCTCTTGAAATAGTTTCGGGAGCTGGTTCGATTTGACTCTCTTTTAGTCTTATTGCTTCTGTGAGTTTATCGATGACAAAGCCAGCTATATTTTCTCCCTCTTTCATGACTATATATCTTGTTTCATTATTTTGGTTTCTTGAAGCTAGATGAAACTTTTTTCTTAAATCTATAAGAGGTATAACATTTCCTCTCAAATTAAAAGCACCAAGAACATACTCTGGAGTGCTTGGAACTCTAGTATACTCTATAGGTTTGATTATCTCTTGTATATTTAAAATTGGTATCGCATACTCTTCATCTCCAACTATAAAACCTACTAATTGTGTGATATTCTCTTCATGTATGTCATTTCCAACTTCGCCATTTATTTGACCTTTTTGGTTTTTTAAAACCTCTTCTAATTGTATACTCATCTTATGCCTCCACTGGTAATTTTATATTTTTACTTACAGCACTTAGTAGGTATTCTGGGGAGTAAGGTTTTGTTATATACTCTGTCATTCCTACTTCCACTCCTCTAAGACGATCAGACTTTGATGTTCTTGAAGTTACTGCTAAGAGTGGTAAATTTCTATATTTTGAATATTTACGAATTTCACTAGCTAGTGTATAGCCATCCATCTGTGGCATCTCAATATCTACAAGTACTGCGTCAAATGAAATCTCATTTGCTTTTAGAATATTTAGAGCTTCTACACCATTTGTTGCTTCAGTTAATGTAACCCCAAGAGGTGCTAAAGATTTTCTCATAATTGTTCTGTCTGTTTTACTATCATCCACTATAAGTACATTATAGTCACTTGGGCTACTTTTGCTTTGTGAAACACTATTTGTCGCTTGTTGTGTGAGATCTACCTTTATATCTTTTGCTAGATGCATCATAGCAGCAACATCAGCGATGAGAGTAACACCACCGTCACCTCTGATTGTAGCACCTGCGATTCCATCAATTCCTTGTAGATAGTCACCCATTGATTTTATAACTATCTCTTCTTGACCTACGAGTCCATCTACTATGATACCCATCTTACTCTCAGCTAAACCGATGATAATGACATATGCATGTTCTCCACTATCAAATATTTGTTTAACTCCAAATAGGTCAGAAAGTCTTACAAGTGATAGAATTTCATTTCTAAGACGAAGTACATTTTTCCCTTCAATCGTATAAACTTCATCCATAGAAATTCTAACAGTCTCTAAAACTGATGATAATGGAATAGCAAAATACTCCTCTTGCGTTGAAACAAGAAGTGCTTGCATAATTGCTAGTGTTAAAGGGATTTTTAATTTAAAAGTTGAACCTTTTCCTAGCTCACTATCTATATCAATGATTCCGTTTAGTTTTTCGATATTTGTCTTAACAACATCCATCCCAACACCTCGCCCAGAGACTCCTGTAACTTTAGCTGCTGTTGAAAAACCTGGTTTAAAGATAAGTCCATAAGCCTCTTTATCTGAAAGTAAATCTGCTTCTCTTTCCGTGATAATACCTTTTTCTAGTGCTTTCATCTTAAGAAATTCAGAATCCATTCCTGCACCATCATCTTTTATCTCTATAACAATTTGATTTCCTTCGTTATATGCTTTTAGATTTACTGTACCTTTTTCACTTTTACCTGCAGCTTTTCTTATGGCTGGAGTTTCAATACCATGGTCACAAGAGTTTCTAATCATATGCACTAGTGGATCACTAATCTCTTCTACAATTGATTTATCAAGTTCAGTCTCTTCACCTGTGAGGACAAGCTCAATATCTTTTTCCAAATCACGAGATAAATCACGAACAAGTCTTGGAAATTTATTAAATACTTTAGCAACAGGAAGCATCCTAGTTTTCATAACGGCGATTTGAAGGTCTGTTGTTACAAGTGAGACAGATGATACAACTTGGTTTAACTCTTCTAAGAATTTTTCTCCTTCATATCTCTCTTCAACATCATCATAAATTTTTAATAATCTATTTTTGCCAAGTACAAGCTCACCAATAAGATTCATTAAGTGGTCAAGTCTATTGACTTCAACTCGTATAGTTTGTTCTGGAGTTGATGGTGTTTTTTTAGCTATTGGTTTAACTGTCTCTTTTGTTGAAGTTTTTGCTTTTACCTCTTTTAATTGTTCTGCAGCTGATTCTGTTGTGATATTAGTTTTAGTTGTCTTTTTTGCTTTTTTTGCAAGTTTTTCTTCCATTTTTTGAGCAAGAAGTCTTTCAATCTCTTTTGCAACCTCTTCATCACTCATATCTTCCATATTTGCTTCAGGAGCTTCTTCTTTTTCTATAACTTCAGGAATCTCTTTGGTCTCTACCACTTTTCCACTTGATATTGCGTCAAACTTTGCACAAATCTCTTCTATCTCAATTCCACAATCTGCATCTGTCCCTGACTCTTTTATAGCTTCCAAAAGAGCTTTCATCATATCAACTGACTTTAAAACTACATCCATAATATCTGGTGTAATTTTTAGTTCATCTTTTCTTGCTTTGTTAAGTACATCTTCCATATGATGTGTGAGCTTTGTTAATATATCAAAGTTCAAAAATGAGCTTGAACCTTTAACTGTATGTGCAACTCTAAAAATTCCATTTAAAAGCTCTAAATCTTCAGGATGCGACTCCAACTCAACTAAGTCTTGATCCATCTGCTCTATTAGTTCAAAAGCTTCTACTAAAAAGTCTTCTAAAATCTCTTGTAAATCATCCATTCTTTTTCCCTTTTAAGCTATTTCAACCATAGGTTGTCTATTTTTTGAGTGAATTGCTTTTGCAACTTCTGTATAAAATATAGATGCATCAAACTTTGTAAGATATGCATCTGCCCCTGCCTCTTCTCCTCTTATATCACTAAAATGATCACTTATAGAAGAGTTAAATACAAGTGGAATATTTTTTGTTCTCTCATCCTTCTTTACATGTGAAGCAAAGTGAAATCCATCCATTTGTGGCATCTCAACATCACTTATAATGATTTTAAGTTCTTCCTCTATAGTGTCACCAAAAATTGTAATTAATTCACTTAATTTCTCTAAGCCATCTACCCCATCTTGTGCTTCAACAACATTAAAGCCCATTTTTTGCATAGCTTCTTTTACAATTCTTCTAGCGGTTGAGCTATCATCAAGTATGAGTGCTGTTCCTTTAAATTGTTCTATTACTCCAGTTTCTAACTCTGTAGTAGGTGTATAAAATCCCAACTCTTCTATGATGCTTTCAAGATCTAAAATCAAAAGTACTTCATCATTTTCTATCTTTGTAACACCTGTGATTTTTGTTTTATCAAAAGCACCTTGACCACTTGATGCAAATGAAGCAGACTCTATATCTGACCAAGAGATTCTTCTAATTCTCTTTGCTTCGTGTACCGCAAAACCTATCATTACATTGTTAAACTCTGTGATAATTACTCTTAGTTGTATTTTCTTTTTTTTAGGAGTTTTTATATTCATCCATTTTGCAAGATTAACTACAGGAATTACAACACCTCGAAGGTCAAAAATTCCATCTATATACTTTGGTGCATCTGGAAGTTGTGTAAGATTTGGAAGTTTTATAATCTCCCTTACCTTTGCAACATTTACGCCATAAATACCTTCATAAACCTTCCCTTTTGACTCTTTTAAGATTCTAAAATCTACAAGTTCCATCTCATTGTTTCCGACTTTTAGGACGTTATCATCGCTCATGTTAACCCTTTATGATAAATTGCTGAAAACTGATTTCATCCTTGAAGGTTATTTTATGGTAACTTTTATCACAAGCAAAACTGCCGAAATTCTTGTATTTGAGCTTTTCAAAAACAAATTCTTTGTTTTGGTGATAGTGTCCTTCATAGATAAAATCAATTTTTGTTACTCCTATATCGTACTTTTGTAGTTTTTGTTTAACGAATTTATGAAAGTTTTCTATTTTTCTACAGAGCTTTTTATTTAATTGAGATGCAAAGATCCTTTTTGAGATAGAATTTTTAGTTGTTTTATCGATTAGATTTAAGCATTTTAGAAGATATGAGTTTCTAATTATTGTTGTAAAAAAAGTGTATTTTCTACCTTGGTATAAGTCTCCGTGCGAGAGAAATATCTTTTTTCCTTGAAAATTAAGAAGAGTAGGTTGAGCCGAAATGGGAAAGACTTTTACTTTTGGGAAAAGTTTTTGGAGATTGAAGTCATGGTTTCCTTCAAAATAGAAAATTTCTATTTTTTGTGAAAGATTATTTATAAGGTGGATATGCTCTTTGAAAAGTGATTTTGTGTAAGAGATTTCAAAAATCAAAAGATCAAAGATATCACCCATCAAAAAGAGTTGAGGAGTTTTTATCTCATTATTATCTAAAGTTTTTAAGAATTGTAAAAAATAGTCTCTTTTTTCATTCTCATGAGCGTCACTTATGAAAATAGCTCCCTCTTTTATCTCCATTATGGAACATAAGCGATTGTAGGAATTGCAAGACTTTCATCATAACCGCACATAAGGTTTGCATTTGCGATGGCTTGTGATGAAGAGCCACGAAGGATATTGTCAATTGTACTATTTATATAGAGTTTTTTATCTTGACACTTTGCAAAAATATCACAAAAGTTTGTCCCTGAACATGATTTGATATCTACAGGCTTATCAAAGATACGAATAAATGGCTCATTTTTATAATATGCTTTTAAAATCTTAATTGGGTCAATATCCTCTTTTATCAACATATATGCATCTATCATCTCACCTCTACTTGCAGGTATGAGATGTGGAACAAAGTTGATGTCAAAAATTTTGCCACTTTTTTTATAAAGCTTTTCAACAATCTCAGGTTCATGGCGATGCTTGAAAGGATTATAAGCAAAGATGTTTTCATTTATTGATACGAAGTGAGTATTATTTGAGCATTTTTTCCCAGCCCCTGTAACTCCACTTTTTGCATCTATAAAAATTGGATAATTTTCATCTATCATATCAACAAATGGTAATAGTGCTAAAATAGAAGCAGTAGGGTAGCATCCAGGGTTTGCGACAAGAGAGCTTTTTTTAATTTCCTCTCTATACATTTCAGGAAGTCCATATATAGCTTTTTTTAGATTCTTCTTATCAATATGGGGACAATAATGTTGTTCATAAGTTTCAAGCTCTAATCGATAATCAGCAGATAAGTCAACTACCTTTACCCCTAAATCTAAAAGCTCTTTTGCAAATCCCATTGAAGAACGATGAGGAAGAGCTAAAAATGCAAGTTTAGCACACTTTGCTATCTCTTTTGCATCTGCAATCATAACTGGAGCTTCAAAAATACCACAAAGAGAGGGATGTAAATCTAAAATAGACTTTTCCCCACTACTGTTTGCAACATAAGTGATGTTGAATTTTGGATGATGGATAAGAATTTTTAAAAGCTCTAATCCAGTATAGCCACTAACTCCTACTATTGCAACATTTGTCATAGTTAAAACTTTATCTCTTTATAGCAGATAGATAAAATTTCATAAATAACCTCACCAGAGGGAAGTTTTACAACAACTTCATCTTCTTCCTCTTTTCCCATCAGTTGTCTAGCTAGCGGTGAGACAGAAGAGATAAGCCCGATATCAGGATTGCTCTCATAAGTTCCTACAATGGTGTATGTTGCTTTCTCCTGTGTATCAATATTTTCAACTGTGATAGTTGAACCAAACATTACTCTGTTATGAGCAAATTTAGAAGGGTCTATCTCTTGAACAGAGTCATAAAGATCCCCAAGTTCCGCCATACGAGATTCAATAAAACGAAGTTTTTCTCTAGCTGCGTGATACTCTGCATTTTCTTTCAAATCACCATGCTCTCTTGCTGTATCTATCTCTTGAACAGTTTGTGGTCTTTGAACCATCTTTAAATCATGGAGTTCTTGTCCAAGTTTTTGTCGTCCATAAATAGTTATAGGTTGTTTATCCATGAAATTTTCCTTTATGAGTAATATTAATTAATGTTCGTAATTTCTGTTACAGTTTTTTTGCAATTGCTACTTTGTATACCGTTAAATACTGTAGTTTCACAATCTTCTTGTATTGCACTAATTTCACCTATTTCTTTTGCTAGATTATAAGTTCTTGTACCGTCTCTAGTTACTGAAGAATCTATACCATTAGTTTTCCCTGTACTATTAAATTTTGTTACACAGGTAATCTCTACAATATCAGTGTATATGTTATCGTTGATTTCTTTTGACTCAATATATTTGTTAAGTTTACAAAGTGAACTCATATTTAAATTATTACCGTTAGTATCTGTTTTTATAAGAATTTTAGAAGTATAATCGCCTATATTTGCATATCTAATTGTATCATTTTTGTTAAGTAATTTTATTCTATCATCTAATATAGTGTATGTAGTATTTGTATCATCGCTGTCATATTGTTTTATTGTAGTTTCATTAATGTCAAATCTAGTTGTTGGAAATGTTGAATCTGGGTCACCATAGTTTTTTCCACCTTGATTATCTTTATAAGTTTTCTCTATATAGATATTCGTCTTATTTTCTGTGGGAGCGATATATTGACTTAAATCATAATCTCCAGATGTTTTAAATTCTAAAGTAACTTCTTCTGCTGTTGGCTCTTTTTTATCATCCCCTCCACCACATCCTGTAGTAACTATTATGAGTGATCCTGCTAGACCTAATGTTAAAATTGATTTTTTCATCTGTTTTTCCTTTGAAAATTATTTAAGATACATTTTATCTCATAAAAATTAAATTAACTTTATAATATTTTTAACACTTCCATTTTTTAGAATATTTCTAAGCTCTTTTGCATTTTGATAAAACTTTTTCTTATTAAAACTTTCATAAGCACTTAATAAATTTTCAACCGTAACTTCATCTTGCAGAAACTCTTGATGTACTTCATCTTTTCCTTCAAAGTCCATTATGATATTTGCTAATCCAACATGGGAGAGTTTCACAAATCTTCTTCCGATAAAATAGTCAAGTTTTTTAGCTTTAAAAGCTAGTACAAATGGTGTTCCTATGAGTGCGGCTTCAAGAGTTGCTGTGCCTGAGCATACAAAAGCAAAGTCACTTTGGCTTAGAGAGTTTTGCATTTCATACGATATGTCAAAACCGTTTAAATCTCCGTAGATATTTTCTATATCTTCTTCTTGAAAAAACTTAGGTATGATGATACTCTTTTTTGCGTCTATACTCAAAGAGAGTTCTCTAAAAACAGGCATCAGTTTTTTTATCTCACTTTTTCGACTTCCAGGTAAAAATGAGACTCTATTAAAATGTTTTGTTGGGTCTTTAAACTCACTTATCTCATCTAAGAGAGGATTTCCAACATAGGTGCTTTTGTTATAAAACTTATCTTCAAAAGGAAATATTGAAGCAAGAACATCACAATAAGCTTCAACTTTTTTAACTCGTCCTTTTTTCCATGCCCACACTTTTGGGAGGATATAGTAGAGTATCTTTTTTTTTGGATATCTCTTCTTTATCGCTTTTGCCAAAGGGAGATTAAAAGCTGGAGAATCGATAAGAAGTACAGTATCTACACTTTCACTCAAAAAGACCATCTCTTTTATCGCCTCTTTTGCTTTAAAAATTTTTGGCAAAACATCAAGAATACCCATGACTGAGAATTCACTAGATTTATATAAAGGCGTACCAAACTTTTCATCATAGATACCGCTAAGATTGCAGTTTTTTAGCTCTTTTAATATCGGCTCAAGATGCAAGTTTGCTGATGGTTCTAAAGATGAAACAAGTAGGTTCATTTATCCTCTTTTTTAAAAAAGAGGATAACTAAAAAATGTTTACGGTTTATTTAGTTTTTAGTATTGTTATTCCCTCTTTTCCATTTGCTACAAATATATAACTATCTTTTACAGCAATTGCATATGGTTCATATAGGGTAAAACTTGCTTGATTATCTTCATCTGTTTTACTCTTGATATGGAGTTCATTCGCTATTAGATAGTAGAGTCTATCATCTGTTTCAATTGTTGTATTATTGTTATTTATAAAGCCCTCTTTGTAGCCTAGATACTCTGTGTTATAAGGATTTGAGATATTATATGCATTTATCTGTTCATAACTTTCCCAAGATTGTGCGAGGTATGAAACATAGGCGGTATCTCCAACTACTTCAACATGGTTTACATATCCATAAGAGTCATAAGTACCTATCAATTTTGCTTTTGAAGGGTCTGAGATATCTAAAACCTCTAAGCCTCTATCTCCACTTGCAATATATGCAAACTCTCCATCGTCTGATAGTGCGATATCTAGTGCATATCCGTGTAAACCTACGGTGTTTACATACTCGATATCTATGTTCGTATCTGTGCTTGTCATGGTTACTATATCATTTTTTGTAGCAGAAATTTTTGTTGAATCTACATTACTATCTCCACCACATCCCCAAAAGAGTATAGTTGATATAAAAATTATAAGTATATTTTTCATAAATAGTTGCCTTTTAAATCAAGTTCTGTTCCAACTATACTATTTTTCTTGTCTTTTGTCTATATCTTTTACCTTTTTATATATAAAAATTTCAAATCGTTACAAATTTGCTATAATCTTTCATAAATTTTTTTGAGGTTTAAGTATGGCAAATATTTTAATAATTGGAGCAGGTGGAGTTGGTCGGGTTGTAGTTCATAAATGTGTGCAAAATAGAGATTTTTTTAAAAAAATAACTTTAGCAAGTAGAACGCTTTCAAGATGCAAAGAGCTACAAGATGAGGTAGGAGAGGAAAATATAGATATAGCAGAGGTAGATGCAGATAGTGTGGAAGAGCTAGTAACTTTAATTCAAAAAGTAAAGCCTGATATGGTTTTAAACATCGCTCTTCCTTTTCAAGACCTTACTATTATGGAGGCATGTTTAAAAACAAAAATCCACTATCTTGATACTGCAAATTATGAGCATCCAGATGAGGCAAAGTTTGAGTATAAGGAGCAGTGGGCATATGATGATAGATTTAAAAAAACGGATATAATGGCACTTCTTGGGAGTGGTTTTGACCCTGGTGTTACAAATGTTTTTTGTGCATATGCTCAAAAGCACTATTTTGATGAGATAGAGATGATAGATATACTTGATTGTAACGATGGTGACCACGGTTATGCATTTGCTACAAATTTTAATCCGGAAGTAAATCTAAGAGAGGTTAGCTCAAAAGGAAAATATTGGGAAAATGGGAAGTGGATAGAGACAGAGCCTATGGAAATCAAGATGATTTGGGACTATCCTCAAATTGGTAAAAGAGATAGTTATCTTCTTTACCACGAAGAGATGGAGTCTTTGGTAAAACATATAAAAGGGCTTAAGAGAATTCGCTTTTTTATGACATTTTCAAAAGAGTATCTTTCTCACTTAAAGTGCCTTGAAAATGTTGGGATGCTGGGAATTGAAGAAGTAGAACACAATGGAGAGAAAATTATACCTTTGCAATTTTTAAAAACTTTACTTCCAGACCCTTCTACTTTAGGAGAGAGAACCAACGGAAAGACAAATATTGGAGTTGTAGTAACAGGCACAAAAGATGGCATTAAAAAATCTATCTATATTTACAATATTTGTGATCATCAAAAGTGCTTTAAAGAGACAAAAGCACAAGCTGTAAGTTATACAACTGGCGTTCCTGCTATGATTGGTGCGAAGCTAATACTTGAAGGTAAATGGATGAAAAAAGGTATTTATAATATGGAACAATTTGATCCAGATCCATTTATGCGAGAGCTTGAAATGCAAGGTTTACCTTGGCATATAGAAGAATTATGATAGAATTTTAAGAAGTTTAAATATGTTAGGAGATAAAACCATGAAAAAAATAGATATGAATTCTGAGGAATTTTTAACAGAATTAGAAAAAACAAAAAAATTTACTGATAAGGTAAATAAACAATTTGGCTGGGTTTATAATCCAAATGAAGATGTAAACGAGGGTGTGACAATGGGATTGGCTCGCCATAAACTTCTTTATGGAAAGAGATTTTGTCCATGTTTTATGGTTATAGAAGATCCTGAAACTGGTAAACATAAAAGTGCGGATGATAGAACTTGCCCTTGTAAACCTGCTATTGAAGAGGAACTACCTGAGAAAGGTGTTTGTCATTGTGGAATTTTTTGTACTCCTGAGTATGTGGCAGAGCAAAAAGCATAGAGTATAAACTCTCTGCTTTTATTGTTTTAATCTAATTTCTGTTTCAAAATTATCTGAATAAAATATTATCTCATCTTTTTGTATCTTAGATGCTTCAAAAGTATTACTTAAAAATTGGTTAACTGCTTGGTCTGCGTCTTTAGACTCTTGGCAAGATGCAAGCTCTATAGCTGGAGTGTAACTGATTCTGGAAAATGAGATTTCTTTTTTATCTATTTTATATTTTGCGGTTAGTTTTTGACAATCTGCATATGCTGTGAGTTTTCCATTTTCAAAAGACATATCGATAAGATAGCTTTTCTCTAGAGTGCTTATAACAGTTGGATAAAACTTATCTAAGTCTATAATAATCTCTTTCCATTTTGTAGCTTCAAGTACCTCTTTTAAATCTAAATTATTTTCATTTAGTGTATCTATTTTATCACTACCACCTAAAGTTATAACTTCTTCAGTCGGGTTAGAGGGTGCATTGCATCCTGTGTAAAATAGTATAGAGATAAAAGAGGTTATATAGATAATTTTTTTCATGTTTTAAACCTTTTATTTTTATATCGGCAAAATTGTAAATTATTTAAGTTGTTAAAAGTATGGTAAAATATGGAAAATAAGTAAGGAGTCGAAGATGCAGTATATCTTAATTATATTTTGTTCGCTGTTTTTTTTAGGGTGCTCTCCTAAATATAAGAGTATAAATGAACATGTATTACCCTCATCAACCCAAGGAAAAGAGTGTATCTCAAAGTGTCAAAAGCAGTATGGCAGTTGTAAAGAGATTTGTGAAGCAAACTTAGAAATTTGTAAAACCAAAGCTATCAAAGTTGCAAAAAAGAGGTATGATGAGAAAAAGAGAGAGTATGTTGCTCGTTTAGAACGATATGTTGATGAGATGAGAATGTATGATTTTAATATGAATTTATACTATTTTGATGGATTTTTTGGATATGGATATCGATGGTCTTACTACCCTCGTAGTTTCCTTTGGTATGATTCATATCCTGTTATAAGACCTTATCGTCCTATTAAACCGAGTCTAAGTTTGGAGGTAGAGAAAGCTACAAAAGAGATTTGTGATGCTAATTGTGGTTGTAGTCAAACTTATGATAAATGTTTTGTTGGATGCGGTGGGATAATCAGTACAAAAGAGGTTTGCGTGGAGAATTGTCCTTAAGATGCAAAATAGGTCAATTCTCATAACTGGTTGCTCTAGTGGAATAGGTTATTATTGTGCAAAAGAGCTTCAAAAAAATGGTTATAGAGTTTTTGCGACCGCAAGGAAGCTTGAAGATGTTAAAAAACTCCAAAGTGAGGGGTTAGAAGCATTAAAATTAGATTTGAATGATAGTCAAAGTATAAAAGAAGCAGTCAAAGAAGTAATTAAAAGATGTGATGGAAAACTTTATGCTCTTTTTAACAATGGTGCTTATGGACAACCAGGAGCCGTTGAAGATTTGAGTCGTAAAGTTTTAACAGAGCAATTTGAGAGTAATGTTTTTGGTACACAAGAGCTTACTAATCTTGTCATCCCTTTTATGCGAAAAAACACAGAGGGTAGAATCATACAAAATAGTTCAGTTTTGGGATTTGTCTCTATGCGGTATCGTGGAGCCTACAATGCTAGTAAATATGCACTTGAAGGTCTAAGTGATACGATGAGGTTAGAGTTGATGGATGAAAATATATTTGTTTCTTTGATAGAGCCAGGACCCATAAGAAGTGATTTTAGAAAAAATGCTTTAGCAATGTTTATAAAAAATATAGATAGAGCGAATAGTACTTTTTCAAAAGAGTATGAAAAGAAGTTAAAATCTTTGGAGAGTAAAGCTGATGTTCCATTTACTTTAGGAGAAGATGCAGTTTTTAAAGTTTTACTTCACGCACTAGAGTCTAAAAAGCCAAAAGCTAGGTATAGAGTTACTTTCCCTACTAAGCTTTTTACTTTTTTAAAAAGAGTACTTAGCACAAGTATTCTTGATACAATTTTACGCAAAGTAGATTAAGCAATCTTTTATAAAAGTTTTTAATAAGTTAAAACTTAAGTAACTTTAGGAAAAATATTGTAAAATCTTTTTTTAGAAGGAGAAGTTATGGATATAACAGATGAAGAGATGGCTAAAGCACTTAAAAAAACTTTATCCCAAATAGAGAGTTTAAAACAGATAAATGAGAAAGAGTATAAGGTTTTAAAAACAGGAGTTCTTTGTAAAAAATTAAATCTTGATGAAAATGATTTAGAAAGAATACACAATATAAGAGCGGTTGGCAACAAAGCGTATTGTTAAATACCCTTTGAGTTGTTTGCCACCCTATCTAATCGTTACAATCTGAGAGAGAGTTAATCCAATCACTCAGCAGTTGTACCCCAGTTTCGTCTACTACATGTGTACCTAGTGGAGGCATTCTGCCTTCTCCTAATGTATTCATCCTATATGGGAGTATTGAATTTTCAGCATCACCTGGTGTGATGAGGTTTGCTCCTTCTATCCCAAAGTTTCCAGATAATGGTTCTTGATTACAAGTCATAGTTTGCGATAGTGGTTTGAAATACCTAAAATCCATAGATGATGGTGTTCCCCCGTTTGGCATATGACAATAAGAACAATTACTATGCAAGTATGCTCTAGCTCTACTTTGAAGTGAGGCATTTGTATCATCTTTTGATGGTAGAGTATCTAAATCTTTAGCCTCTGTTTCTAGAGTGGGACTAAAAATACCTATATGATTAAATGTATCTATTTGATTTGCAAAAATTCCTGTACTCTCATAAGTTCTACTTAAATTCATTTGTGCAGTCTCTGGTCCTAAAACAATATTTGCACTTACTGTATGACAAGCAAAACATTGAGCTTCACTAGGATATGTCCAGATTTGACCACCTATATCTTCATTTATACTAGATGCTACATCAACAAGATCTGCATCAGTATTTGCGTCATTCCATTTATATGTAAAAGCACCCCAATTTCCATCGTTATGACGAGCTAAAAATCTTGTCTCAATCATCTTCCCATCTTTGGAAAAATCCTTCATTATTACAGTACCTATTGGAAAAATCCATTGCCCTGTTTCATTATCAACAGTTATAGTTGTACCATCTTGCAACGCTAACCATCGTTGTTTATCTAGGTTATCAGTCCATAAAAGTGTATTTACATCAAAAGGGATAAGTGCATTTGATGGCTCTAAGTTTTGATAACATCCAGTTTGTGAAAGTTTTTCTGGAAAAGAGACCCCACTATTTGCCCCTGCAGTTGCTATAATCTTTTTGATAGTTCCTGCCCATACATCGAGAATATAAAGATCTCCATTATTACCCTCAGCAAAAGAGGCAATATAAGGACCATTATTTATGAGTGTTTTACTTGTATTATTTGGTAAATATCCTTTGATTGAGCCTGTAACATAATCGCTATAAAGATAAACACCTTTTAGTGCAGGAATTGTATTGCCTCTATATACATAACCGCCGGTTACTGCATTATATCCTGTGTTTGGATACTCAATGATTGGATCAGTAAAGCCACTTGTTGTACAACCATTAGCTGTAAAATGTGAACCTTCTTTGCATCTCCATCCATAATTTTTACCCTTTTCTATGATATTTATCTCTTCCCAAGCTTTTTGACCAACATCTCCAGCCCATAATAAACCTGTTGCTTTATCAAAGCTCCATCTCCAAGGATTACGAATTCCCCAAGCAAAGATTTCAGGACACTCTCCACTACAAGTGCCATCTACTGCTTTAGAGTTTGTTGCAAATGGATTATCTACTGGAATTGCATATGGATCTCCATTGTCTACATCAATACGAAGCATTGAGCCTAAGAGTTTAGAGAGATTTTGAGCATTATCATGTGGATCATTTCCACTTCCGCCATCACCCAGACCTATGTATAGGTAGCCATCATGTCCAAAAGCGATGTTACCACCATTGTGGTTGCTATATGGCTGTTCTACTTGTAGTATGATTTTTTCACTACTTTTACTAAATGCAAGACCATTATTTTCTACAGTAAACCTTGATATAACTGTGTCACCATCTAAATCAGTATAAGAGAGAAAAACATAAGGTGATGTAGGGTAGTTAGGATGAAATGCCATACCCAAAAGACCTTGTTCATTTTGCATAATTGTTTTATCTGTTATATCTAGTGCAGTTGAACCACCACCACTTTGTAAAAATGTTTTAACTTTTCCACTTAACTCTATAGCATACCATCTATCATTGTTCCCTGGAGCCTGGTAAAGACCTACAGGATTTGAGATGCTCACATTTGGAAATGCTGTTACAGTACTAAGAACTAAATCATCAATATTTCCACTATTGTCACCCGGTCTTGTTGGAAAGATGCAGTTACCATTGTTTGTAGGTCTAGTTTCTAGTCCATAAATTGATGGAACAGGAGGAGGAGTTTCTCCCCCAGAATCAGAGACAAATTCAATACCCAAAGTATAATCATAACCACCACCAGTAGTCCAATCAAATATAGAGATATCAACAACATCAGATGCAGATACTCTAAACTCTTGTGAATGAGAGATACTATCACTAGATCTAAAATATGTTTCACTGTTACACTCATTACCAGCTTTGATAGTTAGTGCATCAGGAGATGAGAGAGTAATTTTTATAAGACCAGCATCCCCAACAGTAAAATGTAAACGATCAACATCCCAACCAACATTCATAGAACCTGTAGCACTTTCATTAAAAGAGGTTGATAAATTATCTATCTGTGTGATTGTCTCCCCTGGGCAATTTCCATTGGATGCATCGCTAGTGTCGATGACCATTGCATTGGTAGTTGAAAATAAAAGAAGTAAAAAAATGAAGCTTTTGAAGAGTAGTGACATGGGCAATCCTTTGACTGTAAAATATAGATTAGAATAATAGCATTTTTGATAATTTTAAGTAAAGTAATAATTTTATACAAAGATAAGTTTTTGTCACTGGAGAAATTAGAGAAATTAAAATAATTAAATTTATTAGTTATAAAAGTAATAAAAAAATTGATTTATCGCTCACTCCACGACACTCTAAGGATAAAAATAGTTTAATAGCCTAAAAAGGTTATAAATATGTTGGAACACTTAGCAAAAATGAGAGAAGTATTTTCAAACTACTACAAATGGAATCACCAAAGGATA